>CAZMZG010000011.1:0-41969 GCA_964570785.1 uncultured Atribacterota bacterium | reverse complement strand
ATTTTTTGATCGATGCCGACAGCAAAGCTCTGATCACTGCCGGTTCTTCCCTCTGTCATCTCCAGTTTCTCTTGAGCTTCCTGGGAGTTCTGGGCCTTCTTCTTTTTGAGTAACTCTTCTTAGGAAGCATTCTCTCCAGGGTCCTTCCAAGATGCCAAAGACACAGTTATGTTTTTTTAGCTTCAAGATAAACCACTTCCAGAGTTTCCCATATTCTTCAGGTCTCATCAGTCACCAGAAGCTCCACTTCCTGAAGTCCTCTCTGGTATATGCGGGTTCAAAAGCCTTTCCCAGTACTCCTTTCTTTTTTCTTGCGCTTCTTGAACCACACCCCATCAAGGACCAGGGCTTTGCACTCTCTGGGATTCAGTAACTCCAGAGATACCCCCGCATCCTCTGGAATCCTTTTAAAACATTTGTTGTACCATGTTATGGGACCTCACCTCCATGAGTAGTGTTTACTGTGCTTTTCTTCGCGCAAGACAAGACTCTCTTATGCCATACTCTGGATGGTGAGGTCTCCTATACTTATTCTTTTTCTCTCTGGTTATTAAAAGATCTACAATAAATTTACACTAATGTTTTTGAATTACCCCCATAAACCGCACTTTTCTCGATAACCAAAATCGTTCTAAAAATATAGAAAAGATTCCTGAAAGGCACCTGAAACAAAGGCTAAATGCGCGATGCAGAAGCTATAATAATATGGTAAACTGATACCTGCTAAATTCTGGGGTTGATTGAGCTATGGTCAAAAACGATTCTCCCAAGAGATGGTGGCACATATTAAGCATGTTTTTGAAGTTAAGATCTCTAAACAGGGAACGTCGCAAAAGCATTGGGGAGCTTGGAGCAAAAGTTTATGAACTTTATCGCAAAGATGAACTCAACGTGGACAAACTCAAGGAAGACTGTCAAAAAGTGCTTTCCTTAGAAGAGGAAATGGAAGAGGTCAAAGAAAAGCTGCTTAGCTTCAAAAAAGAAAAATCTTTTTGCTCGTCATGTGGAAAAGACATTAAACCAGAAATGTTTTACTGTCCCTATTGTGGAACTCCCCAAAAAGAAAACTCTGAGAGGAGGAACGGTTCTTGATCAAGCGTTACACTCTTCCCCGAATGGGGCAAATCTGGAGCGACGAACACCGCTTCGAAGTGTGGACGAAAGTAGAAATGCTTGCTCTTGAAGCATGGTGTGAACTGGGCCTTTTCCCCAAAGAAATCCTTGAAAAAGTGCGGAGTAAAATATCTTTCTCTCCATCTCGAATGGAAGAAATCGAAGCAAAAACTCGACATGACGTAATTGCTTTTTTGACCACTATTTCAGAAAGCATAGGTCCAGAAGCCAGATTTCTCCACTTCGGCATGACCTCTTCTGACATGCTGGACACCGCTAACGCCTATCTAATGAAAGAGGCCTGCGAAATAATTCTTGAAGACATAGACAGAGCGCTGGAGGCCATTAAAGACAAAGCTCTTACTCATCGTTACACTCTCATGATAGGAAGAACCCACGGAGTCCACGCCGAACCAACTACTTTTGGCCTTAAAATGGCCCTGTGGTATGCAGAAATGGAGAGAAACCGAATCAGGATGCAAAAAGCCAAAGAAACCATAAGTGTGGGCAAAATATCTGGAGCTGTTGGCAACTACGCGAATATTGATCCCCGGGTAGAAGAATACGTATGCAAAAAGCTGGGACTTACTCCCGCTCCCGTATCTAATCAGATAATCCAGCGAGACCGGTATGCTGAAGTAATCTGGCCTTTAGCGATGATTGCAACCAGCCTTGAGAAGTTTGCTACCGAATTACGCAATCTTCAAAGAACTGAAATTAGAGAAGTAGAAGAAGGTTTTGGGACAGGGCAAAAGGGTTCTTCTGCCATGCCTCACAAAAAAAACCCTATCACGGGGGAACAAATATGCGGACTCAGTAGAGTGTTGAGAGGCAACTTACTAACAAGCCTTGAAAATATTCCTCTCTGGCACGAAAGAGATATTTCCCATTCCTCGGCCGAAAGAATTATTCTTCCTGATTCTTTCATACTCGCTGATTACCTCTTAAACACTTTTGCCAAGCTCCTCAGCAACCTGGTAGTCTATCCCCAAAATATGAAAAAAAATCTTGAAAAAAGCAGGGGATTAGTTTTTTCGGAAAGAATTCTGCTTGAGCTTGTCAAAAGAGGCCTAACCCGAGAACAGGCTTACGAGGTGGTACAAAGAGCAGCAATGCGAACCTGGGAAGATGAAAGCCTAAACTTTCAAAAAGCACTCCAAGAAGAACCTAGTATTCAGAATCACTTTTCACAGGAAGAATTAGAGCAAATGTTCGATTACAGTCATTTTACAAAATATGTGGATTACATATTCCAGAGACTGGGTCTGGAGGAACAAAAATGAATCAGTGGGATTACAAAAAAGCAGGTGTAGATATTGAGCTTGCAAACAAATTTGTCAAAAAAATAGCCAGCCACATCCAAACCTTAAAATCGGACCAGGTGGTAGAAGGCATAGGTGGGTTCGCTGGTATATTCCGCATATCCAATCATGCTTACAAAATGTGTATAGCTGCAACCTGTGACGGAGTAGGTACAAAGCTGGAAATAGCTCAAAGAACTCGTAAAAACGACACGGTAGGCATAGATTTGGTGGCAATGTGCGTTAACGATCTCCTTTGTGTGGGTGCCAAGCCACTTTTTTTCATGGATTATCTCGCCTGCGGGAAACTTGAAATGGAGGTCCTGGAAGAAGTAATCCAGGGAATACTGGAAGGTTGTAAAAGAGCTAACTGCGTTCTTCTTGGCGGAGAAACAGCGGAAATGCCCGACATGTATCGGGAAGGAGAGTATGACCTTGCTGGCTTCGCCATAGGAGAAGTGAGTGAAGAAAAAATCATAAACGGAAGGCTAATTGCACCTGGAGACGTAATAGTGGGTCTTGCTTCTTCAGGTTTACACAGCAACGGATTTTCTCTGGTTCGTAAAATATTGAAAGAAAACAATATAGACTACAATCAAAAGTGGGAAGGCAAAAACTTAAGTTCCATTCTTTTGGAGCCCACCCGCATTTATGTACCCCTGGTATTACCCCTTCTTGAGAATTGCCCTCCTAAGGGCATAGCTCATATAACAGGAGGAGGTGTCCTAGAAAATATTCCTCGTATCTTACCTTCCAATTGCGATGCCTGGATAAACAAGAAAGCATATCCCAAAATGCCTATTTTTTCGTTCTTACAAAAACTGGGCAATGTTCCTGAAAAAGAAATGTGGAGAGTCTTCAATATGGGCATAGGCATGATTATGATTTTCGATGAAAAAAAAGTAGACGAAGCCCTGAGGATTCTTTCTGACCAGGGCGAAAAAACCTACTTAGTCGGAAAAATAGTACCTGGAAACAGGAGGGTGATTTTAGTTGACGAATAATCCTGGAAAAATAGTGGTTCTTGCCTCAGGCCGAGGAACCAATCTACAAGCTCTAATTGACGCTTCAAAAGAAAAATATTTTAACGGGTATATCTCTTTAGTAATAAGCGACAACCCTAAGGCTTATGCTTTGGAAAGAGCAAAGCTTGCTGGCATTCCGACAACAGTTTTTGATTACTCTCTGTTTCCTTCTAAAAAAGAATATGAAAGAAAGTTGCTTTCCGTCTTAAAGAAGGAAGACCCAGACCTTATATGCCTTGCAGGTTATATGAGAATTCTTGGTAAAGAAATAATAAGAAGCTTCCCCAACAAAATCATAAATATTCATCCTTCCCTTTTACCAGCCTTCCCGGGTTTAGAAGCTCAAAAGCAAGCTGTGGAATATGGAGTTAAAGTAAGCGGCTGCACAGTACACTTTGTTGATGAAGGAATGGACACAGGACCAATAATCCTTCAGGAATGCTGTCCAGTTGAAGACCATGATACGCCGGAAAGCCTTGCTGAAAGGATTCTCCAACACGAACATCGCATTTACAAAGAGGCCGTAAGGCTTTTTTTAGAAGGAAAGTTAGAAATTAAAGGCAGAAAAGTTATCCGAAAGAGGTGAAAAGGACCTTGAAAGTGATGATTGTGGGCAGCGGGGGAAGAGAATACTGTATAGCCTGGAAAGTAAAACAAAATAAAGACGTTGACAGGATTTTTTGTGTACCTGGCAATGGAGGAATGAGTGAAATAGGAGAGTGCGTAGCTCTTTCTTCATTTAAGGATATGCTTTCCTTAGCAAAAGAAAAAGAAATAGACCTGGTCCTGGTGGGACCAGAAGCACCTTTAGCCCAAGGCATAGTAGATCTATTTCGTGAGAATGGAATTAACATTGTCGGTCCCACCCAAAAAGCAGCTATGCTTGAATCCAGCAAAGCCTTCGCTAAAAATTTTATGGAAAAGCACTCCATACCTACTGCGCCTTTCCGGATCTTTGATAGCTATCAGCAGGCCATAGAATATTTCCAAGTAACTCATAATTACCCTGCGGTTATCAAGGCTGACGGTCTTGCTTTTGGAAAAGGCGTTAGTATCGTTAACGATTTTGGGGAAGCTAAAAATACGCTCTGGGAATTAATGGTACAGAAAAAATTTGGAGAAGCCGGGAAAAGAGTAGTTATCGAGGATTTTCTGGAAGGAGAAGAAATCACAGTAATGGCTGTTTACGATGGCAAAACTTACTTGAGACTTCCTGTTTCTCAAGATCACAAAAAGGTGGGCGAAGGAGAAACAGGACCTAATACTGGAGGTATGGGTTCTTATTCACCTGTGCCCAACGTGGAAGAAGCACTTCTCCAACAAATAGACAGGGAAATCTTCCAACCCCTTGTAGAGGGCATTCAGAAAGAAAAGCTTGATTATCGAGGAATTATCTATGCGGGTTTGCTGATCGACTCCCAAAAGAGACCCTTTGTGCTTGAATTCAACGTGCGCTTGGGAGATCCAGAAACTCAAGCAGTTTTACCTCGTATTGCCAATGACTGGGTGGAAATACAAACCGCAATCATTGATCAAAAACTACACCTTTTAAAAATTAAAGAAAACGAAAAGGCGGCGCTTTGTGTAGTTCTGGCCAGCAAAGGTTATCCCGGGAACTACGAAACTGGAAAGATCATTAGTGGACTGGAGACCTTCCAGAATCTGCCCGAAGACGAGGTGCTCATATTTCACGCTGGAACCAGAAAACAAGATAACTTCTTTCTCACTTCAGGTGGAAGAGTACTAAATGTTTGCGGTAGAGATAAAACACTCGAAAAAGCCGCTGCTAAAGCCTATCAGGCGGTCAAAAAAATACACTTTGAGGATATGTATTATCGAAAAGACATTGGTTGGAGGGCGTTCAAGAACCAAAACCTCGAAAATTAAAAAAAGCGAGGGCTTAGCCCTCGCTTTTTTTAATTTGAGCGCCAAATCTCGAAACCTTTCACGCTCTTACTTTTTCCTTTTTCATTGCCTCTTCCTGGAGTTTGCGCAAATACTCTTGCCGTTCTGCCTTGTAGTCCTTATAGTAAATAGTTCCTTTATATTCGGTCTCCCATATCTCATCAGCCAGCTTCTTGAAAGCTTGAGAATAAGCATCTATGTCGTCTTTCAAGGTGGTAATCAAACTCTCCGCACCTTCATGGCTGGGACGTGCACCATATTTTTCTACCACTTCACGAAGAACTTCGGGAACATCAATCAGCATACAAGGACGCATTAAGTTGTTGTCATAAGGTTGTCGCTCCTGAATAGCCCGGAAAAATGGAGAAGATATAACCTCTTTAAGAGACTTATCCTTAATGTTGTCAACAGTAAAATGACAGAAAACGCACGGCTCTACATCACCGGAGTTATTGATATGGAAATATCTTCTACCTCCAGCTATACAGCCACCAACATAAGGACCATCATTCCAGAAGTCCCCAATAAATATCGGCTTTTCATAGCGTAATTTGTGTACCTGTTTTCTAAGGTGAAGCCTCTGTTCTGGGGTGGGCATCAGAGAGACATCCGGTTTCTTGCCAATCGGAACATAGGTGAAGTACCAACCAAAAGTACAACCCTTGTCGATCAAAAAATCCATGAACTCATCGCTGGAAACCAGCTCAGTGTTGTGACGTGTTGCTGTGATGGAGAAACCAAAGATGACTCCCTCGTCCCTAAGTGCCTCCATGGCTTGCATGATCTTTTTGAAAGTTCCTTTTCCTCTCCGCGCATCGGTTTCTTCTTCGTACCCTTCCACGCTTATTGCCGGATAGACATTTCCCATCTGAGCAAGCTTTTTAGCCACAGCACGGTCAATCAGGGTTCCATTGGTATAAATCTGAAAAGATATGTCGTTGTGTTTTTCGAAAAGGTCCAGGTGCTCTTTCCTGATAAACGGTTCCCCACCAGAGATGGTCAGAAAATGCATTCCCATCTCCTTGGCCTCGCTAAAAATGCGGTCCAGAATTTCTATGGGCATATCACTTTCTTTGCGATACTCACCCGCATAACAACCATAGCAGTTAAGATTGCAACGCATGGTGGGGCTAACCACAAAAAAGAAGGGGACCTGACAACCTAACTCTTTTTCCAGCTTTTGGCGTTTGGGAACACCTAACAAAATGCTTTTCACTATAAGGTTGACCATTAACTTTTCCCGAACATTGGGATGAGTTTCCTGAAGCACCTTTCGAGCAAGAATTATTTGAGGTCTTTTTTCTTCAAACATGCGGCGAAGCCCTGCAATTTGATCCCGGTAGTAGGGAATGGGCGTCAATTTTTCAGCAAGATAAGTTAACTTAATTATTGTTTCATCTGAAACGTTACGCAAGGAGTTAACTATCAGTTTTACCACCTGTTCTGTGGTAAAGGCCTTAACAGAATCAAAATAACTCATATATAAAACCACCTCCCACAAATACTCAGATTATTATAGCATAGACCACCCACAGATGGTCAAGCTAAGAAGCCTGGCGCAGCAAGTCGTACATCTTTTTCACTTCCTTAATGTCCAGCCAGGTTAGGTACCTTGGAGAACCAGGTGCTCGTGAATTATACCTTAAAAGAAAGCTGGGGTGAAACATGGGGAATATTTTCTTGCCACCTCTCCAATCATACCATTGACCACGTAATTTGCTGATAGGTAATTTAGTATCAAGCAAATAAGAGGCAGCGACACTACCCAGAGCAACTATGATGGAGGGATTTATAATGGCAATCTGAGCCTCTAGAAAAGGGAAGCAAGTTTCTATTTCCTGAAGAGTAGGATTGCGATTTCCTGGAGGCCTGCATTTAACCATGTTGGCTATATACACTTCCTCTCTGGTAAGATTAACCGACCTAACTATTCTGGTTAGTAGCTGACCAGCCTTGCCCACGAAAGGGCGACCTGTACGGTCTTCTTCCTCGCCAGGGGCTTCTCCAATAAACATTAGCAAAGCGTCAGGATTGCCTTCTCCAAAAACGATTTGAGTGCGCTGCTCGGCAAGTGGACACCGAAAACATTTCTTAACTTCTTCGCGAATTTCTACCAATAGGTCTTCCTTCCTCACTGTATCAAGACCAAAACCAACTGTTATTTTGTCAATTAACTTCTACATTTTAACACAAGGAAAAAGCGCGAACTAAAACTCCAGACACAAGCTATTAATTCAAACAATTTTTGAGGTTAAGGAACCAACTCGCGCATTAAAAGCACTCAACCTGTCAATTTTGTAGTTTCATCAAAATCAACATCATCAGTCAGGATGGTATTTCGATTTCCAGAACCCGGTAGTTATAGCAGTTAACTACCAGGGTTTCATAAAAAAGATCTTGCAAACTTTGTCTTCGATCATAAAGATGTACATGACCGTGAAGATGATATTTGGGACGATACTTTTTTATGATGCGGGTAAAAACTGAAAAACCCCTGTGCACAGCATCCTGTCCCTCGTGTACGCCCCGCGGAGGTGCATGGGTCACTAAAACATCAAGATATCTGCCAAAGCGCACTTTGTTCCAGAGAAGCTTTGGCAACAATCGCAGGTACTTGAAATACATATCTCTTTCCGAATATTGATGCAAGTTGCCATTATACCAGGGAGATCCTTCCAAACCAGCAAAGATACAACCGCGATAAATTACAGTTTGCTCGTCCAGGTTAACACCCCCTGCCAGAACTCCTTTACCACCAGAGGGGTCATGATTACCATGCACGAAAAACAGTGGAACATTTAAAGAAGAGACTATGAAATCAAGGTAATACTCTGGTAGATCCCCACAAGAAACCACGCAGTCGATATTGCTAAAACGCTCACACAGAGAAACACTATATATACGAGGGTCTACTCTATCGCTAACAGCCAACACTCTCAAGAAATTATTACCACTGTCCATGAACTTATTTTATTAAAAATTCGCGCTAATTCCAATTTTTGGAAAATTAGCATATAATCATCAAAAGATGACCAGCAAGCAAGGTTAAAAGAAATAAAATGCATTCGTTAAGCGTTTTTACTTTTGGTAAATTTTAAAAGGGCAAATTTTAAAAAATCCAAATCTTGCCTGTTCGAGGATCTCAAACCTTATTAATTGCTGGGAGGAAAATCAGAAATTATGAAAGGAGAATACGGAGTAGTCGATAATCTCTCCAAGCTGCTTGAGGTATTACCGAGCCATATACGCTCGGTAATTGAAGAACAGGAAAATTGCGATGATTTAATAGAAATAATCATGGACCTGGGAAGACCTCTGGAAGCCAGGTTCAGTGAGGGATTTGTTGTTTTTCAAGACTACGTTACTACTCGGGAGGACCTTGATTATGTAGTACAAAGAGTAGGTTCTTTCACTAAAGATAACCGGGCTGGAATTGAAAGAACGTTGCATCGGATATCCTGTATCAGAAACCGTCTGGGAGACATCATTGGCCTAACTTTAAGAGTTGGAAGAGCAGTATATGGAACTATAGATATTATCCGCGACATAGTAGTATCAGGTAAAAACATTTTGCTCCTTGGCCCACCGGGTGTAGGAAAAACTACCAAACTACGGGAAATTGCCCGGGTGTTGAGCGATGAGTTCCAAAAAAGAGTGGTAATAGTAGACACTTCTAACGAAATAGCTGGAGATGGAGATGTTCCTCATCCCGCCATAGGAAGAGCAAGAAGAATGCAGGTATCTTCACCAGAAAGACAGCACGATGTCATGATCGAAGCAGTAGAAAACCATATGCCAGAAATTATTATTGTGGACGAAATTGGCAGAGAAGAAGAGGCCAGAGCATGCAGAACTATTGCCGAACGAGGAGTACAGCTCATTGCTACTGCCCACGGTAATACTCTGAAAAATCTCCTCCTAAATCCCACGCTTAGCGACCTGATAGGTGGCGTCCAATCAGTCATACTGAGCGATGAAGAGGCCAAAAGAAGAGGCACTCAAAAAGCCATACTGGAGCGAAAGGCCATTCCTACTTTTGACGTAGTAATTGAGCTCCGCAATCGCGATACTCTGGGGATCTATCACGATACTGCACAGGCTGTGGACCTCTTATTGCGAGGATATGACCCCAAACCGGAAATAAGAATGAAAACTGAAAAGGGCACCATAGAAGTCCTTCAGCAGGAAGAAGTCTCTGAGAGAGAAACGCCTACACCTCAAACAGTAGAGCAAGTCTTATCTCCAGAGTTAACAAAAACCAAATTTTTGAGAGTCTACCTGTTTGCAATCAGCAAAAACTATGTACAAAGAGCCATCAATCAGCTGAAAATTCCCCTCGAAGTAGTGGAAGATTTGGGCTCTGCTGACATCCTTTTGACTCTGAAGAGTCGTTACCGAAAGGGCACCAGCAAAATTAAAGAAGCAGAAAAACGGGGCATACCTATTCACGTTATAAGAAGCAATACCTATGTTCAGGTGCAAAAATTTGTAAGGGAGCTCTTTGGTTACGAAGAACCTATGCACGATAATACCAGGATTTTGGAGGCCGAAAAAGCCGTCCATCGAGTGTTGAAGCAGGGAGAACCAGCTGAACTCCCTCCTTCCAATGCATACGTCCGTAGATTACAACATCGTATCGCCGAAAAATACAATTTGTTCTCGCAAAGTATAGGCGAAGAGCCCTTTCGCAGGGTAATCATATACCCCCGTAGTCTTAACGAATAAGACAAAAAATGGAAACAATGCAAAAATCACCCAAAGGGCTTTTCATAACTTTTGAAGGCATCGAAGGAAGTGGCAAAACCACGCACGCTAGAAAACTGTTTGAATACTTGAAAAAAAAGGGCTATGCCTGTATCTTCACTCAAGAGCCTGGTGGCACTCCCTTGGGAGAGAAAATAAGAGCTCTTCTTCTAAACCCAGAAAGTGGAAGCATCGATGCGCTTGCTGAGGTTTTGCTTTTTGAGGCCTCGAGAAGGGAGCATGTAATCAAAGTTGTTTTTCCAGCTATAAAAAAAGGCGAAATAGTGATTTGTGTACGTTTCAATGATTCCACGCTAGCATATCAGGGGTATGGCAGAAAAATTCCACTGAATACCATAAATTACCTTAACAGAATGGTTACAGAAAACTTACAGCCCGACCTCACTTTTCTTCTCGATGTGACACCAGAGGTTGGTCTTCGCAGGGCTCTTGCGCATACCCCCCAAGAAGAAATGCGCTTTGAAAAAGAATTCGAGAAAAAAGGGGATCTTCTTTGCGAAATTAGAGAGGGTTTTCTGGATCTGGCTAAGAAAAACCCTAACCGGATAAAAACTATAGATTCCCACAAACCGAAAGAGGAGGTTTTCAAAGAAATAAAAAAAGAAGTCGAAAATCTCCTCGACCAAAAAGTGAGTGACTTAAAATGAAATTAACTTCACTTTTTATATGTGTAGTCCGGGATCAGGATGCCCTAAAACTGGCAGAAGTGCTCAGGGAAGAAAATATCTCCTTCACCAAACTTGCCTCCACTGGAGGTTTTCTGCGAGAAGGAAACACTACCTTTCTGATAGCCACCGATGAAAAAAGCAGAGAAAAAATCAAACAATTAGTTCGTACCAACTGTTCCCGTAGAGAAGAGACCATTGAGTCCACCTTGCCTGTTAACGAACCACTTGGACCCTACTTACCTCAAAAAGTTAAAGTAGAGAGAGGAGGAGGAATTCTTTTAGAAATACCCATCCAGTACTACGAAAGGTTTTAAAGGAAATTGAGTTGGCAAAATATCAAGGGACATAAATTTCAGAAAGAATATCTTCAAAAAGCTGTTTCTTCAGGAAAGATTGCCCATGCCTATCTACTTGTGGGGAAAGAAGGTATAGGGAAAAAACTCTGTGCCCTGGAACTTGCAAAACTTTTAAACTGTTCCTCTTCCGACCAAAATGGTTCCTGCGATAAATGTAGAAGTTGTACTCTAATTGAAAGGGGAACTCACCCCGACTTCTTAAAAATAGCTCCTGAAGGTGAAACTCTAAAAATCGACCAGATAAGGGAGTTCAACAAATGGATTCATTATAAACCCTTGGAAGGCAAATATCGCGTAGGAGTGATCGAAGACATTGCTTTCATGACCGAAGAAGCTGCGAATTGCATCTTAAAAACCTTAGAAGAACCGCCTCCAAAGAGCGTCATCATCCTCACCAGCCCTGGCATCAGGGACTTGCCCCATACACTGGTTTCGCGGTGCACCATATTGCATTTTGCACCCTTACCGGCGAAAACAATCGAATCTTTCCTGATCGAAAAACGAAACATACCCCCTAAAAAAGCCCTTTTTGCTGCTCAAAAAGCCCAAGGGAGCATAAATAAAGCTTTGCAAATACTGGAAAAAGGTGAAGAATTATATCGGTTCATTGAGAAATTTGGCGAACTTTCCAATATCGGCTCCCTTCTATCCCTGGGCAATGAGCTGCTTTCTTTCAAAACAAACCTCCAAGAAGTGCTATCATTTCTCGAACTTTATCTGCGAGACCTGCTCATTTATTCAAGACATAAGGAAAGAGAATTGCTCTACTTCGCCGAACTTGAGGAGAAAATTATAAAGATTGTAAACAACAAAAACTTCGGTGAAGAAAACATCTATAATCTTGTAGAAGAAATCGAACAACTAAACAGAGATATCAACAGCAACGTCAATCAAGATGCAGCGCTAATACACTTCTTGCTCGAGTTTAAGGAGGTAATTCAGGATGCGACATAAAATAGGTATAAAGTTCTACGGGAATACCAAAATTTATCACTTCAATGCAAGAAATTTGCCAATCAATCCTGGAGAAAAATGTGTAGTAGAAACCATATTGGGCATGGAAATTGGCGAAGCAGTAACCCATCTCATGCCTGCTGGTCAAGAAGAAAACCTCAAACCCGTTATAAGAATAGCAACACCAACCGACCTCAAGCAATACGAACTAAACACAGTCAAAGAAAGAGAAGCCTTCATAGTTACCCAACAAAAAATACAGGAATACAAACTTCAAATGAAGCTTCTAAAAGCTCACTACACCCTCGACCGAAGCAGATTGATTTTTTACTTCGGGGCCGAGGGAAGGATAGATTTCAGGCAACTTGTAAAGGATCTGGCTTCCATTTTTCACACCCGCATAGAAATGAGGCAGCTTGGGGTAAGAGACGAAGCAAGAATTGTGGGTGGATGTGGAATCTGTGGCAGAGAAGTATGTTGCAGTCGCTTCTTATCCAATTTTGAACCCGTGTCGATTAAAATGGCTAAAGAACAAAACCTGGTTCTCAATTCAGCTAAAATATCAGGCCTTTGTGGGAGACTGATGTGCTGTCTTAACTTTGAGTACTACCTTTACAAGAAATTACTTCACCAGTTGCCTCGCAAGGGTAGTAAAATAGTCACTCCTTTTGGCGAAGCAAAAGTGGTAGAAGTGGACGTAATCCATAGCTCTATTCACCTTGAACTCGAGAATGGCAAAAAGGTTAAAGTTCGAGAAGAAGATTACAACCGCTTCTTCCTGTAGGAACTTTTATCGAAAAACTAGATATTGTAGTTACAGAATACTTTCTAACAGGTGATTTACGATGATCGCGTTTACAAAAACAAGGGATACTGCTACCAAGAGCTGTGAGCTGGCTTCAGCAGAAAAGTTGTGGTTTGAAAAAAAGATTCAGGAATCCCAGCAAAAAGTGTTGAGCTTCGCCCATTATCTGGCTGGTAATTCCGACAAAGCCCAGGACTTGGCTCAAGAAGCTTTTCTAAGGGCCTTTAAGTACCGTAAAAGTTACAATGCTAACTACCCTTTCGAAACCTGGGTGAACAGCATTCTTCTGAACGTCTATCGCCAACAGCTCAGAAAAGAAAAGTTGCTAAAATTCCTGACACCTCACAAAAACTTGAACGATCAGCAACAAGAAACATGGGATATTTTAGCCTTCAAAAAGGAAGCCATCGCAGATCCTGAAAAAGAAACCATGCGCAAGCTGGTGCTTGGAGAAATCAAAAAGACCATAGAAAAGCTCCCCACAGGGATGAAAGAAGTAATTATACTCTGCGATCTGATGGGATATTCCTACGAAGAAACAAGTAATATCGTTAAATGCCCCATTGGCACTGTCCGTTCCCGATTGCACAGAGCGCGTAAAAAAGTCAGAAAAGAAATCGAAGCAAGGTATGGTGAGGATATTTTTCTTTTCTGGAGTGATTAATTGTGAACTGCTCAAAAGTACAGGACAAACTTTCCGCTTTTTTAGATAAAGAGCTGTCAGTTGAGGAATACCGGGCAGTCAAGGCACACCTCAAGCAATGTTCGTTATGTGCCAACGAAATGCTAAAAGTACAGAGGTTTAAAAAGGCACTCGGACACGCCTTTGAAATAAACGAAATGCCTCCTCTGAAGGCCAATTTTACCTTAGAAAAAATCCTTAAAAGATCCCGAAAAAGAAGTATTCTACAAAGCCTGGTATGGGTCACAGTAATCGTGGCAACTTCTTTCATTATTTTGAGTGTGTTTAGTTACTTCCAAAAAGAGAGTTTCAACTCCCAATTTGCTCAATCTCTCACTGAAATCCACTTTGGGCTGAGTACTGAAAGAACCGAATTCACCATTCCGCAATCCGCAAAAAGAACTGAACACCTAATTGTCCAGGAAATAAAGCTAACTTCTGGAGGATATTAAAATGCAGACCTTCAGAATGAAAAAACTTACCACAATGATATTGTGTCTTGTTTTTCTACTGGTCGTTTTTTTAGCAAAGTCCTGGGCAAAAATACTTAGCCCGGAGGAAGCAAAACTTTTCCTGGAAGAAATTTATCAGAAACAGCACCTACAGGATTTCTGGAGTCTCTGGAAGGTGGAAGATTTGGCTACTAAAGAAGCCGAATTTTATGAAGTAGTCTTTGTAAAAGAAAGAGGGTTTCTATGGAGGAATCTGGAGGAAGAAAATATCCTTTTTATAGACTCTAAAGGTTGGCGCCACGCCATAAGCCTGAAAGAGGGCAGAGAAATAGCAGTTTATCCCTCCGTTTGCCCTTTTGAGTTCCTCGATCCCAGCAACCTGGATGCTCTCTTAAATAACTATTTGATAGAAATGCACTCCGGCTCAATTACCTTTACATCCTGCGAAACCCAAAAAGTACAGAAAGTTCTTATCCTGGACAAAGAACACAACATCAAAGAAGCCCTGAACTTTTCTCCTCAGGGAGAAGCACTGAGCATTGTTCAGCTTATATATATTGATTTCAACCCGAATCAAAATCAGATTGCTGCACTAAGCAGCTGGCCTATAAAAAATCCTCATCCCGAAGAACCAAGCGAAAGGGACAGCAAGGAAACTTATCCTCTTTTTTTCCCCCCAGGTTTTAAGCTAAAAAAAGCTTATAAAATAGTCGAGAACGGCCGCATATGGCGTTGCCTGGTATACACTGACGGGCTTTATTTTGTCTCAGTATTCTACAATCCCTTTCCATTCCTTGTTGAAAACCGATTATTTTCCCTGAATTCTACATCCAAGTACATCAAGAAAGGCATCACCACCCTGGTTAAAGAAGAAAAAGGACGTTATTTTCTGATAAGTGGGCCCTTCCAAGAGGAGTTTCTGAAAAATGTTTTACAGCTTTTTTCTTTAAAGTCTAAATAAGGAGGTCGTTGAAAAATGAAGAGAAAACTTATTTCCCTAAGCTTTATGTTGGCAGTGTTAGCTCTTTTCCTTGTCCAACCCGCTTTCTCTCAGATAGCCCAAGCTCCAAGCGAAGGAAATGTGGTTGCTGACGTAGTGGAAAAAGTAAGTCCTGCAGTGGTAAACATTAACACCCTGAAAGTAGCCACCTATCGTTCTCCTCTTGCTCCTTTTTTCGAAGATCCATTCTTCAGATACTTCTTTGGAGACACACCCCAGTACGAACGGAGAGTACCGGTCCGCGGAGTAGGAACAGGTTTTGTATTTCGTTCCGACGGATATATTCTAACCAACAACCATGTGGTTGAAGGAGCTGATAAGATTAAAGTAACCTTCATCGATGGCAAAGAGTTCACTGGGAAAGTGATTGGCGCTGATGCGCTTACTGATATCGCTGTGGTTAAGATAGATGCCAGCAATCTCCCTGTTATCCCACTTGGAGACTCAGACAAAGCCCGAGTTGGAGAATGGGTCATTGCCATAGGTAACCCTTACGGACTTTCCCATACAGTCACTGTGGGGGTCCTCAGCGCCAAGGGAAGACCCATTCAGTCGGGAGATTCAGGAAGAGAATATGAAAACTTCCTCCAGACTGATGCCGCAATTAACCCGGGAAATAGTGGAGGGCCTCTGCTTAACTTGAAGGGGGAAGTCATAGGCATTAACACCGCTATCTTGCCCTATGCACAGGGCATAGGTTTTGCAGTTCCCATCAACATGGCCAAAGAAATCCTGGACGATCTCATTGAAAAAGGCAGAGTTGTAAGGGCCTGGCTCGGAGTCTACATTCAGGATGTAACTGAAGAAATAGCCCAGACTTTTGGTCTGAGCGAAGCCAAAGGAGCTCTGGTAGCCGATATATCGCCAGATAGCCCTGCTGAAAAAAGCGGCATTTTAAGAGGAGACGTAATTCTCAAGGTGGATGACCAGGAAATTGACAATGTGGCTAAACTGCAACAAACTATACGTTCACACAAACCCGGCGATAGAGTTACCCTCGAAATCTGGCGCAATAAGGAAACCATTCAGCTTCAGGTCACCCTTGGCGAACTCAAAGAAGAAGGCATACCCACCGTATCACCCAGAGCCTATTTTGGAATGGAAGTCAGCGAAATCAATCCTGAACTCATTCAGCGTTTCTCCCTGCGCAGAAATGAAGGAATAGTGATAGTCTCGGTAGAACCCAATGGGCCAGCCGACGAAGCTGGTCTAAGACCCGGCGACATTATACTGGAAGTAAACCGCCAGCGCATCACCTCCCTTGAGGATTGGTACCAAGCTACCGCTAACATAAAACCTCAGGATGTTGCACTGTTCCTGATTGATCGAGGAGGAAGAACCTACTTTGTGCCAGTCAAGGCTGAAAAAAACAAGTAGGCAGAAAACAAAGAAAAACAAAAATGAAACGCCTGCAAGATAGAGCGGGGTGGGGTAAGGTGTATTTTTGCCCCACCCCGCTTGGCAATCTCAAAGATATAACTCTGCGGGCTTTAGAAACTCTTCAGGCAGTGGATTTCATAGCTTGTGAAGATACCAGAGTCACTTTAAAACTGCTAAACCATTACCAGATAAAAAAACCTTTATTCAGTTACCATAAGCATAACTTCAAAAGCGCCTCCAAAAAAATCATGGACCTGGTAAGAGAGGGAAGAAGCATTGCTGTGGTATCAGATGCGGGCACCCCTGCTATCCAGGACCCCGGAGCAGAGCTAATCAAGCTGTTAATCCAGGAAGAAATAGCCTTTGAGGTGCTTCCTGGACCCTCAGCGCTAATACTTGCTCTGGTTTATTCCGGCTTTTCCGACCAGAAATTCTTATTCCTGGGATTCTTGCCCAAAAACAGGAAAGAAAGAACAAATTTGCTAAAAAAGGCTCTCCGTTCTCCTTACGCCGTAATCATTTATGAAGCTCCTCACCGGCTTGCTGATACCCTTCAGGAAATACTCCAGATTGAAAACAGGAATATAACTCTGTGCAGAGAGCTCACCAAGTATCACCAAGAAATTCTGCATGGTAAAACAGACGAAATTCTGGAATCCATTGCCTCAATTGAAAAAATAAAAGGAGAAATAACCTTGGTTCTGAGTGGTAAGAGTGGCAAAGAAGAAGCAGAACTCGAAACTAGCATCGAAAACATCAAGCGTGTGATTGAATACTTGCAAGACAAAGGTTTTCCTGATAAGGAAATAGTAACCCTGATTCATGAAGCTTTCCAGATTGGAAAAAACAAAGTCAAGAAGTTACTGGGAAAAGAAAAGACAAGTTGATTTCTGAAGCAAAAACTGCTTAAATTTAAGCTGTCCAAGAGAAATAAAACTAAGGGTGGTAGAATGTCCGCTGGGAAAATTTCCATAAAAAATTTTAGCGTTTTTTTCGGAGAAAAACAGGTGCTGTTTGACATAAATATGGATATACCTGAAAACAAGGTTACAGCAATAATTGGGCCTTCCGGATGTGGCAAATCGACTTTACTGAGAAGCATCAATAGAATGAACGACTTTTTTGAAAACATGAGAATAACAGGCGAAATAATTTTCGAAAATCAAAACATATACGAAAACAGTGTGGATCCCGTTAAGCTGCGGCAAAGAATAGGAATGGTCTTTCAAAAGCCAAATCCTTTCCCTAAAAGCATTTTTGAAAACGTAGCTTACGGCTTGAAAATTCAGGGATGGAAAGACAAAAAGGCCATTACCCAAAGAGTAGAAGAGAGCCTAAAAGCGGCAGCACTTTGGGAGGAGGTGAAAGATCGCCTTCACGGATCAGCACTTCTGCTTTCAGGAGGTCAACAGCAAAGGCTTTGTATTGCAAGAGCCATAGCCGTAGAGCCAGAAGTATTGCTCATGGACGAACCGGCCTCGGCTCTGGACCCAATTGCCACGGCTCGTATAGAGGAACTAATAAAAACCCTAAAAGACCGATACACTATTGTTCTGGTAACCCACAATATGCAGGAAGCAGCACGAACCTCAGACTACACAGCTTTTCTGCTTATGGGTAGGCTTGTTGAATTTGGGCCAACTCATCAGATCTTTACTAACCCCCAGAAAAAAGAAACCGAAGATTACCTGACAGGTCGTTTTGGATAGGAGCGTAAGGTTTTGATTTTATCCATCTTTTCGGAAAATCGATTAAAAGCAGTTTGGTTTGGGAATGTAATTTTATTCTTAATCCTATTATTCTTACTTACTCTTCCTGCCTCTGGCCAAAATTTACCCAGAATTGTCTGCTTACCTTTTGTAGAAAGAGAAAAAGGCGAATACGCACTTGGTTATTTAGTAAGGGACATGATAAAAATCGGCTTGGAGCAAAGTGGATATTTCGAAGTCTTTAGTTCTTTCGAAACCGAAGCTCTTCTTGAAGGAATAGACAATTCCTCCAATACCTTTCTTACCAGCAGTTTCTTGGAGCGAATCAGTAACAAAACCCAGTGTGACTACGTTCTTACAGGTTCAGTTCTTTACAGAAAGTTCAACAACCAGCAAAACCTTATAGTAAGTCCTCGGTTATTCTTGAAAGTAAGTGGTGAAACGGTCAACTTGGCCAGTCAAGCCTTCCAGCTGAACAATCTTTCTTTGCTTGGCAAACACTTTACCGAAGAGATAATTCGCGTGTTAGTTCCAGATGCAAAAATTCAGATAGAATATCCTAACTTTGAAGCAATAAAAATCTTACCCCTTTACAAAGCGATCGCCAAAATGAAAAAAGCTCTGAACACTTACAACCGGGAATCACAATTTCCGGACAAGCCTCTTTGGCAGCAAGCTTTTACATTGGCCACACAGACTGCTCAGAATGTATCCGGATATCGAGAAACCTACCTTTACCTTGCCTTAATGTATCATCAAACAGGATGGTTTGCTAAAGAAGCCGAAGCCTGGGAAGAATACCTACAGCTTTTGGAAAGAGAAAAAGCCAGAGCCTTTGCTGCCAAAAATCTGCTTGCTGCGTACCTGCGACTGGCTAATTTGTATTTACTCCAGAAAAAATACAACCTTGCTTTACAAACCTTAAAAAAAGCTGAAGAAATTGAGCCTGACTCTTCACAAGTTTTGCTTTTAAAAGCCAAAATCCTCTACGAGGAGAACAACATTCAGGAAGCAATAGCCTCTCTCAGGAAAATCCTTAGCAAAAACCCTCAGCATGATGAAGCACTTTATTTGTTAGATTTTTACTCCAAAGCAGAAAAATTTGGCAAAGAGGCCTACTCGCTTTACGTAGAGGGCTATAAAAGTTATGCTGCAAGGAATTTGCCTAAAGCAAGAACCTTGCTTAGTAAAGCCGTAGAAGCTAACCCTGAAATGAAAGAAGCCTATTATTTTTTAGGTAGAACCCTTTACGATCTTGGCGAACTAAACGAAGCCGAAAAGGTCTGGAAAAAGCTTTTAGAAATAGACCCTTTTCACGCCCAGGCTCAGAGATTTCTGGATAAAACCATCCAGGAAAAAACTTACGGCCGTGAAACACTCCGGAGCTTCAATCGAGGCTTAGAGCTCTATCAAAAAGCAGAATATCGCGAAGCTCTTGCCTTTTTTGAAGAAGCCATCAACAAAAATCCTAATTTTCAGAAGGCTCATGAATATGCTGCTCGGTGTTACTATTATCTCGGCGAAGAAAAAAATTACATTGAAAAAAGACTAAAAAGTATAGAGTTGCTCAACGATCCCCAGGAAAGATCTTACCAGCTATACGACCTGAGTATGGAGATCCTGGGATGGGGCAACACTGATCAGGCTTTGAAAACCGCTGAAAGAGCGCTTCGGGAAAACCCAGAACTCTATCAGGCATCCCTTTTAATAGGCAACCTTTTAACTCAAAAAGGGGAGTGGGAAAGAGCAGTACAGTTTTACAGTCAAGCCGAAGAAGCTACTGATAGCAAACTCCAGGAAGAAGCTTTGTGGGGTAAAGCTTTTTGCCTTAGCAAACTTGAGCAATGGGAAGAAAGCCTTAGAGAGTTAAACAAGCTTATAAACAAGTTTCCTTATGCCACCTTTATAGAAGAAGCGGAATTACTCAGGCTGGAAGCAGAGGCAAGAACCTTGAAATTATCAGAACTTAATAGTCATTACCGTCAGTTTCAACTCCGCTTCCCACAAAGTAAATACCTGGATCAGGCAACCTTCTGGTACGGGTACGCGTTCTTTAAGCAGAAAAGATACAGCGAATGCATCCAGATATACGAAGATTTACTACGCAGATTTCCCGAAAGCGCCTTCTGGCTGCAAGCAATGGAAATGCTGGGACTGGCTTACCAAGAAAACGAAGATACCGGAAAGGCCTTGAGCATATTTCAGGAAATGGGCGGCGAAAAAGGCGCTTTTTATCAGGCTAACGCTTTCTATCAGCAAAAAGATTGGAAAAAAGCTATAGAGCATTTTGAAAAGTTTTTGAATCAATATCCAAATAGTGAATTGTCGACTGAAGCTCAGTTCAAAATAGCTGTTTCTCTACTTGAAATGGGCGAACTCAGTAAAGCCAAACAGCTCCTTGAAGAAAAATCTGCCCTGTTTGAAAGTGTGTTCCCCAAAGAGCTATACAAAACCCAGATAAAACTGTACTCCCAAGAAAAAGATTGGGAAAAAGTAGTAAGAACAGGGGAAAAACTTTTTCGCAAACAAAAAGCTTCTGAATACGAAAAAGAGTACCTTTTAATAGTTGCCTGGGCTTATTACGAGCTTGGTCTTGAAGAAAAAGCTAAAGAGCTCATTGTGCTTGCCGGAGAAGACCCCGAACAGGTCCTAAAGGATCCAGTAAAAGAGGCTCTCGAGAAAGCTTCTGTTTTGATCGACCAGCAAAAATATTCAGAAGCCCTTAAGATCCTGAAGGAGATATCGTCTGACAGTCTTTCCGACCCCCAAAAAGGTATCTTTTTCCTTTTAAAAGGCAAAGCTTTATATTTTGAAGGAAATCTCGAAACCGCAAAAGCTTTGTTTGAATCCTCTTTAGAACTCCTTCCTCAAGAGTTTCAGGAAGAAATCCTGCTCTACCTGGGAGAAATCAATTACCAGCAAGGAGACCTTGAAAAAGCCATTGATAATTACCATAAGCTCTGCCTAATCAGTCAGGATCCCCTCTACCAGTGGAAATTGGCCAGTCTCTATCACCAAAAGGGAGAGTATCAAAAAAACCAGGACCTACTCCAAAAGCTTAAGAACATTCCCGAATACGCTGAAAAAGCCTATCTTATGCAACTTGAAGAACTTTACGTCCAAAAAGAATATTCCCATTTCCTGCAGGAAGCCCTCTCTTTTATTCAACGGTTCCCACAAAATCCTGATCGCGAGAAAGTGCTTTACTTCAGCATATGGTCTGCGTATCATCTCGGCGATAAAAAACAGGTCGAAGAATTAATCAAAGAATACCAGAACTTATTTCCCGAAGGCAAATACTACAGGGAACTCAAATCCTTGCTTGCTGATATCTACCTACTTCAGGAAAACTATCAGAAAGCATTACCGGTTCTTGAAGAACTGACCCAAAAAGTTGCCTCTTCCGAGGAAAGGCTCTATGCTTATTACCGTCTGGGTAGCGTATATCTTAAAATGGGCAACTTAGAAAAAGCGACCGAATTTCTAAGTCTGGCTTTGGAGTTCTATCCAGAAAAATCTGAAAACTTGGAACTCTGGGAAAAAACAACCTATCTTCTGGGTGTAGCTTTAGAACTAACGGGAAATTATGAAAAAGCGAAAGAGGTGTATCTTGAGCTTTCTCAAAAGGCAAAAAACGAGCAGTGGAGAGAAAAGGCCAACCAGCGAATAGCTGCTCTGGGGGAAAAATAAGCTAATTTTCAGGAGGTTTGATATATGCAGATTTTCTCGATAGTCACCAAGGGTGGCTACATAATGTATCCTATACTCGTCTGTTCGGTAATTTTCCTCGCAGTCACCATAGAGCGATGGTATGTGTTGCGCAACACTCGCGAAAAGCACCGAAGATTTTTTAAGTCAATAAGGAAACCCCTGCTCCAGCGAGACTTATCTTCACTGGTAGACTTAAGTCAGAAAAATCCCTGTATTGCCTCCAAGATCATCCTTTCAGGTCTTAAAAGATATTTTGCTGGACACCCCCGCGAGGCAAGAGAAGCTATGGAAACAGTGGCCCTGCAGGAACTCCCTTATCTCGAAAAACGACTGAACACTCTGGTAACTATCGCCAACATTTCTCCCCTCCTGGGACTGCTTGGAACAGTAACCGGCATGATTAAGACCTTCAATGTAATTTCGGCCGTAGGCGTGGGCAGGCCCGCGGAAATGGCCGGTGGTATTTCCGAAGCCTTAATCACAACTGCTGCCGGTCTATCGGTAGCCATACCAACCATCATAGCGCATCATTACCTCTCTAATACCGCAGAAAGCTTAATGAACGAAATTGAAAGAGTAAGTGGTGAGATTTTGGAGATAATCGAAGAAGAAGCTGGATTGCTCTCCGGAACAGCTTCTTCTAAAGAAAAATTCCAAAAAGAGGCTCAAAATGTTTCGGTTTCGACGAACGAAGAAAAAATCGAAACCAGAAGTTAATATGACCCCACTGGTAGATGTAATTCTCCAACTGGTAATTTTCTTTATGGTAACTACTACTTTTATAAGTATCGAAACTGGGGCACAGGTTAATCTTCCCACTGCCGACTTTTCACAACTTGGAGAAGGGAAAACTCTCACCGTAACCATTACTGAAGATAATCGCCTTTTCATTAACGGCTCTTTTGTAACCTGGGAAGAGTTTCCTAACCTCATTGTGGTAGAGCTACGCAAAGAGCCGGGAGTCGCTGTAGTCATTGAAGCAGACAAAAACGTGTTGCACGGTAGAGTGGTTCGCATCATGGACATACTGAAAAAAGCAGGCGCTCAAAAAATGGCCATAGCTACCAGACCTCCCGAAAAAGAGTGACCCTAAATGCTTGATGAAAAAAGAGTATGGTCTTTTGCTCTCTCTATATCTATCCTTATAAACATATTGGTTATAGCGGTAGCTTCAGTTTACTGGCTTTCTTATCGCTATCTTCCTAAACCAGAAGAAAAAATATTTATGGTAGAGCTTCTGGAATTGCCAGCCGAAGAAACACCAGCAAGCCTGAAGCCTGAAGAAACCCAGGAAATTGCTGAGTTGAAGCCTCAAGCAACACCTCCAGAAGAGAACGTCCAGCACCCACCCCAAATGATTGAAGAAGAGCTTTCGACCAGTGTAGAATCCAACAAGCCCCAGACTCAGCTACCCAAACCAGAAATCGAGCTACCACCAGCAGACCTGACCCTGGCAAGATCCTTACCCTCAGGAGCAGAGCTACTAACCAAAGGTGAAGAAATCAAGGTTGAAGAAAAACTTCAAAAGCAGAGTATACTTTCAACCGAAGTTATCAAGAACACAATAGAAGAGAGTGGCACCTCGCCATTACTTGCCAAAATTGCTGAGCGCACAACCCAGGAAGTGGAAAGCACTACTGGCAAAAACCTCCTTATGGGGGACATTGCTCCGCCTACTTCCGACGTCGAAAAAAAGTCTCCCTTCACCCAAAGACCTTTCGCAGTAATTATAGAAAACGCTCCTGCAGCTCGCCCTCAGTCCGGATTGAGCCAGGCCGATATTGTTTACGAAATTATGACTGAGGGTGGAATCACCAGATTCCTGGCCATATTCCAGTCAGAAGACGTCGAAAAAATAGGACCGTTACGCAGCGCAAGGCCTTACTTTGTGATGAAAGCAGCAGAGCATAATGCCGTGCTGGTACACTGCGGAGGGAGTGTGGAAGCTTATACGTACCTGCAACAGCTCGCCCTGGACCATATCGACGAGATGAAAAACTTCAAAGCTTTCTGGCGTAGTAAAGATCGTAATCCACCTCATAATCTATATACTTCCTTGGCTTTCCTTGAGGAAGAAGGTAACAGACTGGGCTACAGCAAGCCAGTTCTGGCCTCTTATTTTCCGGTTTCTGGAAACCTAAACCTCGACGATGAAGCTTTTTCACCAGCAAGCAAAATAGAGATTAATTATACAAACAATTACCGGGTATCTTTCGAGTACGATCCATCAAGAAACATCTACCTCAGAAAGGTTAACGGAGAAACTCATATCGACGCCCTAAACGGCAACCCAATAACTTCTCGGACCTTAATCGTCCAAGTCACCAAACAAACAGTTAAAGACAAAGAAGGCAGGCTGGCAATAAACTTTGTAGGTGAGGGTAAAGGCTGGGCCTGTTTTCAGGGCAAGCTTATCCCGGTAATCTGGTCAAAGCAAACCCTGGAGGGCAAAACGAGTTACTACTTGGAAAACGGAGAGAAGCTGGTCATGCCTCCTGGAAAAGTATGGATAGAAGTAGTAGATGAGAAAACAAAGGTGGTGTTTCAATGAGACGCATACTTTTTTATATAGGGTCTCTGCCAATTTACTCTTATGGTGTAATGTTGGGTGTTGCTTTCCTGGTCGGGGTCATCTACGCTCTGAAGAGGGCTCAAAAATATGGAGTTTCTCAAGAAACAGTCGTTGAAGTAAGCATTCTTGCTATCTTGGGAGCAATCTTGGGATCTCGAATAACTTACGTCATTCTTAATTGGGAATTGTATAAAAATAATTTCTGGCACATCTTCAACATTAGAGAAGGGGGATTGACTTTTTTAGGGGGACTGATTGGAGGACTGCTTTTGATTCTACCCTATCTTTACCTTAAAAAGCAATCTCTTTTAAAACTGTTTGATATTTTTTCACCACCGCTTGCTCTGGGATACGCTATCGCCAGAATAGGCTGCTTTTTAAACGGTTGTTGTTATGGAAGGGCTTGCTCTTTCAATTTTTTTCCCCTAGGAGTACACTTTCCCCACCTCTCTGGTTTTCGTTACCCCACTCAAATATACTCTTCTTTCTATTCTTTGATTATTCTTTTTGCGTTGCTTCGCCTGGAAAGAAAAAAACAATTTGAAGGAGCACTTTTTTTTGACTACCTATGGCTTTATGGGATCGCCCGCTTTCTGATAGAATATCTAAGAGAAGAACCTTTTGCAATTGCAGGTTTACTCACTAAGGCTCAGCTGGCCAGCATTTTCTTAATTGTCACTGGACTTTGTCTAAAAAAGGTAATAAGGAGCTATGTCTCTAAGAAACCTTCAAGAAGCAATTGATGCCTTTCTCGATTTTCTTTACTGGGAAAAGAGAGTCTCTGAAAACACGCTCTATTCTTACGAAAACGACCTAAAGGTGTTTTGCTCTTTTCTAAATGAAAAACAAGTCACATCTTTCAAAGAACTTAAATTGCAAGATCTGGAAGAGTTCATAAATTGGCAATACAAGACCGGGCATACCTCCACCACTTTAGCCAGACGCATCTCCGCTCTGAGGTCTTTTTTTTCCTTTCTGCTCAAAAAAAATTTAATAAAGGAAAACTTCGCCCGTTCACTTGATGCTCCCAAAATAGAAAGGAAAATACCTCGGGTGCTAACTCTCGAAGAGATAGAAGCAATCCTGGCTCTCCCCGACACTACCAAGCCCTCGGGGTTAAGGGATAAAGCCATACTGGAACTTCTCTACAGCAGTGGCTTGAGAGTGAGTGAACTGGTGAATCTTGAATTCTCCCACCTTGACTTTCAAAACCGCATGTTGCGCCTCTGGGGAAAGGGGTTTAAGGAAAGAATCGTACCCTTTGGAGAAGAAGCAAAAACAGCAATTGAAGCTTATCTTGCAAAGGGCAGACCTCACTTCTTGAAAGGGAAAAGAAGCAATTTTATTTTCCTGGGGCCCTCAGGAAAACCGATAACTCGTCAAAGCGTATGGAACATAATAAAACGTTATACGCGTAAAGCTGGCATAGCCAAGAACGTAACACCTCACACCTTACGGCATACCTTTGCAACCCATATACTTGAAAATGGAGCTGACCTGCGCATAATTCAGGAATGCCTCGGGCATAGCGATATCTCAACTACCCAAATTTACACCCACATAACCAGGAAAGCTTTGCAAGAAGCCTACGATAGGCACTTCCCAAGAAAATAAAATAACAAGGAGTGATATGAACAATGGAAAACTTGAAAGCCAAAATTCAGGAAACCAGTGCCTTTATTAAAGAAAGAACAAAGCTTAATCTAAAAATAGGAATTATTTTAGGAACGGGTCTTGGTGCCTTGGTAGACGACATTGAAATAGAAAGGGTTATTCCTTACCAGGAAATACCTAATTTCCCAGTGTCCACAGTAGAAAGCCACCAGGGAAATCTGGTGTTAGGAAACCTTTCTGGAAAAGCAGTAGTTGCCATGCAGGGAAGATTCCATTACTACGAGGGTTACACCATGCAACAAATAACTTTTCCAGTAAGAGTCATGAAAGCTTTGGGCATAGAAGTGCTTATTATAAGCAATGCAGCGGGTGGCATGAATCGAAACATGAAAAAAGGAGATTTGATGATCATCGCCGATCACATAAATCTTTTAGGAGACAACCCTCTTCGAGGATCCAATGATCCAGAGCTTGGACCACGTTTCCCGGACATGTCGCAGGCCTACGATAAAGAACTCCGGGAATTGGCTTTGAGCATAGCTATAGAAAAAGGGTTTTACGTGCATCAGGGAGTCTATGTGGCTCTCCCTGGACCTAATCTGGAAACTCCAGCAGAATACCGATTCCTGATAACCATCGGTGCAGACGCTGTCGGTATGTCAACTGTTCCTGAAGTCATCGTGGCCAAACATGCAGGAATAAGAGTGTTTGGTATTTCTTGCATAACCGATCTAGCTATTGATGGAGTAGTGGAACCAGTCAACTTTGAAGAAATCGTGGAAGCAGCTAACAAGGCAGAACCAAAATTAACAACTATAATAAGAGAGCTTGTAGCCCGCATTCAATTATGATAGAAGGAGTCTTCAGAACCGCGTTGATAGCCACCCTGCCCATAAGTGAGTTGCGGGGAGCCATACCCTATGGAGTTTTGGTGGAAAAACTGCCTTGGCTCTTAGCTATAGTTGTTTCGGGGGTAGCAAATCTCATTCCATTTTTCGTGATCATGACCATCGCTCCACACCTGGAAATCTTGCTCAATAAAAATCCTTATTTCAAAAAAAAATGGCTCAAGTTGTTAGAAAGCGCTCGAAAGAGATTCCTTCCCTATCGGAAATTTGGCAAATGGGGTATATTGTTCTTTGTGGGCATACCTCTTCCTTTTACGGGAGTATGGACAGGCTCCTTAGCCTGCTGGTTGCTGGGTTTTTCAATTAAAGAATCTCTGGCACACATTTTAGGAGGTGTTGCTATGGCAACAGTAATCGTTGCCATAGCAACAAAACTGGGAGGACAACTGCTCTAACACTTTGGGAAAGGAAGGTGCAACAGTGATTAAACCCATAGAATGGAAAGGAAATGCTCTGCGTTACCTTGACCAGACACTCCTTCCCACTCAAGAAATCTTTAGAGAAACCAAAGACTTCAGAGAAGTAGCTGAAGCTATAAAATCTCTTCGTATTCGAGGGGCTCCTCTGATTGGAATAGGTGCTGCCTATGGTCTGTGCTTGGGAGCATTAGAAGGAATTGGTAAAAGCAATTTTTACTCTTTTTTGGAGAAAGTGGACTCGACTCTCCGATCTACCAGACCTACTGCAGTAAATCTTTTCTGGGCGCTTGACAGAATGAAGAAAATCTGGCAAGAAGCTCAAAAAAAAGCTGTAACCCCAGAAGAAGCTTGTTCTAAACTAATCGAAGAAGCCGTAGAGATAGAGCGGGAAGATGAAGCCATGAACCGAAAAATTGCCGAATTCGGTGCATCTCTGATTCGGGATGAAGACGTAATCCTCACTCACTGCAATGCTGGAGCACTTGCCTGCGGATCCTGGGGAACCGCTCTGGGTGCAATTTACTGGGCCCAGCTGAAAGAAGGTAAAAGAGTGCAAGTTTACGCTGATGAAACGAGACCCTTGCTGCAAGGGTCTCGGCTTACTGCCTATGAACTTACCAGAAATGGCATTCCTACCAGAGTGATTTGCGATAACATGGCAGCTTTTATGATGCAACAGGGGAAAATAAACAAAGTGATTGTTGGTGCAGACCGAATCGCCAACAATGGAGACACGGCAAACAAAATAGGAACCTACTCACTTGCCGTGCTTGCCAGATACCACAACATACCATTTTACGTAGCAGCCCCAACCTCGACGATTGATTTTACAATCAACGAAGGGAAAGAAATACCCATCGAAGAAAGAAGCGCCTCGGAAATAAAATACTGGAAAGAATATCAAACAGCACCTGAGGAAACTGGGGTAGAAAATCCAGCTTTTGATATTACACCAAATTCCCTGATAACTGCTATCATAACTGAGCAGGGCATTTTATACCCACCCTTTCGAGAAAAAATACTCTCCATAAGGAGGAAAGTCGAAAAATGAACAATCGAGAAGAACGATTAATTACTGCGGAAAAAATAGAAGAAATCATAAAATATCATCCCCAGAAGGGATGGATTACTTCTTTTTATTTAAACATTGACCCTCGTTTCATAGTCGCTGAGAAATTTAAGAAAGTTGCTCATAATCTCTTTAGAGAAAAGTTAGCGGAACTTAAGGCTGAAAATTCCCCGGAAGAAAAAATACGTCAATTCGAAAAAGACTTCAGTCAGATAAAGCGGCTTCTGGAGGAAAAACTTGAAATAAAGGGGAGAACCCGGGGGTTAGCGGTCTTTGCTAACTCGGAAGATAATTTCCTCAGGGTGTTTCTCTTACCTCAAGCAGCGAAAAACCAGATCATCTTTGATCCCGATCCTTACTTGAGGCCACTAATTGCTATCCTTGACGAGCATCATCGTCTCCTGTTAGCAATTGTAGACCACCGTGATGCTCGTTTGTTTGAAATTTACATGGGCGAAATAATGGAACACGAAGAGCACAAAACAAATATCAGAGGAAAAATAAAAGAAGGAGGATGGTATGGTTTAGAAGAGAGAAGGATAGAAAGAAAAATAGAAAATCAAATTTTGCAACATTACAAGGAAGTCGCTTTCGCTTGCATGGAACATTTTCGAAAGGAACTTTTTGACTACTTACTGGTAGGAATAAAACAGGAGGATTATCCTACTTTCATTAATTTATTGCATTCTTATCTCCGTACAAGAGTGAAGGGAAGGCTTAATCTCAATCCTAAAGACCCTATAAACGTGATTATTGAAGAAGCGCTTAAAGCTGAAAGAAATATCGAAATAGAAGAAGACAATCAAATATTGCAGGACCTCATCGAGAAAATAGGCAATGACGATCTGGCAACGAGCAGCTTACCAAACGTCTTGAGAGCCTTGCATTTTGGGGCCTGCCAGATGGTGGTGGTAGACGAAGACCTTACTCAGGAAGGTTTTGTTTGCCCCAAATGTCATTACATAACCTTAGAAAAAAGCGATTGCCCGGTATGTAATCTTTCACCTGTCGAGGTCGAGGATATCATTGATGAAATAACCGAAGAAGTTCTTCTCCAAGGCGGGGAAGTAAAATATATAAAAACAGATAACCCTTTACTTGAAAAAATCCAGAGAATCGGAGCCTTTTTAAGGTTTAAAGTTTGAGCAAAAGAAAGGGCAACCGTCATTTCTCGAGCTTAAAATACATCAACCCGGTTGCCCTTTGCCTTTTTACACTCCAACTCTTATCTCCATTCTCTTATCAAACAAAATAGAGCTTCAATCTCAACACCAGTTGGTCCTGGAATATTCTCAGCGAGTAACCTGTTCTATTTTACTAAAACCACCCGTGGGGGTTTGATAGTTTTGAGATACCTTACCCTTCAGAAAGAGTACCTTGGAGCGTTTATCAAGCACCTCGACTCACTATCCAAAGTAGTGGCCCCGGTCAGGAAAGAGCGAAAAACAAACCAGTTTTCTTTTGAGGAAGTAAGCCAAGCAGAAGAAATAGCCCTTAACTATATTCCCACTATACTTCCCCCAAAAAAGTACTTTATGCCTCAACACGAAACTCTGGCTGAATACGACGCCAGCTGGGGACAAAAAATGCAACCGGTTGTGGAAGTCGAAAAACTCATTCTCTTTGGAGTACACACCTGTGATCTTGCAGGAATTCAATGCCTTAACGTGGCCTTCAATGACCGCCCCAAAGATATCAACTATCTCATTCGCAAAGGATACATAACTCTTATAGGACTTGAATGCAATGATTATTGTGATAACTTTGCATCGTGCGGCTTAATGGGAAACTTTCTTCCCCAGGGAGGATACGACCTCTTCTTAACTGACCTTAACGATTACTTCATGGTGCACGTCGCCACCCAGAGAGGAGAAGAACTGATCAAAGATTTTCAATTTTTCAGAGATCCAGCACCGGAACACTTTAAAGACCTTCAACGTCTTCGAGAAAAGAAAAAAGATATCTTCAAACCTGAAGTTCCCATAGACCGCAATCTGATACCTAAAATGTTCGAAGAAGGCTTTGAAGCCAGGGTTTGGGAAGAAATCGGTAGCCGCTGTCTTTCCTGTGCGAACTGCACCAATGTATGTCCTACCTGTTATTGTTTCGATGTAATGGATGTGTCCAACCTAGACCTCAAGACCGGCAAGCGCATCCGAGTGTGGGATTCTTGCCAAAACGAACCCTTTGCGAAAATTGCCAGCGGAGAGAGCTTTCGTGCCTTGCGGTCAGATCGCAAACGTCACCGTTTTAATCGAAAATTTTCTTATCCAGTAAAAAGGTATAACCGGTTCTTCTGCACAGGTTGTGGACGATGTAGCAGAACCTGCATGGCAAAGATAGACCTTAAAGAAACTATAGCTCAACTGGCTCAGGAAACTGGCTACCTCCACTCAAAGGAGGGAAAAGCATGAACAAGCTTCTGATAAGTCATACTGGTTATGAAGTAAAAGAAGCTACCATAGTACGTACTTCAAAATTAACCAATCAAGATAAATTATTCGAAATCGCTTTGCCAGAAGGAGAAATGCTGGACTTTGAGCCTGGGCAATTTGTAGAAGTATCTCTGAGAGGTGTAGGAGAAGCACCCATTTCTATATGTTCTTCGCCAACCCACAGAAATAGTTTTGAGTTATGCGTTAGAATTGTGGGCAGACTCACCAGAGCATTGCATCGACTTGAGGCCGGGGACAACGTAGGTATTAGAGGTCCTTTTGGAGTAGGTTTTCCGATTACCAAGTTGATAGATAATGACTTACTGATGGTTGCCGGTGGCATAGGCATTGCACCCTTGAGGTCCCTAATTAATTATGTCATGGACAATCGCCGAGATTTTGGTAAAGTCCAGGTGCTTTTCGGCTGTAAAAACCCCCAAAACATGCTTTTCAAAGATGAAATCATAACCTGGCAGCAGAGGTTGGATGTAAATTTTAGTTGCACAGTTGATGAAGCAAACCCAGAATGGATGGGAAATGTAGGGGTTATAACCACTCTAATCCCCAACGTGGACATTGACCCCGAACACACCTTTGCAGTGATAGTCGGTCCTCCCGTCATGTACCGTTTTGTAATTGCAGAACTTCTCAAAAAGGGAATTGCTGAAGACCGAATTGTGCTTTCCTTAGAACGTCATATGAAATGCGGCCTTGGTAAATGCGGACATTGCCAAATCCACGATATTTATTGCTGCCAGGATGGACCGGTATTTTTTTATAGCCGTATCAAAAACCTAAAAGGGGCGATATAATGAAACCTCCCAAGGTAGCCTTTTTTGACTTCACCTGTTGCGAAGGTTGCCAGCTACAGGTAACCAATTTTGGTGAATCACTGCTCCCTATTCTGGAAATTATAGATTTAGTGGAATTTAGAGAAGTAATGAGCGAAAAGTGGGACGGCGTTTATGATATGGCCATAGTTGAAGGCAGCATTACTACCCCGCATGATGTAGAGAGAATAACCAAAATTCGCCAGAGATCGAAAATTCTCATAGCTCATGGTTCCTGTGCAACTATTGGAGGAATCAATGGCATCAAAAACAACTTCTATCTCGAAGAAATAAAGGAATATGTCTACGGAGACAGTGCTCGGTTTTTCGAAAGCCTACCTACCAAGCCCTTGCATGAAGTGGTTGAGGTGGACTACTTCATCCACGGCTGCCCAGTATACCCCCCAGAATTTGTAGAAGTTTTAAAGTGTGCTCTCTCCGGCCTTCCTTACCACGTCCCGGATGTAGCAGTCTGTGTGGAATGCAAATTTAACGAAAATGTCTGCCTTTACGAAAAGGGAATTACCTGCCTGGGGCCTATTACTCGAGCTGGCTGCAATTCATGGTGTATTAACAACGGAAACATATGTTATGGATGTCGGGGCATGGTATCCAATCCCAACGAAAAAGGATTTCAAGAGGTTCTTGAGAGATACAAAATCGATCTTGATTTCATTGTGAAAAGGATGGATATGTACAACACCTGCCGCCTAAAACAAAACCTGCAAGGTGGGATGCAAAAATGACCAAGAACTTTAAGGTCAATTTGGAATATTTAACTCGCGTTGAGGGTCATGGCAATGTAGTAATCAATGTAAGAGGTGGCTCTCTGGAGGAATGTCGTTTGGAAATCGTAGAATCACCTCGTTTCTTTGAAGGTATGCTACGCGGACGTTCTATATTCGAGGTGCAACATATCACCTCTCGCATATGTGGAATATGTGCCTGCAGCCATTCCTTAGCATCAATTCAAGCAGCTGAAGAAGCTATAGGTTTCACTCCCAGCGAGCAAACTGTAAAACTGAGAAAGCTGCTTATGGATCTTGAAATATTAGACAGTCACATTCTGCATATTTACCTTTTGGCTTTGCCTGACTTCCTGGGGGTTAAAAGTTTTATCCCGCTTATAGAAACTCATAACCAAAAAGTAAAACGCGCCCTGAGGATGAAACAAACCTGCAATAAGGTGTGTGACATTTTAGTAGGAAGACATGTACACCCCATATCCTGTACCGTAGGCGGATTTACGAAACTTCCTCGGGAAAGAGAACTGGAAACGATGTTTGAACTGCTTGAAGGAATGACAAAAGACCTCGAAGAGACTGCAGAGTTGATGCACCAACTGCCTTTCCCCCAATTTGAACGCGATACCGAGTATGTGGCGTTAGTTTCAGAAGACACAGAGTACCCCCTCCTTCAGGGAAGTGCTATTGGTTCTTCAGAGGGCATAACAGCTGACAAGAGCGATTACCAGAAGATAACCAACGAATTTGTGGTGCCTTACTCAACGGCAAAGCGCACCAGATGGAATCGTGAGTCTTACATGGTGGGTGCCTTAGCACGCCTTAACCTAAACTACTCCAAGTTACACCCCAAGGCCAGGGAAGTAGGCGACGCACTGGGTATGAATCCTAAAATCACAAATCCCTATCTCAATACTCTTGCCCAAGTCGTAGAATGTTTCCATTGCCTGTACCATGGTATGAATATCCTTCAAGAACTCATGCAAGAGGGCATCAATTACGATGAGGAAATCGTAGTAGGTCTTAACGAGAAAAAAAATATTCCTATAAAAGCAGGCAGTGGAGTAGGAGCAGTAGAAGCTCCACGAGGAACCCTTTTCCATCATTACCAGGTGGATGATAACGGGCACATTGTAAACGCAAACTGTATAATTCCAACTGCGCAAAATCTCCAGAATGTGGAGCAAGATATGAGGAAACTAATTCTGGAAATTCTTGAAAAAGACGAAGAGGAAATAACCCATATGTTGGAAATGTTGGTTAGGTCTTACGACCCTTGTATCTCTTGCTCGACTCACTTTCTCAAGGTAAGTTTTGTAAAATAATGATTATGAAAGAAAAACCAACTGTCCAAGAAGCACTAAAACCCGACCCGGAAAAGAAAACTCTGATCATTACCATTGGCAACCCTCTTCGCAAAGACGATGGAATCGGTCCTTATCTTGCGGAGTTACTATCAAAAAGACTACCACCCAAAGTTTCACTGCTCAACGTTTACGACCGGCCAGAAAGAGCCTTTGATTTTGTAGATAAAAGCATCGGGAAAATCATCATAATAGATGCCGCCGACTTTGGCGGCAGACCAGGAGAGATAAGAGTTATTTCCGAAGAAGAAATCTTTGCAATGACCTTGAGTACTCACAATTTACCCATTCCCATTCTCTACAAAGCTCTTGCCGGAGAAGGCGGTAGTACGGTCTTTTTTGTGGGCATACAGCCAGTAGATGTATCCTTTGGAGAAGGGCTGAGCCCCCAGGTAGAAAAAGCTGCCAGCGAAATAATTAGCTACATGCTGGAGGTATGAAAAAATGCATGAGTTGCACCTTATACAGCAATTGCTCGATGACCTGTTAGCAATGGGGAAAAAAGCAGATGCCAAAAAAATAACCAAGATATACCTTAGGATGGGTTCCTTCACAGAGATTAATCCAGAAGTGTTACGCTTTTTCTTCAAAGAAAAAAGCAAAGGCACTATTCTGGAAGAAGCCGAGCTTGATATCGAGCCAGGTCTTAACCGAGAACTACGCCTGCTTTCTTTTGACTACGAATAGGATGGATCTTTCGTGTGTTACGCCATACCTGGACTCGTAGAAGAAATTAAAAAAAACCTGGTTATCATAGATTACTTTGGAGAAAAAAGAAAAGCCTACAATGAACTTGAAAATCTTTATCCCGGAGACTTTGTTTATGCTCAAGGAGGATTTGTAATTAAAAAAATTCCTCCTGAAGAAGCACAATCCATCCTCTCCACCTGGAAAGAAACCTTTTTTGAACTTCAGGAAGTAGACCTCAGACTGAGTCGACTTCAACTCGAGAGGGAAACCGCCAGTAGAAATTTGCTCAGGATACTTGACAAGGTTTTAGAAGAGAAATCCCTTTCTCGAAAAGATGCGCTTTTTCTTCTAAACCTGGAGGAAAGAAAAGAAAGAGAATTGCTTTATAAAACTGCCAACTTTTTGCGCAGAAAGCATCTGGGCAACTCCTGTTGTGTACACGGAATAATTGAGTTTTCTAATTTCTGTTCCCGAAATTGCAACTACTGTGGGATATCCATCCACAATAGAACCCTAAAACGCCACCGAATGTCTGACGAAGAAATAATAAAAACAGCAATTCAAGCCATTGATAAATACGGATTTCAGGCTCTGGTCCTCCAAAGTGGAGAAGACCCTTGTTTTCCTGCAGAACGGCTTGCAGAACTGATAAGGGAGATCAAAAGGCAACGCCCCGCGTTAATCTTTGTAAGCTGCGGCGAAATAGGCGAGAGGGGCCTGGAACTCCTGTATCAGGCAGGGGCCCGCGGAATTCTGATGCGCTTTGAAACCAGCAATCCAGCACTCTACGAAAAGTTACACCCTGGCTATTCATTAAAAAAGCGACTTCAACACTTGAAAACTGCGTACCAGATAGGTTACCTGATCATCACTGGTGCTCTAATCGGCCTTCCAGGTCAGACTGATGGAGATCTTCTAAATGATATTTTCCTTACCTGCGAGCTGCATGCCGAAATGTGCAGTTTTGGTCCATTTCTGCCTCATCCAGAAACTCCTCTTGGGGACTCTCGGCCTCCAAGTAAAACTCGAGTACTCAATGCTTTAGCGTTAACACGCATCCTGACACCCAGGAATTCCAAAATACTGGTGACCACCTCTTTTGAAACCTTAGACCCCTCAGCTCGAGAAAACGGCCTTATGGCCGGTGCAAATTCATTAATGTTAAACGTCACTCCCGCCCATTTCAGAAAGCGATACTCAATTTATCCCCGCAGAGCACACGAAAAGGAAAGCTTAGAAGACCAGATAAAGCAAACGCTTCAGCTCCTAAATAAACTGGGAAGAGCTCCAACCGATCTGGGTGCAGAAATTGAAAATAAAAAAAATAGACGCTAAGCATCTCCCCACCAATATCTGGATCTTTAAGTTCTTACTGTTTGCGTTACTCTTTACATTGTGGCTCGGCCTTCCAAGGTGTAGCGCAGCAGAAAAGATTTCACCTCGTCAGGATTTTTTCTCCATAACCACCCCAAAACTGGAAATAATTTTCCCCGCTTCCTTAAAGAACTACGCCCCTGAAATTATGGAAATAGGAGAAACCACTATAGAAAACCTAGAAAATTTATTCCACAAAAAACTCACCTTTAAACCTCAAATAGTCATTCTCGATTCTTCAACCACACCTAACGCTTTTGCTTACATCTTCTGGCAAAAAATCATTGTCTTGAGTGCCCACCCGGTTGATCACCTATCAGGAACTCATTTTGAAAACTGGTTCAAGCTCCTATTAATTCATGAACTGACTCACCTCTTCCAGGGCGGAATAATACCCCAAGAGGAACTCTGGGGGGAAATACTGGGAAAAGTAATCCCACCAGGAGCGCTACAGCCAGCCTGGTTCAAAGAAGGTTATGCAATATACATGGAGTCAACAATTAACAATAAAGGACGCCTCCAGGATCCTCTGTTCGAGATGTACTGGAGAGAAGAAGTTTCAGGCGGACTTAAAAATCCGCTACTCTTTGGTGGCTACAGTTATATTGATGAGTGGCCAGGAAGTCTCGGTTGCTACCTTTACGGCTCTAGTCTCTGTGCCTACATTGTCGAAAGATTTGGAACTGAAACGCTGCAAAAAATAGTAACCTACCAAAATAGCACAGCCAACCCGTTTGACCTTGCCAGAGCGGTTAAAAAAGCAACTGGAATTGCTTTAAAACAACTTCTAAAAGACTGGGAAGAATACATGTTGGAAGGAGCTACGACCACAAAAAGCCCTGCAACAAAAATTAGATTTTTGACGAACAAAGGGTTTTATGCCCAGGGGCTAAACATCACTTCTGACGGAAAACATCTCACGTACAATCTCTACCACCCTCGTTTCCTCCCGGGATTGCGAATCATCGACCCTTCTTCAGGTCAGGAAAAGTTGCTGGCAACAGGCGAAATAAAAGGAAGGGCCTCTTCTTCAAGCGACGGACAGAAGCTGGTATACAGCAAAAGGGTAGAAGGTAAATACAGGGATTATGTCGACATTTTCATGTATGACCTTGAAAAAAAGCAGGAAAAGCGGGTTACAAAATATTTAAGAGCCTTTTCTCCCGTGTTTCTAACCGATCATAGAATACTATTTTTGAGCCGGGAACTGGACCAAAAAGGTATTTTCTCATTAGATTTAAATGATAATCAAAGAGTTTCTCCTGTGTATTATTTTCCACCTTCTTTTCACCCTATGGAAATGGTTATTTCTCCAGACAAAAAACTTCTGGCCATATCAGGATGGCACTACGGTTATGCGGATATAGCCCTTTTAGAATTAGAAAAAGGCTATCTTTACTTCGTAACTCAGGACCAGGCAGCAGATTTGTATCCCAACTTCCTTAAAGGTGGGAAATACCTCTGTTTCTCTTCTGACCGAAGCGGAAAGTATGATCTCTATGCTTACTCCATCAAAAATGGCTCCTTCTTTCGATTAACCGATGTCACTAGCGGAGTTTTTGAATCCGTGTCATGGAAAGACACAACATATGCGATTGCTTACCACAGCAAAGGATATGATGTGGGGAAAATAGATAAATTGTTTTGGCAAAAAACAGAGTTCAAAAAAGAACCCCTACCAGAAGCGAAGGGTAAGCCTTCAGAGGGCCCTCTTCCAGCAGAAGCGTATCAACCCTTGAAGCATCTACGATTCAGATTCGTACCTCAGATAGAAGGAGTAAAACTGGAATCTCAGGACCCTTTGAAAAAAATTTACTGCTCTCTCTACTATGACTATGACTTTAACAATCTAAAACTACAATATATAAACCGTTCTCTACCTGTAGATCTGCACATCTCAGCCCAAACCGGAAAGCAAAGTGAATGGTCTCTTGGTGCAAGTTTGCCAATAATTGCTAAAAATCAGGAGGGAATATTGAAACTGTCACTAATACAAAAAACCGCAGAAAGCAGTTCACCAACAAATTACGAAGCAGGATTCCTGGGTAAATTTAAGGGCAAGAATTATGGAGGAAACGATGAACAGATTTACAGAGAAAGCTTGGAGGGTTCATGGTTTCTGGGATACCGCAACCAAGAACCAGGTTCAGAATTGATAATAAAATATACGAAAGATTATGTTACCCCTCCAAAAAACAGTATTTTATCTTTTTCTTTGGCAAGAGGCCAAAGTTCTTTCAAAAAAGCTTTTGCTATTGGAGACGAAAATATACCCTTAAAAGGTTATTCTAAAATCTGTGGTAACACGTTCCTCTACGGGAAAGTCTCCCTGTCGTTTCCTGTGAAAATTCTTTACCTACCCCTGGGAAACTATCTCTTCATAAAGGATCTAAGAGGCAAAGTGTACCTTCAGGGAGCCGAAATTGCAAATGAAAACTCAAGAGAAGACATTTTCGCTTTAGGGAGTGAGCTCAAAGTCCGTGTTTTTCTCGGTAATGACTCCATCCCATTGTTTTTCACCGCCGGCTTAAGCTATCCCTTAGGTAAAGAAGGTAAGCCCGAATTTTATTTTTCTCTGGACATAAATTTTTGAAATCCTAAAAACTCGAGTCGATCTACAAAAGTTTTTTCCACTGCCTCTTGACGGAATGATTAAGGAGTGGCATAGCTATAGCTACACGGGTTCTGAGGAATCAGAAAACCGGAGGTTCAGGAAAAAGAGCTTGTTTCCGTAAGGAAAAAGCTCCAAGCTTTCCGAGAGGAAAGCAGAAGCCTGGATCTGAAGCGTCGAGGGTGTTTAGTGAAAACTGGATTCCTTGACAAGAAAAGGTGGGAAGGCTCGTTAGAACCCGTGGTTTTTATGTTGTTGTTTATTTTCGTTTCAATCTAAAAATAGCTTGTCCTAAGGCCCAAAACACTTCCCAGAACCGATCAACAACCTTTATCCAGAAGTTTATAAAGCATCTTTTTTAAGCCCGAAAGGCTCTCAACCGTTTTAAGCTGCATACCCAGCACCTTCCTTTCCGCTTCACGAAGCGCCATCCTATCTCCCAAGGCTTGAGCTTTTTTAAGGATCGAAAAAGTGAGTGCACCCGTCAAATGGGGTTGAGAATCTATCTCGGGTATAGCCATATCGTTCTGATTCTCGGCAAAAAGTTGCAAGAAAACACCCTCTCCAGCATCTCCCTTGTGAAGCTGACCAGTAGAGTGGAGAAAACGCGGGCCAAAACCAACAGTAACAGCAACACCGCTTAGCTGTTGCAATAGGGAAGCAATCTCTTCGAGCTCCTTTTTTGTTTCCTCAAATGGTGCTACGAAAGCCTGAATAGCAATATAGCCACCAGGAGCTACTTCCTTCAAAAAGTAACACATAACTTCCTCGAGACTGTTACCAGGCCAATCTCCAAAAACACTAATGCCATTCTTTTCAAACAGGTGTTCTTCCTGAAGCAACTTTCCTTCTTTGAGATAGCTATCAATCAATTCTCGAGTAAACACCTTAGTAGACTCTACATTAGGTTGGTCAAAAGGATTTATTTGAAGAATGTGACCAGCCAGAGCAACAGCCATTTCCCACAGGAAAAACAAACCTCCTATATCATAAAGACTTTCGACTTTCAAGCTCAGGAAAGGATGACCATACCGCTTCAAGCCTTCTTTAAAGTCCCGAAATAACAGGCTTTTCATATCTTCAACAAAGACAAAGGCTCTGTCCTTTCCATAATCCTTTGGTAAAAGAGGTCTCTCGATAACAACAGGAAGGATGCCTCTACCTTCCTTCCCTGTACTTTCAGCAATTAACTGCTCAACCCAATCTCCAAAACTCGACAAATATGGAGGGTCAAAAAAGAAAGTAACTTTGTTTTTGCCCAAAAGGGCGAGTTCCCCCAGATAAACACCAAGCAAAACAGCCGGATTGTACTCCGGGTTTTCGTCACTGCATAGCTTCCGCATTAAAATGGCTTTATCAAGCAACTTTCCAAGATCTATACCCAGAACGCTCGCTGGCAATAATCCAAAATAGGAAAGCGCTGAATAGCGACCTCCTATGTTGGGATTATTCAAAAAAGTTTTGCGAAAATGGTATCTGGAAGCGATCTCCTGTAAAGGACTACCCGGATCAGTTATTGCCACAAAGTGTTTCCCCGCTCTTTCACCTTTTTCCCGCGAAACTTTATGGAAAAAGTATTTGAAAAAAGCGAGAGTTTCTACCGTAGTACCTGATTTGGTAGACACAATGAACAGGGTATTTTCGTAGGAAAGCTTATTCTCCAGATAGACTATCCAATCTGGATCAGTACTATCCAAAACGAGCAAATCTAAAAATCCCTTCTTCTTGCCAAAAACCTTACTGAAAAGCTCGGGGGCAAGACTGGACCCTCCCATACCCAAAAGAAAGGCGCTTCTAAAGCCTTCTCTCTGCAGCTGCTTCACAAATGATTCCAAAGCACCAATCTCTTTTTTCATTTGTTCTGGCGAATCGAGCCAACCCAGACGGTTAGCAATTTCTTTGGGAAAAGGCTTCCAGAGAGTATAATCCTTAGCAAAAATACGAGAAACAACCTTTTCCTGCTCTATCATATGAAATCTTCTTTCTATCTGTGCCTCTAAATTTCCCAGATGAATTTCCACAAAAGGAAATGGCCACATCCTGATCACCACTTTTTGACTCTGATTATATACTACTTCCTCTTTTCATGAAAAGACGCTTTTTTACCAGCAAAACCACCCACTTGCTTCAAAAACATCTTTCTGGTATCTATTTAACTTAAATCACATTTCAAAAATTAGGAGGAAAGAACAAAATGAACCCCCTGGTAGGAATTATCATGGGAAGCGATTCAGATCTGCCAATCATGAAAGAAGCAGCGCTAGTCCTTGAAGAATTCGGTATCACTTTTGAAATAACCATTGTTTCAGCCCATAGAACTCCGGAAAGAATGTTTAATTATGCTCGCGAAGCTGCTAAACGTGGTATTGAAGTCATCATTGCTGGAGCCGGAGGAGCAGCACATCTTCCGGGAATGGTTGCTTCCATAACCCACCTTCCAGTTATTGGAGTACCGGTGAAAAGTTCTTCCCTATCCGGCATCGATTCCCTTTTATCCATTGTCCAGATGCCTCGAGGAATACCTGTAGCTACAGTAGCCATAAATAATGCTCGCAACGCAGGCCTGCTTGCAGTAAGAATTCTTTCCATAAAGCATCCAGAACTGCAAGAAAAACTGAAAGAATACCAAAGTTCAATGCGCGAAAAAATCGAGGAAAAAGCAGCATTACTTGAACAACTTGGATATGAAGGTTACTTAGATAGTGTCTTTCCTTCTGGCAACCAAAAACCTGATTGACAAAGTGTTTTGAAAAGATTATATTTCAGAACAAGTGGTGCGCCTGTAGCTCAACTGGACAGAGCGGCGGACTTCGGATCCGTAGGTTGGGGGTTCGACTCCCTCCAGGCGCGCCAGGAAGTGCTGAAACCCTCCCTGCGAGCCTTCCTGAAGGTAGTCGTCCTCTTTTTGTTAAGGCCTGTTTTTTGCTTTAAAAAAGCACGAGTCCGTGCTTCTTGAAAGGCTCACCCAGAAAACAGGAGGTGAGCTTTTTTGTCAAATGTAATTGCTTTCAGAAAACCCGATTCACCATCGGAGTATGTGGAGCTTTTCCTCTTTGAGAAGAAAGCTCAAGGACGTGCTCCCCGCACCCTCCAGGACTACAAAAGCCACTTGCAGAGCTTCTTCAAGCGCTTTCCTGGTGCTCTGCGCTCGGAGAAAGATTTGCGCCGTTCCGTGCTCGAATACTTTGCCGATGACGTAAAGCCGGCCACCTTTAACCTGCGCCGTGCTTATCTCAAGAGTTTCTTTGATTTCCTGACAAAAGAAGGGGTTATAAGTGCGAATCCGATTGACTTCGCAAGGAGGAAAGACGAAGGCAGAGCGCGGGCAGTCAGCGAGGAAAAGCTGCGCAGACTTCTGGAAGCCATCGATAGAAAGACCTATGCCGGCCTGCGGGACTATGCGCTCATGGTTTTTATCCTGGATACCGGAGTGCGCCCAGGGGAAGCGCTGAAGCTCAAACGAGAGGACTTTTCGCTTTCTTCCTTAGAGGTAACCATTCCCGCCCAGGTTGCAA
>CAZMZG010000010.1:0-45140 GCA_964570785.1 uncultured Atribacterota bacterium | reverse complement strand
GGTTCGCCCAGTACGAAAAAAGAATTCTTGCTCTTGAGAAAGAAATCGCAGCGCTCAAGGTATGGGGAAGCATTCTCTCTTTTCTCATTCCCTCTCTGCTTTTATCACTTCTTCTGCGAGGTCTGAAATGAAAAGAATAAAGCACTTCCAAGCCTATGCGGAGCTTCTCAAGATATTCATTCAGGACATTATAAGCCCTCTTGAAGAGGAAGAAGAACCCCCAAAAAAAGAAACCACCAGGAAAAAGCTTCCCTACCTCTTCATCGAAGCCGACGAAGATCATGTCCCTCTCCAGGAAAAGGGGAGAGGAAGAAGGAGGAAGAAATCCAGAATCCTTGCCAAACTGGTCTACGTCCATGAAGGAAAGGAAGTCTCAAGCTCAGGGAGAGCAAAGCTCAGGAATCCTCATTACTTTGCCGGTTGCTATGAGGATAGCGAAGAACTCTTCCTGGAAGTTCTGGAGTACCTGAAGCAAAACTATGATCTCGAGGATGGAGGGAAATCTTCCTCTGTGGTGATGGTGCCTCCTGGATTAAGAAAGAACTGGAGATCCTTTCCCAATCCATATTTGTCCTGGACTGTTTCCATCTCGAGAAACGCATCCAGAAAACCCTGTCCCAGGATGCTTCAGCAAAGAAACTTTGGAAAGCCACAGAAGAAAGTTTTTGGAAGAAAGTGAAAACCTTCTTCTGCCAGGCTCTCTCAGGAAAGGAGAGTTTTCGAGAAAGAAGAAAACTGGAAGACCTCTTCACCTACCTCTCCCGTAACTGGGAGGGAATCCAGAATGCCAGGCGCTACCAGGTTGAGGTCAGTGCTTTAGCCCATGTAAGCCATGTCCTCTCTCTCGGCTCTCCCATCGTCCCATGAGCTATCTTCGAGCCCTGAAGTTCAATCAATGCTCAATCAGGCATCACTACCTGAGAACCCAGAAGCAGAAACTCCCTCTCCTCACCCTTGCTCCTGAAAGCATTCAGAAAGAGAAGGAGAAAAGGAGAGAGGTTTTCTGGGAAATCTATAACAACATCCCGGCGATGCGAGAGCCCGTGAGTGCTTTGCGCATCACCCTCAAAGCCCTGGCACAAAGTATGTCCTGGGTTTTTCGTGATATGAAAGACCGCAATCTGGATGAGTGAGGCAAAAGAAACCAAATCAGGAAATGAAGTAGTGGAGAGGGTTTTCAAAAATATCCCTACAATAAGTTGACGCTATTTTTTAACCCTTCTCAAAAATCCTATTTCTAATTATACTAGTACTATACGCATCTTGAGGAGGAGATAAGTGTGAAAGCAAAATTGGTACCCATATACTTTCAGTCCTCTCAGGACCAAGAATTCATAAAAGGAGTAGAGAATCTTAAAAGGTTCTTCTCACAAGAAGCTGATATCCTCGAGCCTTTACCACTGGGGAGTCCTCTACCTGAAGTAGATGCAGTAGTTTTCCCCCAAATCCTGGGAGATGCTTTTCGAAGGGCCGAAGAAATAACCAGAATTGAAATTCCCATAATGGTGATAACTTCAGACTTTGGAACTGTAAACATGTGGGATTGGGAAATCGTTAGCTATTTGCGGTCCAGGGGAATCAAAGTATTTGCCCCCTATGACCTGGAGGTAAGCAAGGCGCTACTTAGAAGTCTTGCCCTGAAGCGTGAAATGCTTGAAGCCAACTTTCTTGTATTTCAGGATAATCCGGGGAAAGGAATGCAAGCAAGCATTTTTAAACGCTTTTACTGGTGGGAAGAGGAATGCATTAGGACAATCAACAAAAAATTTGGCATATCTGTAAACAAAAAGAGCCTCAAGCAACTTGCCGAAAAAACCAAAAACATAGAAGACGACAGAGCACGCAAAGCCTGGTACAGGTGGAACTTTCCCATTGGCAAGATTTCTGAAGAAGCATTGCTTTCTGCTCTAAAACTTTACTTGGCTTTGAAGCAAGAAATAGAGGAAAACCCTAAAATTAAAGCTGTTGGTATGAACTGTTTGAATGAGTCTTTCTACCTGGATACCACTCCCTGCCTGGCTTGGAGTATCCTCTTCGAAGAACAAGGATTAATCTGGGGTTGCGAAGCAGACCTCCTTTCTATGCTTACCAAGTTTATAGTTTACAACACCCTTCGTTCTCCGGTAATGATGAGCAATGTATATCCCTTCCTGATGGGTAGAGCAGCCCTGCAACACGAGAGAATAAGTAGTTTCCCTAAAATCGATGAACCAGAAAACCACCTTTTAATAGCCCACTGTGGTTATTTTGGCCTTATGCCTCCTTCCTTTGCAAATATCTGGACACTAAGGCCGAGAGTCCTCCAAATTGTTGACCAAAATGCTACTGCTGTTGACGCATGTTTTCCAGAAGGCCCAGTAACTCTGGTTAAAATAGATCCTTCTCTCTCCAGATTACAGATGATTCAAGGGCAACTTAAGGGCTATGTAGAGTATCCCAACTCCGACTGCCTGAGAGGAGGCATAATCCAAGTACCCGATGGATATAAAGTAATGGAAAGACTATATTCCCACCATACCTGTATCTTAATAGGACATCACTCCCATGCTTTAAAAGATGTCGCTTCCGTGCTGGGGCTGGATGTGGAGGAGCTAAAATAGCCAGTTAGCTAAACGCTTTGGAGTTCCGCTCCGTACTGTTGCAACCGGAGATAACACAGGTTTAAAGGGAGTAATTCAACATAATACAGTTTTGGTTTTCCCCGAGCATCCCACTCAAATTTGACATTTCCTGATTTTTAACTATAATAAAAGTAGATTTCGTAAAAAGCATCATACAAGCACTTTAATCTTTTCTTACTAAGGATTTCTTCAAGGCTCTCAGCCATAAACACATCTTTTAACCCGGAATTCTTGCAAAAAGTTTAATTATCTTTGAAGGAGGTGGTGGCGTTGAGAAACAAAGCAGTTACCGAAGCTTTTTCTCAAGAAAGTTTTGTGCCTAACCCCCAAGAAGTTAAGAAGCCGTGGGGGAGATTTATTCAATACACCCTTAATCAACCCACCACAGTAAAAATATTGGAAGTTAATCCAGGTGAGATTTTAAGCTTGCAGTCTCACCACCATAGAGACGAACTGTGGGTGCCTCTTACTTCCGGTGCTGTCGTGGAAATTGATGGCCATGTTTTAACACCTGAAGAGCTGGAGCCAGTTTTTATTCCACGGTATACCAAACACCGCCTAAGCGCTAAGGACCAGAAAGTGCGGGTGCTGGAAATATCCTTTGGCACTTTTGATGAAGAAGACGTAATCCGCTACGAAGATAAGTACGGAAGAAACACCCAAAATCGCCAAGAAAGGGGGGTAGAGGAATGAGAAACCACCTTTACTCGGGGAGAGTTATCTATTTATCTACCTATCCCCCAACTGAATGCGGTATAGCTACTTTTACCCAGGATCTTGCCTGGGCCGTGGCTGAACACACTTCCACAGCGCCAAGTATTATCTCAGTCCTTCAGAGAGAGAATAGTTTTTCTCATCCCCAAGAAGTCGAGCTAACAATCGATAAAAATAGGCCAAAAGACTACATAGAGGCAGCTCTCTTTGCTAATCAAAACGCAGATGTAGTGAGCGTACAGCACGAATATGGGATCTTTGGAGGAGAAGACGGCGAAATGATAGTTCACTTCCTGGAATCTCTTGAAAAACCTGTAGTGGTAACCCTGCATACCATTCTGTATGAACCAACTCGCAAGCAAAAAGAGGTTCTTTCCAAAATAGGACAATACGCCGACAAAATAGTTTGCATGAATAGCCTGGCCATTCCCTTGCTGGAAGAAACCTATAACATACCTCGAGAAAAAGTCGAAATGATCCACCACGGAGCTCCTTCCAAAGCTATAGAAAGCAAGGAAGACATTAAGAACCAGCTTGGGTTGCAGGGGAAAATCGTACTTTCTACTTTCGGTCTGATCAACCGAGGAAAAGGTATAGAATATGCCATTGAAGCCTTGCCTCGCGTTGTCAAAAAGTTCCCCAATCTCGTTTATCTAGTTTTGGGTGCCACTCATCCTGAAGTCAAGAAAAAAGAAGGGGAGAAATATCGTAGATATCTCGAAAATCTGGTTGCCGAGCTGGGTCTTGAAAAACATGTCCGCTTTGTCAACCGATATCTCACTAAACGAGACCTGATCAGGTACCTGATGGCTACTGACATTTACATCACGCCTTACCTCAATCCTCAGCAAGTAGTGAGTGGAACTCTGGCCTACGCCATGCATTTCGGTAAAGTGATCATCTCTACTCCATATCTTTACGCAAAGGAACTACTCCGTGATGGAAGAGGTATTTTAGTTGATTTCCGGGATTCAAAAAACATTGAAGAAGCGCTGTGGTATCTTTTAAGCAACCCCTGGCGAATGTATCAGATAGAACACAAAGTCAGGATTTTTGGTGAACAGCTTTCCTGGAACAACGTAGGCAAGGAATACGCTCGTCTTTTCGACAGAGTCAGTTCTTTTCTGCTTGCTTCCTGAAAAAAGCAAAAGGGGAAGATGGCCATGGTTTGCAGAAATATTCTTCGCAAAATGCCAAGCATAAATTTGAACTACCTGGAAAGTTTGACAGACCATGTTGGTCTTTACCAGCATGCCACATTCGGTGTACCCAACCTGGATTTTGGGTACACCACTGATGATAATTGCCGGGCTCTAATTGTAGTTACTAAATACTTCGATCTGTACAACGAAGAGAGGGCTATAAAGCTAGCCAGAAGATATTTAGCATTTCTACAATGGGCACAAAGAGAAGACGGATACTTCAGGAACGAGGTGTCCATTGACCGCCAGTTCCTTGATGAGGTAGGTTCCGAAGATGCTCAGGCAAGAACTTTTTGGTCACTCGCTTCGAGCTTGAATACAGGAATCAGCGAAGACCTCAAAGGAGCCGCAAAACAAATGCTGGAGCGCTTTTTGCCCCATCTTTTCTCGCTCCATTATTCTCGTCCCTGGGCATTTGCTTTGAAAGGCTTAGAGGAGCTTTCCAAAAATAAAATGCTTTCTACAACTATTGATATCCAAAAAGCCGCTTTAATCTTTGGAGAAAGACTGCTCGCACTTTATAAAGAACAAAGCGATGAAAATTGGCAATGGTTCGAAGACACCATGACCTGGGGAAATGCTCTTTTGCCTTCGGGGCTCTTCAGCGCTTATAAATTAACTGGTCGGAAAGACTTCTTAACTGTAGCACGGGAAAGTTTTGAATTCTTGTGTGAAAAGGTTTTTGAAAAAGAAATGTTTATACCAGTTGGTAACCGGGGCTGGTACCACAAAAATGGCACCAAGCCAGTTTTTGACCAGCAACCAATCGAAGCAATGTGGATGCTAATTGCCTCCCTCGAAGCTGCAGAATTTTACAACTCAGGAGAAAACTTGGAACGGGCGCGGAGTGCAGTAGAGTGGCATTTTGGCAAAAATATACACCGTCTGAGCCTTTACAATCCTCTGAACGGTTCCTGTGCTGATGGCCTTACTCCTCAAGGTTTCAATGCCAATCATGGTGCAGAAAGTACCATTTGCTGTCTTTTAAGTATGTTGATTGCCCGAGAAAAAAACTTGCTCGAGTTCCGATCACCAAAATTTACAAACACTAAAACCCTGTTGAGATTGCTTGATGAGCCAAAGAATCTTGGATGATTATTTACTTATTTCGCTATTAACGTATAATATTGAACATACAACATAATGAAAGCAAAATCCGAGGAAGGGGACAAGTAGTTCCAGAACCGGAGCTCACAGAGAGCCGGTAGTGCTGCGAGCCGGTGCCCGGTTGGGAATGAATGGGCCCTGGAGGAACAGGCCGAAAGGAAGTAACTGACAAAAACGAGTAGGCCAGGTCGCACAACCTGCGTTAAAGGCAAGAGTGGGGTTTTCAAGCCCAAAAAGGGTGGCACCGCGAGTTGCCCCTCGTCCCTGTGGCGAGGGGTTTTTTTATAAAATAAAATGAGGGGGTGAAAAAATGAAAAGGTTAGCATTACTTGCACTAGTGTTTATTTTTATAGCAATGACCGCTTCTTCAGCAGTGCCTCAGGAGAAAGTAAAAATAGGCATCATGCAAATAGTGGACCATCCAGCTCTCAATGCTGTCAGAGATGGACTCATTGATGCACTGAAGGAAGAATTTGGCTATGTGGAGGGTGAAAATGTTGAATATGACATTCAATCCGCTCAGGGAGACGTGGCTACAGCCAATACCATTGCTCGAAAATTCGTAGCCGAGAAAGTGGATTTGATTGTCTCCATCGCCACACCAACCTCTCAGGCAGCAGCCAATGCCACCAAGGAAATTCCCATCGTCTTCTCCGCGGTAACTGACCCGGTTAGTGCTGGTCTTGTTGGGTCTCTTGAAAAGCCGGGTGGCAACATCACCGGCGTGTCGGACATGACCCCTGTAGATAAACAGGTACAACTCATTAGATATCTGTTTAAAGAAGCAAAAAAAGTAGGAACCCTGTACAATGCTGGAGAGGTAAACTCGGTGGTCACCAACGAAATGACCAAAAAGGCCTGCACTGCTAACGGGATGGAACTTTTGGAAGCTACAGTAGCCAGCACTGCCGACGTTGCCATGGCAGCCCAAACTCTGGTACATAAAGTAGATGTTGTATACGTTTCCACTGACAACACCGTAGTCAGCGCAATCGATGCAGTGGCCAAAGCTTGTAACGAAGCAGGAGTGCCACTGGTACTGGCTGATCCCACAACGGTAGAAAAAGGGGCGTTACTTGCTCTGGGTTTTGATTACTATCTCCATGGCAGGCAAACAGCAGAAATAGTGGCTCGGGTACTTAAGGGGGAAAATCCCGGCGATATCCCGGTGCAGTTTGCCCAAAAGCTGGTACTTTTAGTTAATTCAGAAACAGCCAAAAAGCTTGGTATGAATATTGATGAACTTCGAGCTCAGCTCGAGCAATATGTTCTTGAGATGAAAGAAAGGGGCATAGAAATAAACCTGCAGTTTCTGGGCGAATAGACAAATTCAAAGGATGGTGTAGGAATATTCCTACACCATCCTTAAACGAGGGAGGAAAAGCAGATAGGCGTCTTCTTCCTATACAGTTTGCAAGAAGGTATTCTGTTTGGGATCTTAGCGCTTGGAGTTTTTATCACTTTCAGGTGTTTAAATTTTCCAGACTTGACCGTTGACGGAAGTTACCCCCTGGGTGCAGCTATTTTCGCTTTCATGATTTCTCGAGGCTTTGACCCCTTCTCGGGAATGCTGGCCGCTCTCTTAGCCGGAGCGCTGGCTGGTCTCCTGACAGGTACACTGCATACTTTCTCGCGTATACCTGCACTTCTTTCAGGTATTCTTACTATGATATGCCTTTATTCAGTTAACCTAAGAGTCATGGGAAGACCCAACATTTCCCTTTCGGAAAATCTAGGACATCGAACAGCTTTCACTATCTTGCGCGACCTGTTTCCGGGAATACCTGAAGTTTATTTGCGTTTTTTCTTTTTGCTTGCTCTGGTAGTAATTTTAAAAATCCTGTTAGACCTCTTTCTTCAGACCGAAATTGGTCTTTCTTTGCGAGCCACTGGAGACAACGAAACCCTTGTAGAAGCCCAGGGAATAAATCCAGATAGAATGAAGCTGATAGGCATCGCTCTTTCTAACTCTCTGGTAGCCCTTTCTGGGGCAATGTTTGCTCAATATCAAGGTTTTGTAGACATAAACATGGGAATAGGCATGGTAGTCTCGGGTCTGGCTTCAGTCATAGTAGGAGAAGTGCTTGTGCGGGGAAAAAGAATTTTCTGGCTCACTTTTCAGGTCATTGTAGGATCGATCGTTTACCGAATGGCCACAGCAGTGGCTCTTAACTGGGGGTACACTATTGGTTTCAAACCCTACGACCTTAAACTCTTCACTGGCATTCTGGTCATAGTCATTCTCTCCTTTCCCGCACTAAAGAAAAAATTTGCCGGAGAGCGGTGAATAATGAAACCAATGCTGGAACTCAAACAACTGAATAAATACTTTTTCAAAGGCACCATCGACGAGCGCTGGGCCATACGCAAGCTGAACCTTTACGTTTCGCCCGGGGACTTCATAACTGTCGTAGGAAGTAACGGAGCCGGAAAGACAACTCTTCTCAATCTTATAAGCGGCACCTATTTGCCAGACACTGGAAAAATACTGATTGACGGAAAAGATGTTACCTGCCTCCCTGCCTACAAAAGAGCACACTTTCTGGGAAGGGTTTTTCAAGATACTTTTCGGGGAACTGCAGCCTCTTTAACCATAGAAGAAAACCTGGCTATTGCTTATCTTAAGAGCAAGAAAAAAGGGCTACGTATGGCCATCAAAGACAAAATGCGCAGGTATTTCCGGGAAAAGTTAGCTGAGGTTGGCCTCGGACTCGAAAAACGCCTCAGCGATCGAGTAGGGTTACTGTCTGGCGGTCAGCGCCAGGCACTTGCACTGTTGATGGCTACCATGGGTAACCCTAAAATATTGCTTCTCGACGAGCATACCGCTAATTTAGATCCCAAAACAGGAGAAAAAATAATGAACCTTACCAATTCTCTCATCTCCGAAAACGGCTTAACCGCACTTATGATTACCCACAACCTGAACGACGCCTTGCGTTACGGAACGAGAACTCTTCTGATGGACGAGGGAGAAATAGTACTTGATATTTCCGGAGAAGAAAGAAAGAGAATTACCGTGAATGAGCTTTTGGAGCGTTTCAGCGCAGCCCGACACAAAAACTTTGCGGAAGATCGTGCCTTGCTTTCCTCATGATTTTCCCAGGCAATTTTATCTCAAAAGAGAATAAAAGTATTAACCAAGAAGGAGGACGAACCATGATAGAAAACCACATTATGCTCAAAAAATCCGAAATGCCCACCGTATGGTACAACATCTTGCCAGACCTTCCCCGCCCCTTGAATCCTCCATTACATCCTCTAACCAAACAACCGGTGACACCACAAGATCTTGAACCTATTTTCCCACCAAGCCTCATCGCTCAGGAAGTGAGCAATGAAAGCTTTATCGACATTCCAGGAGAAGTACTTGATATCTACCGCCTGTGGAGACCTACTCCCTTGATCCGAGCTCTGCGGCTTGAAAAAGTACTTCAAACTCCTGCCCGCATTTACTATAAGTACGAAGGAGTAAGTCCCGCGGGGAGTCACAAACCTAACACCGCAGTAGCTCAGGCCTATTACAACAAAAAGGATGGCACCAAAAGGTTAACCACTGAAACTGGAGCTGGACAGTGGGGTTCGGCACTGGCTATGGCCTGCCAGTTCTTCGGCATAGAATGTACGGTATATATGGTCAAAGTAAGCTACGAGCAAAAACCCTATCGTAGGGTCCTTATGCAAACCTGGGGAGCCAGTGTATTTCCCAGCCCCAGCGAACGTACTAACGCAGGAAGAGAGATTTTAGCCAAAGACCCCAATTCTCTGGGTAGTCTGGGCATAGCCATAAGTGAAGCCATTGAAGATGCGGTTAGCACCCCTCATTCAAAATACAGCCTAGGGAGTGTTTTAAACCACGTTTTGTTGCACCAAACCATCATCGGCGAAGAAGCTCGACTGCAGCTCGAAAAAGCAGGAGAATCTTTCCCAGACATAGTCATCGGTTGTGTAGGCGGAGGAAGCAACTTTGGAGGAATCCTATTCCCCTTCATGCGAGATAAACTGAAAGGGTCCAAAAACTTCAGAGCCATCGCAGTCGAGCCTGTCGCCTGCTCATCGCTACTTAAGGGTAAATACGATTACGATTACGGAGACGTAGCCAAAAACACCCCTCTCCTGAAAATGCACACCTTAGGACATGACTTCATCCCCCCTGCCATTCATGCCGGAGGACTACGTTATCACGGCATGGCCCCCATCATAAGTCTTCTTTATGATGCAGGATACATCGAAGCCCAAGCCTATCACCAGAGTGAAGTGTTCGAAGCAGCTTTGCTTTTTGCAAGAACTGAAGGCATCGTTGTAGCACCAGAAAGCGCCCATGCAGTTAAAGCCTGTATTGAAGAAGCTAAAAAATGCGTGGAAAAAGGAGAAGAGAAAGTAATTCTCTTTAATCTTAGCGGCCACGGCTTCTTAGATCTGGGAGCTTATGATAAATTCCTGAACGAGGGACTCCCTGACGTATCTGAGTAAATTAATAAGGATGTCCGGGCCTCTGAGGCCCGGACCTGTTGAGATGCAAAAGAGAGTTCTCGTTGCAAACCCCTGGATTTATGACTTTACAGCTTATGACCTCTGGATGAAACCCCTGGGGCTTCTTTTTATTGCCTCACACCTTAAAAAACTGGGTTTCGAAGTCGAACTTTTGGATTGCCTGGATCGTAATCACTCCGGAATGCCTGAAGTAAGCAACAAAGGACCCAAACGTCTGCGTGAATTTGGCTGTGGTGGATATCACAAAGAAATCCTACCCCGTCCAGACCCCTTAAAGGGGATCCCCCGTCACTTTGGGAGATTTGGGATACCCCTGTCAGAAGTTAAAAAAGACCTTTCCCAACGAAAACCCTTTGACATTGCGCTCATAACCTGTGGAATGACCTACTGGTATCCAGGAGCAGTGTTTTTGAGGGAGGTAATCAAAGAAATTTGGCCTTCCTGTCAGGTAGTGCTGGGGGGCATTTATCCTTCCCTTTGTCCAAAGCATTCAAAGCAGTGGGGATTTGATGCGGTTATTTCTTCCATTGGCCCCGTCCAGGCACTCGAGGAAATAAGCATTGTCCTGGGAAAGAACCCCCAAATTTGCACTGTTGAAGAATTTTTATCTGTATCGCCCCTATACTCACTTTACGAAAGGCTTTCCTACGGTGTTATTTTAACCTCGGTAGGGTGTCCTTTCCGCTGCAACTATTGCGCTTCAGGCACTCTCTGGCCCTCCTTCTCGAGAAGAAACCCCACCTTGGTCATAGAGGAGATTAAAACCCTTTATCACTCTTTCAGAGTCAAAGATTTTGCGTTCTATGACGATGCTCTTCTTTTTCGAGCCCAAGACGGTTTTTTACAGCTTCTTGAAGGAATAATCAAACTCGACCTACCTTTACGTTTTCACCTACCAAACGGTATACACGCTCGCTTTCTGAAGCCTAAAATTGCCAGAATGATGTACAGAGCTAACTTCAAGACCTTGAGGATAGCTCTGGAAACAGCTTCACCAGAAATCCAAAGAGCAACGGGCAACAAAGTCGATAATCGAACCTTTGAAAACGCAGTTGCCTCACTACAAGAAGCCGGCTTCTCTCCTCAAGAAATTGAGGTATACCTGCTCTTCGGTTTTCCTGGTTCTTCTCCTGAAGACTATTTGTCCTCAGTAGAATATGTAAAAAAAATGGGCTTGCGCCCCCGTATTGCCCTATACTCCCCTGTACCGGGAAGCGCAGACTTCGAAAAGCTCATCAAAGTTTATCCAGAAATAAAGAATGAACCATTACTCCACAACAAGATAGCCTACCTCTACTACAGTGGCCAAAACGAACTTTACGCTGAACTGCAAAAGTTGTGCTCTGAACCGTTATAATATTAAAAAAGGAGGTGAAAAAGGATGAAAATTACCTGGTTTGGTCATGCTTTTTTCCTGGTAGAAACTGTAAATGGAATTCACATAGCTTTTGATCCCTTTGACAGCAGTGTCGGTTACCCTCTTCCTGAAGTTACCGCTGATCTTGTTTGCGTGAGTCACAACCATTACGACCATAACAATGTTTCTTTAATTAAAGGGAGTCCCCGCATAGTAAATCAAAGCGGAAGCATAAAATACAATGGGATTAATATTTCGGCTTTCCCAACCTTTCACGACGAAGAGAAGGGGCGAAAAAGAGGCGAAAACCTGGTGTACAGAGTAGAAGCAGAAGACATAGTGCTTCTACACCTTGGCGACTTAGGAGATCTGCCACCCACCAAAGAAATAGAAGCATGGAAACCAGTAGACATCGTTCTTATCCCGGTAGGCGGAATTTATACCATTGATCATAACAAGGCATACCAGTTGGTTAAACAGATTAATCCTCGTGTAATAGTACCTATGCACTATAAAACTCCCTATCTCAGCTTTGAACTTAATTCAGTTGATCCTTTCTTAAAACTGTTCACCAGGGTACGCCATTTCGAAACTTCTACTTTGGAGGTGACCAGAGAAAGCCTACCTCAACAGGAAGAAGTGTGGTTGCCCAAGCTTCCTTAAAAAAGCTGTAAGACTTGCAAAGTACCTACCAGGTTGATAAAATGTAAAGCCGTGTGTTTTGTTTAAAGGTCATAGGAATAGAAATACCTAATTTGTTTTTGTCAAGGAGCGTGAAAATGTTCACGATTTTTGTTTGCGTAGGAAGCTCTTGCCACCTTAAGGGGGCCTACGAAATCATCAAAATATGCCAGAATCTTATCAAAGCCCACCAACTTGAAGAAAAGGTGGAATTAAAAGGAACTTTCTGCTGCGGAAAGTGCAGTGAACAGGGTGTAACGGTAATTATAAATGGAGAAACGCTAAGTGGTGTCTTACCCTCCAACTTTGAAGAAGTCTTTAAAGAAAAGGTACTGAAGGAAATCCAAAAATGAGTGTGATCAAAACAGAAGTAACCAGTTGTCGAGATTGTTACAAGTGCGTACGTCATTGTCCGGTCAAAGCCATCAGGGTAAGTATGGGTCATGCCGAAATAGTCGATGAGCGATGTATTAAAGACGGACGATGCTTGAACATTTGCCCACAGGGAGCCAAGGTAGTTCGAAACGACGTAGAAAAAGCAGCCGCTCTTTTGGGAAACAAAGAAAAGGTGGTGGTAAGTCTCGCTCCTTCTTTTGTGGCCGCTTTTCCAGAAATAACCCCTGACCAACTGGTTAGTGGTTTGAAAAAGTTGGGCTTCTCAGAAATCCGCGAAACAGCAGAAGGAGCAGAATGGGTAGCTCTGGAACATGCTCTTTTGCTAAAAGAAAAAGAAGGGCCTCTTATCTCCAGTTCCTGCCCTGCAATCAACGCTTTAATTTATGTCTATTACCCCCAATACATCAGTTATCTGGCACCGGTAGTCTCTCCAATGATTGCTCACGCCAGGATGCTCAGAAAGGAGTACCAACCACAAGAAATAGGAGTAGTGTTCATTGGACCCTGTGTTGCCAAAAAAGCAGAAGCCGAAGAGGAAGAAGTGCTTGGAGAAGTAGACGTAGTGCTCACTTTCCAGGAACTTAAAGAATGGTTACAAAAAGAAAAAATAGACCTGGCTTCTCTACCAGAAGAACCCCTTAACCAATCTCGAGTTAGTTGGGCAAGGGCCTTCCCGGTGGAGGGAGGGTTATTGAAATCGGCATTACTGGAAACAGATCTTCTTTCTGTGGAAAAGATAGTTATAACTGGCATTGACCGGGCAAAAAGATTTCTGGAGGAATTTGAGAGAAAAAGTCCAGGGCTAAGGCTAATCGAAATGATGTCTTGTGAAGGAGGATGCATAGACGGACCAATGCTGGAATCTGGCCTTTCTCTGGTAGAAAGACGTAGAAAGGTGATCGACTTTGCCAAACAAATGCTGGTAAGCACCAGCAACAACGATCGAAAAAACCCCCAAAGCTTGCCCAATCTGCGCAGGGCCTTTAAAGAAAGAATTATTCCACGTCCCATCCCTTCGGAAGAGGAAATAAAAAAGATTCTTTCTCTAACCGGTAAGTTTTCTCCAAAAGACGAGTTAAACTGTGGAGCCTGCGGGTATAATACCTGTCGTGAAAAAGCAATAGCCGTATACCAGGGCATGGCTGAAGCTGAAATGTGCATCCCTTTTATGCGAGCGAAAGCAGAATCATTTTCAAGTTTTTTGATGAGCGTAACCCCTAATGGCATAGTGCTCCTTGACGACAATTTGAGAATAGTGGAGGTTAATCCTGCTCTTCGGAAAATGTTCCACCTCGAAGGAAAGCTGGTGGTTGGCAAAAGAATAGATGCTTTCATGGATCCTTCTATTTTTGCAGAAGCATTGCGTACTCACAGAGCAGTAACCAAAGAATTTTATTTCCCACAATACGAAGACCTTTACGCGAGAGTTTCTGTTTTCTATCTGGAAAAACCCAAGTTGCTGATGAGCGTGATCGTGGATTTGAGCCGTGAAAAAGAACAGGAAAAAAGACTGGAAGAAATTAGAGAGAAAACCATAGAAAGAGCTCAACAGGTCATCAACAACCAAATGCGGGTAGCCCAGGAAATTGCAAGCCTTCTTGGAGAGACTACAGCGGAAACCAAGGTTCTTCTCAACGCCTTAATAAAAATCCTAAAAGGAGAGTCCGCAGAATAGTGGAAGAATTCTTCGTCGAAATAGGATCAGCACAAATACCTAAGCATGGAGAGGAACTATGCGGTGACAGTGCCGCTTACCACAAAAGTCCTAAATCGACCATAATAGTTTGGTCAGACGGGCTGGGAAGTGGAGTAAAAGCAAGCATTCTGTCAACCCTTACTTCAAAAATCATTTTAACTATGCTTTGCGAAGAAACACCTCTTGAAGAGGTGGTGCAGACCCTGGCCGACACCCTTCCTGTATGCAAGGTTCGTAAAATAGCCTATAGTACTTTTTCGATTTTGCACATTAAAAAAAATGGCGATACCCACCTCGTTGAATTCGACAACCCTGAAGTCTTCTGGATCAGAAACGGGAGGCTCATGTATATCGAACGCGCAGAAAGAAAAATAGGGAAGATGATCGTACAAGAAGCTAACTTTCGCCTCCAGAAAGGTGACTGGATAATTGGAATTAGTGACGGTGTGGTACACGCGGGAATTGGTGGAAAATGGAATCTGGGCTGGCAATGGGAAAAAATTGCCTCTTTTCTGGAGGTAACCGTTAACCCTCATCTGAGCGCTTGCTCTCTCGCCCAGAGAGTTATAGATACAACCTTAAAACTCTACGATGGGAAACCAGGAGATGACGCCACCTGCGTGGTTGCTAAAATCCGCCTGCCAAACCGGGTAGTTCTCTGGGGTGGCCCTCCAGAAGACCCTAAATCCGATGCAATGGTATTCCAGAAGTTCATTAACTATCCAGGCAAAAAGGTGGTATGCGGAGGAACCACCGGAAACATTGTTTCCCGCTTCCTGGGCAAAGAAATCAAAGTAGACCTTGAATCGCTAAACCCAGAAATCCCCCCGATGGGGATTCTGGAAGGAATAGACCTGGTTACCGAAGGAGTGTTGACCCTTTCTCGAGTGTTAAAGTTTTTCAAAGAAAATGTAGATCCCGAGAAGCTTACCTCCCACCAGGACGGAGCCAGCCGTCTTTATCTCCTCCTGTGTGAGGCCGACGAGGTAAAAATTATAGGGGGAAAAGCCATTAACCCTGCTCACCAAAATCCCAAGCTATCTGGAGAGCTTTCCTTGAAAGTGCGAATCCTTGAAGAACTTGAAGAAGAGCTCCGCAAACACGGGAAAATGGTTTCTTCGGAGTTTTACTAAAACCGAGCAATCAGATGGAGGTGTTAAAAAATGAAAAACAATGCTGGAGTTAGTACGCTGGAAAGAAGCTTCGAAAAAGTCAACAAGATCCTTAAAAAGCACAGTTATCAACCCAGCAATCTTATAGCCATCTTGCAGGAGATCCAGGCGGAATATAGATATCTCCCTGAGGAAATTTTAACCTATGTTGCTACAGCACTGGGAGTATCACCAGCCTATGTTTACGGAGTAGCCACTTTCTACGCCCAGTTTTCTCTAAAACCTAAGGGAAAGCACATAATCCGAGTGTGCGATGGAACAGCCTGCCACGTCAAGGGTTCTTCCCAAGTATTAAAAGTTATCCGCGAAACACTGGGCCTCGAAGAAGGTAAAGACACTACTGAAGATTTGTTATTCACTGTAGAAACAGTTGCCTGTGTGGGTGCCTGTGCTCTGGCTCCCGTAATTACTGTAGATGACCGGGTTTATGGCTTACTCGACGAAAAAAAGGTTCGGGAAATAATTGAAGCAATCCTTGAGCAGGAAGGAGGCAAGTGAAATGCACTTTAAAGACAGAGCAACGCTGGAAAGCTACATAGAACAGCTTAAGTCCAAACCTCAACCTCGCCGTATTTTAGTGTGTATGGGTACTGGATGTCTGGCCAAAGGAGCTCGAGATGTTTATCAGTCCTTTGTGGAAATCCTACAGCGCAAAGGCTTAAACTTCAAAGTGGATATAGATACTTCTGAAAGTGTAAAACACTTTGCAATTTGCGGTACCGGATGTATGGGGATTTGCGAAACTGGGCCTCGAGTACGTATAGAACCAGAGGGAATACAATACCTGCGTGTATCTCCTGAGGATGTGGAAGAAATAGTCGAGGAAACCTTGGAAAAAGGCAACATCGTGTATCGACTGGTCCAGCAAGAAACCATCAACGGAGAAACGCGATACTGGCCCCTGGTAAAAGATGATCCTTTCTACAGAAAACAGGTACGGGTTGTCTTGCGCAATTGTGGCAGCATCGACCCAGAAAATATAGATGAATACTTCCGCAACGATGGGTATCGAGCACTGGCCAAAGCAGTCACTTCAATGACCCCAGATGAAGTTATCGCGGAAGTGACCAAAGCGGGGTTGCGCGGTAGAGGAGGCGGAGGGTTCCCTGCCGGACGTAAGTGGCAGTTCGCCCGAATGGTAAAAGCAGATCTGAAATACGTTGTCTGCAACGGTGATGAGGGCGATCCGGGTGCTTTCATGAACCGCTGTCTCATGGAAGGAGATCCTCACGCAGTGCTTGAGGGGTTGGCTATTGCTGGATATGCCATTGGAGCCCGGGAAGGATTCATATATGTGCGTGCCGAATATCCCCTCGCCGTCAACCGATTGCGCAAGGCCATAGAGAGTGCTTATCAGGCAGGCCTTCTGGGAGAAAACATCCTGAGTAGCGATTTCAGTTTCGACATTCACATCAAAGAAGGTGCCGGAGCATTTGTTTGTGGAGAAGAAACTGCGCTCATTGCTTCCATAGAAGGAAAAAGAGGTATGCCCCGCCCCAGGCCTCCTTACCCTGCTCAAAGTGGCCTGTGGGGTAAACCCACCATCATTAACAACGTGGAAACACTGGCTAACGTACCCCAGATCATTTTAAAAGGAGCTGAATGGTTCCGTTCCTTTGGTACACCAAGTAGCCCGGGAACCAAAACCTTTGCCCTGACCGGTAAAGTAAAAAACACGGGCCTTGTGGAAGTGCCCATGGGTATTACCCTGCGCGAGCTGGTGTTTGAAGTGGGTGGAGGCATACCTAACAATAAAAAGTTCAAAGCAGTGCAAATAGGAGGCCCTTCCGGGGGATGTCTCACCGAAGCCCATCTTGACTTACCCATCGATTATGACTCTTTGTGCAGTGCAGGAGCAATCATGGGGTCTGGAGGTCTGGTGGTACTCGATGAAGACACTTGCATCGTCGAGGTAGCAAGGTTTTTTATGTCCTTCACACAAAGTGAATCCTGTGGTAAATGCGTCCCCTGTCGTGAGGGAACCAAACATCTTCTAAACCTGCTCCAGAAAATTGTTAGCGGAACAGCCTCAATGGAAGACTTAGAACTGCTTGAAGAAACGGCTCAGGTAGTTAAAGATGCCTCACTCTGCGGCCTGGGGAAAACTGCCCCCAACCCGGTTTTAACCACCCTGCACTACTTCAGAGACGAGTACATTGATCATATTGTGCATCGGATATGCCCGGCCCACGTCTGTCAAGCCATGAAAGAATACCGGATAGATCCGGAAAAATGCAAATCATGTGGTAAATGCACCCGGGTTTGTCCAGTTAAATGCATTTCCGGCCGACCTCGGATTCCTTATGTAATAGATCAGGAACGCTGTGTAAAATGCGGTTCTTGCTTTGAAGCTTGTCCCTTCGATGCCATAACCGTTGAGTGGAGGAGGAAAAACAATGAATGAAAAGAGAGTGATCATAATTGATGGTCAGGAAATTCCGCTAAGTGGCGAAAAAAATATCCTGGAAGTAGCCAAGAAGGCAAATATAGACATCCCTACTTTCTGTTACCATTCGGACCTGAGCGTATATGGTGCTTGTCGTATGTGCATAGTAGAAATTGAAGGAAGAGGAATTTTACCAGCCTGCTCTACGCCTCCAGAACCGGGAATGATAATCCAAACCAACAGCTCTCGCATACTGAAGGCCCGAAAAATGAACATCGAATTTTACCTCGCCAACCACGATCGGGACTGCACAACCTGCGAGAAAAACCTCAACTGTCGTCTCCAAGAAATGGCTTCCCGTATGGGTATCAGAGAAGTCCGTTTTGGAGAAAGAACAGAGAAGCTACCCCGGGATGCTTCAAGCTTTTCGCTGGTGCGCAATCCAAACCGGTGCATTCTCTGTGGAGACTGCGTGAGAACCTGCCAGGAAATAGTGGGTATTGGCATTTATGATTTTTCCTATCGTGGTTCTCGTGCCACGGTTGAACCAGCCTTTGGAAAAGACCTTGCCGAAGTAGAATGTGTATATTGTGGTCAATGCGCTATCCGCTGTCCGACTGCCGCTCTGGTAGTGAAACCAGAAGTCGATGCTGCCTGGGAAGCAATCCTGGATCCTGATAAATTCGTGGTAGCCCAGATTGCACCAGCGGTTAGGGTTGCTATCGGGGAAGCCTTTGGACTACCACCGGGCGAAATTACTACTGGAAAAATTGTCACCGCCCTCAAGAAAATAGGCTTCAACCGGGTGTATGACACCTCTTTCAGTGCAGATCTCACCACTATAGAAGAAGCCGAAGAATTTATCAAACGCCTGCAAGAAAATGAAAGGTTGCCTCAATTTACTTCCTGCTGTCCTTCCTGGGTGCTTTTTGCGGAAAGAAACTATCCCTTCTACTTGGAACACCTTTCTACCGCCAGATCCCCACAGCAAATGTTTGGTTCCGTAATCAAGAATTTCGTTGCTAAGCGGGAAGGAGTGTCACCGGAACGTACAGTTTCTGTTTCCATAATGCCCTGTACCTCCAAAAAATTCGAGGCCAGAAGGCCAGAATTCAAAAACGAAAGGTACTCTGATGTAGATATAGTACTCACCGCTCAGGAAACCATCCAGCTCATACGTTCGGCAAGCATTGATTTCAACGAGTTAGAACCCCAGCCCTTTGACATACCTCTTGGAGCAGGAACCGGAGCTGGAGTGCTGTTTGGAGTAACCGGTGGAGTTACCGAAGCAGTGCTGCGCTATGCCTATGAAAGACTGACTGGCGAAGAACTCAAAAAGGTAGAATTTGAGCAAGTAAGAGGTTTAGAAGCAGTTAGAATAGCAGAAGTTGATTTTGGGGCCAAAAAAGTGAAGGTGGCTATAGTTCATGGCCTGGCAAATGCCCAGCGCTTGATCCAAGAAATACGTGAAGGAAAACGTTACTATGATTTTGTAGAAGTAATGAACTGTCCTGGAGGATGCATTGGTGGCGGGGGCATGCCCCTGGGTTACCCTGACTATCCGGAAGTGTTGCGTAAACGCGCTCAGGGTCTTTACAATGCAGATAAGTTATCCCCGGTAAGAAAACCGCAGGACAGTCCAACAGTCAAGTTCCTTTACGAGCGCTGGCTTAAAAAGCCAAACAGCAAAATTGCTGAAAAATTTTTGCACACTCACTACTGCTCGCGTCGAAGAATAAGCAAAGAAATAATCCGCATCCAAGAAGCCAAAAGTGCTCAAAAAGTCGATATTGCAGTATGTGTGGGCACCAGTTGTTATCTAAAAGGATCTTACAACCTGATTCAGGCTCTGGCTAATCTGGCTCGGGAATACGAAGTGGAAAACAAGGTAAGCATTGGAGCTACTTTCTGCTTAGAAAAATGCGCTCAAGGACCCAATATACGGATCAACGAAGAAGTCGTAACAGGAGTTTCTCTGGACAATTTGAGGAAAATATTTGAGGAAAAGGTTCTTTCTAAGCTGCAGGAGTCATTGACGCATTAAGTATTTTTTCGTATAATAACAGCGCTTTGTTAAAGCAAATATGGGGCTGTGGCGCAGTTGGGAGCGCGTCTCCTTGGCGTGGAGAAGGTCACGGGTTCAAATCCCGTCAGCTCCACCAGAGTAAAAGCTCGTCCTGTGTGGGGCGGGCTTTTTTTTACAGGAGGTCCAGAAAGTGCCTAATTTCTATCCTTTCGAAGACATAGAGAAAAAGTGGCAAAAGGCATGGGAAGAGCAAAAAATATTTGAGACCACCAAAGACCCTAACCGAAAGAAGTTCTATGTTCTTGAAATGTTTCCTTATCCCTCTGGAGACCCCCACATGGGGCATGTAAAAAACTACGTCATCGGAGATGTAATTGCGCGTTACTTTATACGAAGAGGCTATAACGTATTGCATCCCATGGGTTTCGATGCTTTTGGGTTGCCTGCTGAAAACGCAGCCATACAGCATGGTATTCACCCCGCGGTATGGACCTACGAAAAAATCGACCGAATGCGAGAAGTCCTAAAACAATTGGGTATAACTTATGATTGGAGAAGAGAGGTTATTACTTGTGACCCCGGGTACTATAAATTCACCCAATGGTTCTTCCTGCAATTTTACAAAAACGGGCTCGCTTACAAAAAAGAGGGACCGGTGAACTGGTGTCCCTCCTGCGCCACGGTGCTCGCTAACGAACAGGTCATAGATGGTGTCTGTGAACGCTGTGGCACTCCTGTAGAAAAGAAGTTACTGAACCAGTGGTACTTTCGAATAACCAAGTATGCCGAAGCGCTGCTTGAAGAGATGAAACTCCTTGGGAACTGGCCTGAAAAGGTACTCATCATGCAACGTAACTGGATAGGAAAGAGTGAGGGAGCAAACATTGATTTCTTTCAACCCGACTTGAAGAGAAAAATAAGCGTTTTCACCACTCGACCAGACACCCTTTTTGGAGTTACCTTTTTCGTGCTGGCACCTGAACACCCCCTTGTAGAACAGCTGGTCAAGGGCACTCCCAAGGAAGAAGAAGTTCGTAAATTTAAAGAGAGAATAAGCAAAAAAAGTGAAATAGAACGCACCTCTGATATCTCCGACAAAGAAGGTCTCGCTCTTGGGAAGGATGTTATACACCCCATTACTGGTCAGAGAATCCCCATCTGGATTGCTGATTACGTGCTTCTTGAGTACGGCAGCGGAGCAGTAATGGGAGTACCAGCTCATGACGAGCGCGACTTCGCCTTTGCCAAAAAATATGGTTTGCCTATCATACCGGTCATCCAACCTCCAGAAGGCAGCTGGAACGGTGAATGTTACCCTGGAGACGGAGTAATGATTAACTCAGGTGCTTTCTCGGGGCTTTTCTCTGGAGAAGGGAAGAAAAGAATAATCGCTTTCCTTAAAGAAAAGGGACTGGGCGATGCAGCAGTAAGCTATCGTCTGAGAGACTGGCTCATCTCTCGACAGCGTTACTGGGGAGCACCAATACCTATCATATATTGTGAAAAATGTGGAGAAGTGCCAGTTCCCGAAGAGAATTTACCAGTGCTTCTTCCAGAAAACGTGGATTTCCACCCCACTGGGCCTTCGCCCCTGGCTCTTTGTGAAAGCTTCATAAACACAACCTGCCCAAAGTGCGGAGGGCCGGCTCGTCGAGAAACAGATACCATGGACACCTTTGTGTGTTCATCCTGGTATTATCTGCGTTACTGCTCCCCATGGGAAAAAGACAAACCCTTTGACCCAGAAGACGTAAAATACTGGATGCCCGTTGACCAGTATATAGGTGGGGTAGAGCATGCCATTCTCCACCTGCTATATTCTCGATTTTTTACAAAGGTCCTTAATGACCTGGGCTTCATCCCATTCCGAGAGCCTTTCACCAACCTGTTTGCTCAGGGTATGGTAACCAAAGATGGAGCCAAAATGTCCAAGTCTAAGGGCAACACAGTAAGCCCTCGCGAAATCATACAGAAGTATGGAACTGACACTGTGCGCCTGTTTATCCTCTTTGCTGGTCCACCCGAGCTCGATATGGAATGGTCGGACCAGGGAGTGGAAGGAGCGTTCCGTTTCTTGAATCGCGTCTGGAATATGGCTAAAGAAATAATAGACCTCCAGAGTGATCAGCAAACCTCTTGCAACGAAAACTGGATGAAAAATCTGGAACGCAAAGTACATCAAACCATATTCAAAGTAGATCGAGATACCAAAGAAAGATTCCACTTCAACACTGCAATAAGCGCCATTATGGAGTTGGTAAACGAGCTATCTGAGTCTCTTCGTTTCCTTAAAGAGAAAGGTGTTCACCCAAAAGAAAGAAACCTCATGGTGTGGGCTTTAAAGCAAATGACCTCTGTTTTGAACCCTTTTGCGCCTCACCTCACTGAAGAAATATGGTCACTCCTTGGAGAAAAGAGTTTTCTTTCCTTAGCCTCATGGCCAGAATATGATGCCAAAAAAATGTTAACTGAAACGGTAATTATTGTTGTTCAGGTAAACGGCAAGGTGAGAAGCAAAATTGAGATTAATCGCGACGCCCCAAAAGAAGCAGTGCTTGAAAGAGCTTTGGAAGATGACAAAATTCAAAACTGGCTTAACCAGAAAAAGATTCAAAAAGTGATATATGTTCCCAACAAACTAATCAACCTGGTAGTCAACTGAAAATAATTATGAATTCTAAGGAAGAACTGGTAGTTATTATTCTGGGAGCTCTGTTAATTGCTCTTCTGGGTGTTTGGTGGTATCAACAGGATAAGCCGTCCAATCAAGAAGAAATTCATCAAATAATAGTGCAAATAGAAGGGGCAATTCTCAATCCCGGCGTATACAGAGTAGCAGAAGGCACCCGCCTGTTTGAACTGATAGAATTAGCTGGAGGAACACAGCAAGGAGCGTATTTACAAAATTTAAACCTAGCAGCACCTCTATATGATGGACAGAAGATAACCATCAATTTTAGCTCTCAAATGGGAGAGGAAAACCCAAAAACTCCCTCTCTTGTTCCAACCACAAACATCCCCGCAACAAGCCTGAAAAATCTGCATGGCGAGTTAGTTAATGTTAACCTGGCCACTGCCATAGAGCTTGAGGCTCTACCTGGAATAGGATCAGTAATAGCACAACGCATAATCGAATACCGCGAACAACATGGCCCCTTCCACTCTTTAAATGAACTTGCCCAGGTTAAGGGCATTGGACCTAAGAAACTCGAAAAACTTAAAGACCTGGTTTGCTTCTAACTCTCGGCGGGTTCTTCCTCCTTCTCTGGATAGGTAATCTCTCTTACGTTTATATCAATACGGTTCACCTTCATGCCAGTTTTTGATTCAATAACTTGCTTAACTTCTTGCTGCACTTTTCGTGCAACCTCGATGATAGTGGCTTCTATATCCACAGCAATGGAAATCTCCAGATTGACAGACTTTTCCTTAACATCAACCTTTACACCCTTGTTGAGTTCCCTTTTTCCGATCAAAGTGCCCAAAGAAGCTTGCGGCAAGCCGGCCATGCCTGTTACCCCAGGCACCTTCATAGTAGTAATTGCTGCCAGAGTAGCAATTATTTCCGGGGCAATGGTAATTTCTCCAAGGACTTCTTCAGAGCCAGCTTGATTCAGCTGAACCTCAGTACTCTGATTCTCCTGACCCACAGGAAAATCCTGACGTTCCTCATTCATAAAAACTACCTCCTTTATAAAACTTGTTCGCTTAATACATATATATTATCACTTTAACATCTGCCAGGTACAACATAGGCCAAAATTGACAGGGGTTCTTTAATTTTCTATAATGTTCTTACTTTTTGACAAGGGAGGAATTGTAGTGACCGAGATCAAGGTTGGTCAGGGAGAAAGCATTGACGAAGCTTTGAGAAGATTTAAACGAAAATGCCAGCGAAATGGTATCATCTCTGAAATGAAAAGAAGAGAATTCTATGAAAAACCAAGCGAAAAAAAGAGAAAAAGAGCTCAGGCCGCAGCCCGGAGGAAAAAACGCCGGTGAACTCGAATCTCTCTCTGAAAGAGAAGCTAACCATAAACATGAAAGAAGCCCTTAAAAAGGGCGATAAAGTGCGCCTTGATACGTTAAGACTTATCCTCGCCGAGATCAAAAATAAGCAGATAGAAAAGAGGACCGATAATCTTGAAGAAGCCGAGATAGTAGCGTTACTTAAAAAGGAAATCAAAAAAAGAAAAGAATCCCTGGAATATTTTGAAAAAGCTCAGCGTAAAGATTTAATAGAAAAAACCAAAAAAGAAATAGCAGTGATTGAGTCTTTCTTGCCTCCTCAACTTACTGAGGAAGAAATACGCCAAGTTGCTGAAAGGATCATTCAGAAAGAAGAAAAGCTCTCTTTCGGAGAAGCTATGAGAGCCGTTATGAACGAGTTACAGGGAAAAGCTGAAGGTAAAAAAGTAGCCCAAATAGTTCGGGATATTTTGGAGGAGCGTGGTTAAGAAAATTTGCGTAATCAGCACTGTGTCAACAATGAAGCACGTCTAAAAATAGACAGCCTTTCAGACCTCAAAAGAATTTTTGGTGGTTTCGACGCCAATGTAGCCTTGATAGAAGAGGTTTTTGATGTTGAAATTTCGGTGGTCGAGGACTCAATAGTTATTAGAGGTAAGAAAAACGGCTCCTCGGCCCAACTTGCCTTAAAATTTCTTGAAGAGTTAATTCAGTTTTTCAAAGAAGGGCTGGAAGTAGAATTCCGGGATCTCCAAAAAATGGCCCTGGCCTTCAAGACCAACCGCAATGCATGGTGGAAAAACGAGGCTGGAGAAACTATTTTAGTAACTGCTTATAACAAACCCATCAGACCTAAAACGCCGGGACAGGTAAAGTACGTCCAGGCAGTAAAAAAGGCAGAAATAACTTTTTGCATAGGTCCAGCCGGCACTGGAAAGACTTATCTTGCTATGGCCATGGCCTGTGCAGCACTGCAGAAAAAAGAAGCAAGCCGTATTGTTCTGGTTAGGCCAGCTGTTGAAGCAGGTGAAAGCTTAGGTTTTTTGCCTGGAGATCTCAAGGAAAAAATCGAGCCTTATCTCAGGCCTCTTTACGACGCGCTCTACGAGATGCTCTCCCCGGAAAGATTTCAAAAGTTTAGTGACCGGGGAATTATTGAAGTCGCTCCTCTTGCCTATATGCGGGGACGAACCCTCAACGACTCGTTTATCGTCCTCGACGAAGCTCAAAACACAACTGCCGAACAAATGAAGATGTTTTTAACCCGTATGGGTTTTGGCTCAAAAGTCGTAGTCACTGGGGACATTACTCAAATTGATCTTCCAGCTGGCAAAACTTCCGGCCTGGTGCTGGTACAGGATATATTAAAGGACATTGAGGGCATCGAGTTCATATATCTCTCCGAACGAGATGTAATTCGCCACCACCTTGTTCAGAAAATAATCCTCGCTTATGAACAATTTGAAAAAAAAGCTTTCTCAAAAAAGTAGCCTGCTGATCCTTATCAAGCAAAACTTATCCCTTGTCACTGAGCCGATACCACTTTCATTTTTGACCTATGCCCTGATACTCTTTGCAGTTCTCTGGATCCCCGGATACCTCGCCAACACTAACCTCCATCCTGGAAAAGTGCTTATTCAAGACATAGTTGCCCCTACCGACCTGGAAATAGTAGATGTAGAAGAAACAAGAAAACTCAGGGAAAAAATGGCTTCCAGTGTATCACCAAAATATTCAGTAGACCGAGAAGAAGTACAAAAAATCCTGGAAGAAGTAACTTCTTTTTTTACAGAGCTGGAGAAATTACGTCAAACCTCCTTGCCGGAGTTACAGCAAGCGCAAAGTAGTTTTATAGAAAAATGGAAAATCACTCCCGGTGTTCTGGAATGGTTTGTAAAAACTCCCCTTCAAGCTTACGCTACCGCAAAAGCAAGTTTTCTGAAACTTTTAAATGCAGCACTATCTGAGCCAATAGCTCTGGAAGATCTGGAAAACGTTCTGTGGGAATTGAACCTTAAACTGGAAGAAAACACTCTGCCAGAGGAAGGCAAAAGAGCACTAAGTTTCCTTGCTTTTCGCTTCTTAAGACCTACAGCCGTTTTGGATATTGAAGCAATGCAAAGAGCTAGGCAGGAAATAATAAGTCAGGTGGAGCCTGCCAAGAAAATCATTCCCAGAGGTGAAATCTTAATTCCCAAGGGGAGTGTATTGACCCAACAGGATGTGGAGATGCTTCGTTCTCTAGGATTGGGTAACTGGCAAAGAAGCTTCAGCGGATTATTAACTCTGTCGGTCCTGATAATCATTTGCTGTACTGCTGAATTTTTCTACTTAAAGAATTTCGCTCCCTCCGTACTGAACAACAAAAACCTTCTCTGGATTCGCGTTTTGATCGTGGCAAGCGTGGTGGGTCTGAATAATTTTTCAACCCGCCCTTCTCCCTACTTTGTAGTACTTCCTATAATTTCCTTTGTCCTTTGTGTCCTGTTAGGCAAAAAAGCGGCTTTCGGAGAAGCCATTGTTCTCTTTCCTCTCCTTTTCTGGAGCAGTCACTTTTCTTTTATTCAAGGGACCTATTCGTATCTTAACCTGTTCTTGCCCATCTTTCTGCTTCCAACGAAAATATCTCGACGAAATTTGGTCAAAACAGGCTTCCTGATGGCATTCGTTAATGTTCTTCTGATTACCCTTTTTGCTTATTATGAAGAAAAACAGGTGCTTATCCTGCTTGAAAACACCCTTTTTGGGTTGGCAAGTGGAGTTGGCTCCTCGGTCCTGGCGCTGGGAGCAGTAGCTTTTCTGGAAAGCACATTTTATGTGGCTTCTGATTTCCGCTTGCTGGAACTTATCAATCCTACCCACTCCCTGCTTCGCAAGCTTATGATAGAAGCCCCGGGCACCTACAACCACAGTGTTATGGTTGCCAACCTTGCCGAAGCTGCAGCAGAAGAGATTGGCGCTGATCCACTTCTGGCGAGAGCTGGCGCCTACTACCACGATATTGGTAAATTGAGAAGACCTTACTTTTTTATTGAAAACCAAATGGGGGGAAGAAACATACATGATCGTCTCAACCCCAACCTTAGCGCACTGGCCATACAAAATCATGTAAAAGACGGAGTAGAAATAGCCCGCGAGTACCATCTTCCCCCAGAAATTATAGAGATCATCAGGCGTCATCACGGAAGAACGCTAATGCGCTATTTCTATGAAAAGGCTCTTCGAGAAAGAGGCAATACAGTTATGGAAGAAGAGTTTCGTTATCCAGGCCCTCTCCCTCGCACTCCAGAAGAAGTGCTGGTCTTTCTCGCCGATAGTGTGGAGGCAGCAGTCAGGGGGATACGCAATCCAACACCGAGCAAGATTGAAACCGCAGTTGAGAATATTTTTCAGAACTACCTGAGAGACGGACAATTGGACGAAGCTAATCTAACCCTCAAAGACTTACGCAAAATAGTGAGAACCTTTGTGCTGGTTCTGATTGGGACCTTTCACACTCGTTTACCTTATCCCGAAAGTGTGACCAGCGATTCTTCAAATGAAGAGGAACAAACTGAGGTAGGTATAAAAAATGAGAGCTAACCGAGTAAGAATTGTGAAAATTGGCGAGTTCGACCTCAAAAAGGGTACCGTCTCAAAAAGAAAACTTGAAAAACTACTGCAACTGGTCTTGAAGGAAGAAAACGTAGACTTGTCAGGAACTCTTAACCTGGTTCTGGTCGAAGAAGAAAAAATGCGTGAATTAAAAGAACGCTTCTTCGGTAAAAAAGAGTCTTCAGATGTAATGTCTTTCTTTTATGGAGAAGAAAAGGATAAAACATGGGGGGAAATAATTATCTGCATCCCTGTGGCTCTCAGGCAGGCACAAGAGGCAGGAAACTCCGTTGACGATGAATTAAGTCTTCTATTTATTCACGGACTTTTGCACTGTTTAGGCTACGATGACCGAGCCCCCCAGGACTTGCATATCATGAAAGAAAAACAGGAACATTATCTAAACACTTTCAAAAAGCACCTCCTATTTGAGAAGTTGATTGATGAAGCTCAAAAACAACTTGACTTATCTTATGCGCCTTATTCAGGATACAAAGTAGCTTCCGCTTTACTTTGCACAAACGGGAAAATTGTAACCGGCGTTAACGTAGAAAATGCTTCCTTCGGACTTAGTATCTGTGCAGAAAGAGTTGCTGTGAGCAAAGCAATATCAATGGGATTGCAAAACTTTGAAGCCATCGCCATCGTTTCTGAAAAGAAAGACTTTTGCTACCCCTGTGGCGCATGCCTCCAGGTTCTTGCCGAATTCTCACCGGAAATGCAGGTCCTAGTGGCCCGCTCCAGGGAAGATTTCAAGATCTTTAACCTGAAGGAACTGTTACCCTGCTCTTTTTCCTTAAAGCAATAAATTAACAACAAACGGAGGAAGGTTTATGGGTTTTAAGTCCGGTTTTGTAGCCATTTTAGGAAGGCCCAACGTAGGCAAATCTACTTTTCTCAACAAAGCAGTGGGACAAAAGGTTGCTATAGTCTCTCCTAAACCCCAAACTACCAGAAAATCCATAAAAGGAATCCTCAATCGTCCGGATAGCCAGATCATTTTTGTCGACACACCAGGCTTACATAATCCGGTAGATAGTCTGGGAGAATTTATGATCAAAGAGTTACAAAATGCATTAGAGGGAATAGACCTTCTTCTTTACATGACCACTCCAGAAGAAGGCTGGAAAGAGGACATTCATTACTTGGATCAGCTGAAGAATTTTACCAACCCAAAGTTTTTGGTGATTAACAAAAAAGATTTGGCTACCGAAGAAAAAATTCTGGAAATCGTCGACTTCCTTTCTCACCAAGCCCCTTTTGCCGAATCTCTGGCAATCTCGGCCTTGAGCGGAGAGGGTGTTTCAGAATTAATTGAGAAAATAACAGATTACCTTCCTGAAGGAGAACCTTATTATGAGCCCGGTATAGTTTCAGATGCTTACGAAAGAGAAATAGTTGCTGAAATAATCAGGGAAAAGATCTGGTGGAACGTACACCAGGAAGTACCCTATGGCGTAGAAGTTAGAGTAGAAGAGTTCAAGGACAGGGGCGAAATCATTTATATCCAGGCTACCATCTACGTCGAAAGAGATTCCCACAAGAAAATTATAATCGGCGAAGGAGGAAGAATGATCAAGAAAATTGGCCAGGAAGCACGGGAGGAAATCGAATATAACTGGGGTAAGAAAGTGTATTTAGACCTTTGGGTGAAAACCGAAAAGTCCTGGCGCAAACGCCCTGAAGTACTGAGGCGCTGGGGCTATAAAATAAAATAAAGTTTATGCTTAGAGGTTACTTAAAAGATTCTGGTATTGTGATCAAGCAATTTGACGTAGGCGAAATAGACCGCATCGTCCTGGTATTTACTAAAAAAATGGGCAAGATAAAAGTGATGGCTAAAGGAGCCAGAAAAGTAGGCAATCGCCTAGGAGGGGCTCTGGATAAATTTGTTTTCTCGGAATTCTTGTTTTATGCAGGTCGTTTTCTACCGGTAGTAGTACAGGCAGAAATTAAAAGGTCGTTTCGGATGCTTGCCAAGTCTTTCGAAAAATGGCTTCTGGGAAACTACGTATTGTACCTTATTGACCAGGCTCTCGAAGAGCGAAGTCAGCAAAAAAATTTATTTGGAGAAGTGCTAAAAATTTTTTCTTTCGCAGACAAGTCACCTCCCGAAACGGTTCGCAGAGGAGTTCTTAAGTTTAAGCTGATGCTGCTTCAATACCTGGGGTTACAGCCTCAGTTAACGAGTTGCGCAGCGTGCAATCAAGAAAACAAGAAATTTCATCTCTGGAGCCACGCTGAGGGAGGAGTCATATGCGAAAGTTGCGCTTCAAAACCTGAGCTAAGCAAAAACTGTACTTATATATCGCAGGATACGATTTTAATCTGGTTACATCTTCTCAATCTTCCTTATCCTTTACTTTCCAAGTTAAAACTCACTGACGACCAGTTTTTTCGTCTGGATGAGCTTAGTTCCGAATATTTTTCGCACCACCTGAACAAGAGCATCTCGAGTATTGAAGCCTTCCTTGCCAGGTATCCTGAAAAACCCACAGCAAGTGAACTATAGGGAAGTTGACAGTCAGTTTTTCTGCTGATATAGTTTACTTTTGGTGGTTTTTGGAAGGAGCTGAAAGGATGTATTTCCAGGACATAATTCTCAACCTCAGTAATTTCTGGAAGGAAAAAGGTTGTGTGATTCAGCAGCCTTACGACGTTGAAGTTGGAGCCGGCACTATGAATCCGGCTACCTTTTTAAGGGTATTGGGTCCTGAACCCTGGAAGGTAGCTTATTGCGAGCCTTCCCGCCGTCCCACTGATGGTCGCTATGGAGAAAACCCCAATCGCCTTTATGAACATTATCAATTTCAGGTAATCATCAAGCCTTCCCCAGCAGAAATTCAGGAATGGTATCTGGAAAGCCTTTTTAATCTTGGAATCGATCCACTGGAACACGACATTCGCTTCGTAGAAGATAACTGGGAATCTCCCACCCTTGGAGCCTGGGGACTGGGCTGGGAAGTATGGCTTGATGGGATGGAAATAACTCAGTTCACCTACTTCCAGCAGGCGGGAGGCATAGACCTCAAACCTATTTCTGTGGAAATAACCTATGGCCTGGAAAGGATAGCCATGTACCTTCAGGAAAAGGATAATGTTTTTGAGATTCTGTGGAATCCATGCTTTACCTATGGAGACATTCGTTTTCAAGAAGAAAGAGAACACTCTGTATACAGCTTCGACGAAAGCGACCCCGACTTACTCTTTCAACTATTCGAACTTTACGAGAGAGAAGCTGCAAGACTGGTAGAAAAACAGCTTGTCTTACCTGCCTATGACTATGTCCTTAAATGCTCTCATGTATTTAACCTTCTCGAAGCAAGAGGAGGCATAAGTGTAATCGAGCGAAGTCAGTATATGGCCCGCATTAGAAAGCTGGCCAACAGGTGTGCTCTGGAATATCTGAGAATGCGAGAAAAAGTAGAATTCCCATGGACAAAAAAGGAGCTGTAAAAGAAGATGAACTCTTCTGGTAAAACTCTCTTGGTAGAAGTTGGCATGGAAGAGCTCCCTTCAAGTCTTAAAGGAGAAATTTTTAAGAAATTTGAGGAAGTCTTACTGGACGTTCTGAAATCAGAACAGATTGTTTTCAGTGAACATAGAATTTTGGGCACTCCGAGGCGAATTGCCGTCCTCCTGAAAGGAGTAGAAGAGTTCCAGAGGAAACAAGTCATGGAGGTGAAGGGACCCCCTAAAAAGGTAGCTCTTTCACCAGAAGGGGAATGGTTAAAACCCGCTTTGCTTTTTGCAAAAGCTCAAGGAGTGGAAATAAGTTCTCTGATCATCAAAGAAGCAGAACGAGGAACCTATGTGTTTGCACGCAAGGAGATTCCAGGAAAAGCGGTCAAAGGGATTTTGCCCGAAGTCCTAAACAAGATTCTATCGAGTCTCCAGTTTTCGCGTTCCATGCGCTGGGGGAAAGGAAACATAGCTTTTGTACGTCCCATAAGGTGGCTGGTGGCTCTCCTGGACGATGAAGAAATAATTTTTGACTTTGCAGGCATAACTTCTTCCAGGTTTAGCAGGGGACACCGGTTTCTTTATCCTGAAAAAGTGGCCATTCCCGATGCAGCATCCTATCTTGATACACTTCGCAAGGCCTTTGTAATAGTTGATCCCCAAGAAAGAAGAACAAAGATAGAGGAACTTCTGACTTCTTGCGCCAGAAAAGAAGAAATATTCTGGCTAAAAGATGAAAATCTTTTAGAAGAGGTAAACTTCCTGGTAGAATATCCTGGAGTGGGAGTAGGGCATTTTGAGGAAAAATACCTTGCCCTACCTTCGAAGGTTCTAATAACGGTCATGAAACATCATCAGCGTTACTTTGCTTGCACAGATGAGAGAGGTAACCTTTCTCCTCATTTTATGGTGGTCCTGAATAGACCTGCTGACAAAAGTGAAATCATAATCAAGGGCAACGAAAGGGTCTTAAAAGCCAGGCTTGAAGATGCCCTCTTTTTCTTCAACGAAGATCGTAAAAGCTCCTTATCTGAAAAAGTAGATAAGTTAAAAGGTATAGTTTTTCAAGAATCGCTGGGCACTATGTGGGAAAAAACCCAGCGCCTGATCCAGCTTAGCGGGTACCTGGGTCAAAAGCTTCATGCTAGCAAAGAAAAGGTAAAACTTCTGGAAAGGGCTGCCCTTCTTGCCAAAGCAGATCTGGCATGCGAAATGGTTAAGGAATTTCCAGAGTTACAGGGCTATATGGGTCGAGTTTACGCCCAGAAAGATGGAGAAGCTGAAGAAGTTGCGCTGGCTATCGAAGAGCAGTATTTCTCTCCATCAGAAGGCAATTATCCAAAAACGCTGGTAGGAAGCGTGTTGAGCTTAGTTGACCGAATGGACACCATTGTTTCAAGCTTTGCTTTAGACCGCATCCCCAGCGGCTCTGAAGACCCTCTGGGTCTCAGGCGCCTCGCTCAAGGCCTTATAGGTGTCATAATAAACAAACGCTGGTTTTTGAGTACCAGAGAATTAATTCGTGGAAACCTTTCTTTAATCGCAAAACAAGGATTCGTACCTTTTGATGAAACCGTTGTGGAAAAGGTCCTGGATTTCCTAATGGCCCGCCTACGCAATTTACTTCTGGAGCAAGGGGTTAACTATTCAATCATTAATGCAGTTTTGAGTGTTCCAATTGACGACATTTACGAAATTTATCTCAGAATTTCGACTCTTCAAAAGCTCTGGGAAAACAAAAAGAGTATTTTAGAGGCGGTTCTTACTGGCTTCACTCGTGCTTACAATATAAGCAAAAACTTTGATGGGAAAGAAGAGGTAGATGAACACCTCTTAAAAGAGGAAATAGAAGAGGAGCTCTATCGGGCCCTTTCACTTTTCGAAAAAGACTTCGAAAAGTCACTTAAAGAAGGAAATTACCAGAAAATGTTTGAGGATTTTTATAGCCTGGTCCCTATCTTAGACCGGTTTTTTGAAAAAGTCCTGGTCATGGTTCCCGAAGAAGCAACACGCAAGAACCGACTTGCGTTGATGAAAAGGATAGTCCTTTTATGGTATAAATTTGCGGACTTGTCTCAGGTTGTCATTTAGGAGGAACACCGTGGAAGTTAAAAGGGAAACAGCTTCAAGAGACGACTTTAACATTTTTGTAATATCTGATGGCACTGGCAAAACAGCTCTATCGGTAGTACAAGCAGCACTGGTTCAGTTTGAACTGCCCCGGGTGAATATTTTGCCTTTCACCAAAGTTCGTCACTGGGAAACCATAGAGAACATTCTGGATATGGTGAGAATTCAGGATCTCGTAGTTTATACGCTGGTCAACGAAGAAATAGCCAGCCGGCTCCGCGCTGAAAGTGTAAATCGCGGCATTTTTGCTCTGGATCTTCTGGGTCCCATTGTAGAAGCCCTCAAAAAAGCCAGCGCCCGCCAACCAAGAGGTAAGCCAGGTCTTTTCCAAAGCCTGGAGGAAACTCCCAGTCACACTGAAGCCTTGGAATATTCGTTGGAAAAGAGCACCGGCTTCAGTATTTCCAACCTTGACAAGGCCGATGTCATCGTATTCAGCGTGTGGTACCCTCATCGCGATGAAATTATCCTCACACTTGCAGAAAAGGGGATGAAGTGTGGATTTATTATTATCAATCCCGATTTACCACTTCCTTGCGATCTTGAGGAGGTGATTAGAAAAAGTTGCAAAAAAGGCGTTGTTCCGATAGGCATTTGGGTAAATGAAATGGACCTGAGCAGGATTAGAGCTGAGAGAATCAATGCTCTGGGGTTAGACAAACTCAGCAAAAAAGCACTGCCCGAAGTCGTAAAAAAAGAGCTGAACTTTGCCATGCAGATATATAAAAAGCTGGGTTGTGAGATTATTGACATAACCAATTTGACTACTAGAGAAATCAGCGAAAAAATAGCAAATCTTATTAACAATAAAAAGAAGGAGGAAACATCATGAACAAGAAGAAATACGTTTACTTTTTTGGTGAAGGAGACGCCTCAATGAAGATGCTCCTGGGCGGTAAAGGAGCAAATCTTGCTGAAATGACTCGCATCGGTTTGCCGGTACCACCAGGGTTTACCATTACCACCGAGGCCTGTGCTCACTATTACAAGAACAATGAGCAATGGCCAGAAGGACTCGAAGAGGAAATTTTGAAAAACCTCAAACAGCTTGAGGAAAAAAGCGGTAAGAAGTTTGGTGATCCCAACAACCCGCTTTTAGTTTCGGTCCGCTCTGGAGCACCCGTTTCTATGCCAGGCATGATGGACACTATCCTTAACCTGGGGCTCAATGACGAGGTGGTGGAAGGCCTGGCCAAGCTAACCGGGGATAAGCGCTTTGCCTACGATTGTTACCGCAGATTCATTCAGATGTTTGGGAATGTGGTTATGGGCATTGACCACTCCAAGTTCGAAGCCATACTTGATGAGGTAAAAGAAGAAGTAGGAGCCAAGCTGGATACTGATTTAGACGCCGAAGCACTTAAAAAGGTAATTCAGAAGTACAAAGAACTCTATAAAAAAGAAACAGGCGAAGATTTTCCTCAAAAACCGTATGAGCAGCTTAAAAGAGCAATTAACGCCGTGTTTGAATCCTGGAATAACAAACGCGCCATCACCTACCGTAAGATTCACGGAATTCCTGACGATTGGGGAACTGCAGTAAACGTTCAAATGATGGTATTTGGAAACATGGGATTTGATTCTGGAACTGGCGTTGGATTCACCCGTAATCCCTCCACTGGAGAGAAAGAATACTACGGCGAGTATCTTCTCAATGCTCAGGGTGAAGACGTAGTTGCCGGAATAAGAACGCCCAAGCCAATTGTGGAAATGGGAAAAGATCTTCCCAAGGTTTTCGAAGAATTAAAGAAAGTTTATGAAATCCTTGAAAAGCACTACAAGGACATGCAGGACTTTGAGTTCACTATTGAGAAAGGCAAACTGTATCTTCTTCAAACCCGAACTGGTAAAAGAACCGCCCAGGCAGCAATCAAAATTGCTGTGGACATGGTTAAAGAAGGACTCATCGATAAAAAGACCGCTATTTTGAGAGTAGACCCCAACCAGTTGAACCAGCTCCTGCATCCTCAAATTGACCGCAGCCAATCCATACAGGTACTTGCCAAAGGACTTCCTGCTTCGCCTGGCGCTGCCTATGGTAAGGTAGTTTTTGACGCTGACGAAGCCGAAAAACTGGGCAACGAAGGAGAAAAGGTCATCCTGGTCAGACCTGAGACTACCCCTGATGATATTCACGGCGTGGTTGCTGCTCAGGGTGTTTTGACCAGCCGTGGAGGTATGACCAGTCACGCCGCAGTGGTAGCCCGCGGCATGGGTAAACCCTGTGTCGCCGGTTGTGAAGCAATCAAAATCGATCTCGACAAGAAACAGTTCACCGTGAACAGCACTGTAGTAAAGGAAAGCGATTATATAACCATAGACGGTGGAACCGGAGAAGTTATTCTGGGTCAAGTAAAAACCATCCCTCCCCAGCTTTCCGGGAATTTCCAGACTCTCCTTTCCTGGGCCGACGAAATAAGAAAACTGGGAGTGCGTGCCAACGCCGATACGCCTCAGGATGCCCAGAAAGCACTGGAGTTTGGAGCAGAAGGCATTGGACTCTGCCGCACAGAGCATATGTTCATGGCTCCAGACCGACTTCCCAGCGTGCAGAGAATGATTATGGCTCAAACCGAGGAAGAGCGCAGAAAAGCCCTTGGCGAAATAGAACCCATGCAGAAGGGTGACTTCAAGGAAATTTTCCGCGTTATGGAAGGGAAACCGGTAACTATCCGCTTGATTGATCCTCCTTTGCATGAATTCCTACCCAAACTTGAAGATTTGCTTATAGAGGTGACCACTCTCCGTGTCAAAGGAGTAACCGGCCCAGAACTCGAAGAAAAGGAAAACTTGCTTAAAATAGTGCGTAACCTGCACGAAGCTAACCCCATGCTTGGACTGCGTGGTTGTCGTCTGGGTATCCTTTATCCAGAAATCGTTGAAATGCAGGTTCGGGCAATTATGGAAGCAGCCTGCGAGCTGACCAAGGAAGGCGTGAAAGTAATTCCAGAAATTATGATCCCGCTGGTTGGTCATCGAAACGAAATCAAGGTTCTCAAAGAGAAGCTTGATGAGGTTGCCCAGGCTGTGATCAAAGAATACGGAGTAGACATTAGCTACAGCTTTGGAACCATGATCGAGGTACCCCGCGCAGCGCTCGTTGCAGACCAGATAGCTGAATACGCCGAATTCTTCTCCTTTGGAACCAACGACCTGACTCAAATGACCTTTGGCTACAGCCGAGACGATGCAGAAGGCAAATTCCTCTTCTACTACGAAGAAAAAGGGATCCTTGAAGAAGATCCCTTCCAGGTTCTGGACCAGGAAGGAGTTGGCCAGCTCATGCAGATGGGTGTCCAAAAAGGTAGAAGCACTCGTTCCAACCTGAAATGCGGTATTTGCGGTGAACATGGTGGAGAACCCAAATCAGTCAAGTTCTGCCACAGGATAGGCCTTAACTATGTAAGTTGTTCGCCATTCCGTGTGCCCATTGCCCGTCTGGCAGCAGCACAGGCTGTAATTGAAGCAGAAAAGTAACAGACAAAGCTTTGCATTTCTGAACCGGGGGACAACTCCCCCCGGTTCTCCGGGTGATAACCTTGAAAATTGAAGAAATAAAGAAATTCTGGGAAGAAAAAGAAAAGGAGCTCCTTTCCCCTTACGCTACCTTGAGTTCTCAAACTAAGGGAAGGAAGTATCCCGAAGCAGAGTGCGACCTGCGTAACGTATTCCAGCGCGACCGAGATCGAATTATTCACAGTAAAGCCTTCCGACGGCTAAAGCATAAAACCCAAGTTTTCCTTAGCCCTGAAGGAGATCACTATCGTACCCGCCTCACTCACACCCTTGAAGTGGCGCAAATTGCTCGAACCATAGCTCGGGCTCTTCGCCTCAACGAAGACCTTACCGAAGCCATAGCTTTGGGGCACGACCTGGGACACACCCCCTTTGGCCATGCTGGGGAAGAAGCGCTTAACGAAGTCTATCCCGAGGGCTTCAGACATAACGAACAGAGCCTCAGAGTGGTAGATCTACTCGAAAGAGGGGGGCAGGGCCTGAATTTGACCTGGGAAGTCAGAAACGGTATTCTGAAACACTCCAAAACCTACTCTAACACTTTGCTCTGTTCTGAAGAAGATCTTCCTGCCACACTGGAAGGACAGGTAGTGCGCCTTGCAGATGTAATAGCCTACGTCAACCATGATATTGACGATGCTCTCAGGGCTGGTCTCATAAGAGAAGCCGAACTACCCAAAAAATCGATTGCCATACTCGGAAGTACTCATCGCCAGAGAATAGATCACATGGTTAAAGATGTAGTGCTAAATAGTATTGGTTCCAACCGCATCGCCATGAGCCAGGAAACCAGAAAGGCTACTGAAGAGTTACGCAGTTTCCTCTTTCAAAGAGTTTACTTCAGCGGCGAACAAGTAAAAGTGAGAAGTAAAGCTAAAAGGCTTATTAAGGACCTCTACTTCTTTTTTCTGGAACATCCCGATTTTTTTCAAAAAGAGTGTTCTTTCTGCTTACCAAAAGAGGTTTCTCCTGATAGAATTATTTGCGACTTTATTTCAGGCATGACTGATAGGTATGCTCTTTACATGTACAAAAAGTATTTCCTTCCTGATCCCTGGCCTCAGCAAGGCAGTGGCCCGGGCAACAGGGAAACTAATGGAAAAGCAAAATAACATAGAAAGGAGGAGTTGTAATGGGAGTAGTGCTTTTTGCCCCAATTGCAGGCTTAATAGCGGTGCTTTTTGCGCTCTCGCTGGCACATAAAATCAACCGCTACAGCCCTGGAAATGAACGCATGCAGGAAATATCAAAGGCGATTCAGGAAGGAGCCATGGCCTTCCTGAAGCGAGAGTACAGTTTCTTGATCTTTTTTGTGATAGTCATGTTCATAGTGCTCGGCTTTGCCCGTAACTGGGTTACTGCAGTTTGTTTTCTGGTAGGCGCTTTTTGCTCGGCCCTTGCCGGATTTGCAGGAATGCGCATTGCAACCAGAAGCAACGCCCGCACTACCCAAGCAGCCACAGAAGGCGTCAACCAGGCCCTGAAAGTGGCTTTTTCCGCCGGTGCTTTCATGGGAATGTGTGTGGTTGGCTTTGGCCTTCTGGGTTTGGGAATTCTGTACGCCATTATCCGTGATCCACGGGTGATTAATGGTTTCGCACTGGGAGCCAGCTCTATCGCACTTTTCGCCCGCGTTGGTGGAGGAATTTACACTAAAGCAGCCGATGTAGGCGCCGATCTGGTGGGAAAAGTAGAAGCTGGCATACCCGAAGACGATCCTCGCAATCCAGCAGTCATTGCCGACAACGTGGGCGACAACGTCGGCGACGTGGCCGGCATGGGAGCAGACCTCTTCGAATCTTACGTGGGGTCCATCATCGCCGCAATGATCCTTGGAGTGACTCTCTTCTCCGGTTTCGCGGGAGTAACCTATCCTCTTTTAATGGCGGCTTTCGGCATCATCGCTGCAATTATTGGTACCTTCTTTGTAAGCGCTAAAGACGAAAAGGGTCTTGCCGCCGCCTTAAATCGGGGCACCTACATAAGTGGCCTTCTGGCTGCTGTATTCAGTCTAATCTTATCTCTTACTCTTTTCGGAAATCTTGGTGTCTTCGTTGCCACAGTAGCCGGACTAATCGCTGGAATTGCCATTGGTCTCACTTCCGAATATTACACCTCGAGCCATTTCAAACCTGTGCGTAACCTTGCTGAAGCGTCCAAAACCGGACCAGCCACGGTAATCATTGACGGACTTTCGGTAGGAATGGAAAGCACAGTTGTGCCAGTAATACTCATCTGTGGAGCCATACTGATTTCTTACTGGGCAGCAGGAATTTACGGTATTGCAGTAGCCGCTCTGGGCATGCTTTCCATTACTGGTATGACTCTGGCTATCGATGCTTACGGTCCTGTTGCCGACAACGCAGGTGGCATAGCCGAAATGGCAGGATTGGGGCCCAATATCCGTAAAATAACCGACTCGCTCGATGCTCTGGGTAACACCACCGCTGCTATTGGTAAAGGTTTAGCCATTGGCTCAGCTGCGCTAACTGCTCTGGCTCTCTTTTCAGCCTACGGTGCGGCAGTAAACCTTAAAATCATCGATATAGTTAAACCTATGACAGTAGTAGGACTCTTCATAGGTGCTATGATGCCTTATCTTTTCAGCTCCTTAGCACTTCGAGCGGTTGGCAGGACAGCTTTCCGAATGGTGGAAGAAGTACGCAGGCAATTCCGTGAAATTGCTGGTCTTATGGAAGGAAAAGCCAAACCAGACTACGCCCGGTGCGTGGACATTAGCACTCGCGGTGCTCTTTCCCAAATGATCTTGCCCGGTATTTTAGCAGTGACAATTCCTTTGATCGTCGGAATCGTACTTGGCAAAGAAGCTCTGGGTGGACTCCTGGCAGGAGCTATTGTTTCCGGCCTGATGCTGGCAGTAATGATGGCCAACTCCGGTGGAGCCTGGGATAACGCTAAAAAATATATTGAAGAAGGTAACCTTGGCGGGAAAGGGTCCCCTCAGCACGCAGCAGCAGTAGTCGGTGATACCGTCGGAGACCCATTCAAAGACACGGCTGGACCTTCGTTAAACATTCTCATTAAATTGATGTCCATTGTAGCTTTAGTTTTTGCTCCGATTTTTATTCATTAACCGCTTATTTGAACTGGGGGCTTCGGGTGCTTCTCAGAGCCCCCAGGTTGGGTGGTTCGGGTTGTTTTTTCCCCAGGAATTCCTTGAAGAAATACGACAAAAAGTTGATATCGTGGATTTAGTCTCCCAATATGTGGATTTGAAACCTGCAGGCAAGAATTTTCGGGCTCTCTGTCCTTTTCACGAAGAAAAAACCCCTTCCTTTATAGTGTCTCCAGAAAAAGGGATTTTTCACTGCTTTGGCTGTGGAGTAGGGGGCGATATTTTTTCCTTCGTAATAAAAATAGAAGGAGTAAGCTTCCCAGAAGCAGTAACCATCATTGCCGAAAAATATGGGTTACCCCTACCTGAAAGAAAAGGAGGCTTTCTCTCCAGAGAAGCACTAGAGAGAAAGCGCCTTCTGGAACTCAACAAAACGCTGCAGCGATTTTACCACGCCCAGCTTGTAAATCCCCAAAGCCGGGAAGCACAGGAGGCTAAATCTTATTTACTCGAAAAACGTGGATTAAAACCAGAAACGTTGAAATATTTTGGCATTGGTTTTTCTCCCCTGGATAGCGGAGAAACATTGAGTTATCTAATGAAACAGGGTTTTTCAGGAAAAGATTTTATAGCAAGTGGAGCTGGAATCTTGGGTAAAAAAGGCCAATTACTGGACCGCTTTAGAGGCCGAATAGTTTTCACACTTCACGACGACCAGGGTAGGGCGATTGGATTTGCAGGAAGGTCTCTCTCCGGAGAAGGAGCAAAATATATCAACACCCCAGATAGTCCTATTTTCTCCAAAGGTCAAAACTTATACGGTCTTTTTGCTGCCAAAGGCCCCATCCGCAAAGCTGGAAAGGCAATAGTCGTCGAAGGATACATGGATTTTTTGAGCCTTTACGAAGCCGGCGTAGAAAACTGTGTGGCATCCATGGGAACGGCTTTCACATCCCAGCAAGCTTCCCTGCTGCGACGATATACCCAGCAGGTTGTCCTTTGCTTTGATTCCGATAAAGCAGGAGAAACAGCCACATTAAGGGGAGTGGAGTTGCTCCGATCTCAGGGACTTGAAGTCAAAATAGTTCGCATTCCTTCTCCTTATGACCCAGATTTGTTTTTGAGAGAAAAAGGTAAAGAAGCGCTTTTAGAAATTCTATCCAAAGAGATGTCTTATTTTGACTTTTACCTGGAATTATTGCTGAAGCAACATGGTTATAAAACTGTGGAATCCAAAGTTAAAATCATTCAAACGCTGGTTCCCTATTTGCAGATCGCAGACACGGTAGAGCGGGAACTACGCATTAAGCAGCTCGCCAGAAAAATTAATGTGGAAGAATCGCTTATTTACCGAGCAACAGAGAAAGAAAAAGGCATTCAAAGCAAGGCGAAAGAAAAGTTCTTTACATTGACCACTGATTTAAAGGAACCCGGGAATATAAAAGCCGAAAAAATGATTATAAAGAAATTGTTGGAAGACTTGTCTTTCCGAGAAAAGCTTCTGGAAGAATTTGAGGAAAGTGATTTTTCCTGTTCTAATAACCGTCGCTTGTGGCGAGCCATAAATACCTTGTTTTCCAAAAAAAAAGACTTTTCTTTTGCCGATCTGGCAGGAGTTTTTATTAGTGATTCTGACATGCAACATCTGGTCTCAGAAATAGCTACTCGGGAGGATCTGGAATTTGGGCTTGAAAGAGAAGAAGTAGTCCAGGACCTGATCAAAACAGTTAAAAAAAGCGCGCTTTCTCGACGACGAAAAAACACCGAAAAAGAGCTTTCCCGAATCTCAGCACAACTTTCTAAGAGTACTTTATCCGAAGAAGAACAACGAAAACTAAAAGCCCTTCTTCAGGATAAACTGAAAGAATACAACCAGATACTTAAAAAAGAACAGGAATTAATAAAAAGTCAAAAATAAATAGAAAGGGAGAGGTCGCTTTGGCGTCCAACCGCAAGAAAAATAATGCGTATAGTGAATATGGTGCTTATACTTCTTCAACCATATCTCCGTTACTGGAAAGCGGCAAAAAGAAGGGGTATATTACTTTCAAGGAGCTCAACGATTTTTTAGGAGACCAGGTGGTAGATGTTGACCGCTTAGACGACATTTACAGTACTCTTTCGGATCTGGGCATCGAAGTTTCTGACGAAGAAGCACTTCGTGAAGGAACAGAAAAAACTTCTGAAAGCGAGGACCTGCAGTTTGAAGAAATTAAAGGAATAGGAGTTGATGATCCAGTCAAAATGTATCTTAAAGAAATCGGTCAGGTCCCCTTGCTTACACCAAAAGAGGAAGTAGAACTTGCCAAAAGGATTGAGCAAGGAGACATAGAGGCCAAGAAAAAACTCATCGAAGCCAACCTGAGACTGGTGGTAAGCATTGCCAAACGCTATGTGGGCAGAGGATTGCTTTTTCTGGACCTAATCCAGGAAGGCAACCTGGGACTTATTAGGGCTGTCGAAAAGTTTGACTACCGCAAAGGCTACAAATTCAGCACTTATGCAACCTGGTGGATACGACAGGCCATAACCCGAGCAATTGCTGACCAGGCGAGGACTATCCGCATTCCGGTACACATGGTGGAAACTATAAACAAGTTAATTCGAGTTTCCAGACAACTTACCCAGCGCCTGGGCCGAGAACCCACCCCCGAGGAAATAGCTAACGAAATGGGAATAACTGTTGAAAAGGTCCAGGAAATAATGAAAACTGCCCAGGAGCCACTGTCCCTGGAAACCCCAATTGGTGAAGAGGAGGACAGCCACCTTGGGGACTTTATAGAAGATACTGGCGCCATGGCGCCTCCTCAGGCAGCATCGTATACGCTTTTGCGCGAGCAACTGGAAAGCGTATTGAACACCCTTTCAGAAAGAGAACGTAGAGTGCTCAAGCTCCGATTTGGGCTTGAAGATGGAAAACCCCACACCCTTGAAGAAGTGGGACAAATTTTCGGAGTAACCAGAGAGAGGATTCGGCAAATCGAAGCCAAAGCCTTGCGCAAGTTGCGACATCCCAACCGAAGCAAAAAATTACGGGACTACCTTGACGAATCGGAATAGACTGGCTATAATTCTTCAGCGTAGAGCGCTCCTCGGTAGCTCAACGGTGGAGCATCCGGCTGTTAACCGGAGGGTTGCAGGTTCGAATCCTGCCCGAGGAGCCATTGTCTTTTAGAAAGCTATCTTCAAAGTTCAAAGTATCCTTCAGATCTGCTCACCAAGGTTAAGCAACGGGGAAAATTTACAATCCCTCTTTTCCCCATCTCAAAGCGAGGAGAAAAACTAGCCCACAACCTACCCCGAAATTTTTTGAAAATGAACCCGGTTTTGCCTTTTGCTATAATGTTGTTAAGTAATGTCAAAAACCATTGAACCTTGGTAAGAGTAAAAAGAGTTAAATAAACTTGCAACGAAAGATAATTCTCCCACAGCAATTAAAAATTAAAAGGCACCTACAAAATACTCAAATCCGGATTTCTTACAATCAGAAATTGATAGAGAAAGTCAAATCTACTCCGGGAAGGAGATGGAAATCAAAAGGTTAAACTTACTAAGAAAAATTAAAGACAAAGCCACTTTGGTTAGAAATTGGACTTACAGTGCTTATATAATTCTCACATTTGTTGTGATTATAAAGCATTATAAATTAATGTGAATAAAAAAGGAGGAGGAAATGAAAAAGATAAGAATTGCGCTCGGCTCAAATGATGGAAAAAGAATTGTCCCAAGTCATATGGGGATGGAAATGAAAGCATGTATGGAGATATTTAAAGATGCTGATGTTATCATAGGCAGAAAAATAAGTCCTAACTTCGTAAAAATAGCTGCCAATACTAAATTCCAACCGGCAGTAATAGAAACTGATGAGATCTCAGAAATTATGAAGGAAGCGGCGAAAAACTTTGGTAAAATTTATGACCTCATCGAGTAGAGGAAAACTGGCAATATACCAAAAGAGATACCTAAATTCGCGAAAGCGTAATTAAGAAGATGATGAAAATCTTCTTTACCCTCAACCCGAGGTTGCTTTGCAACCTCGCCCTTCGGATCGCTTAACAGGTGGATATGTGGCTCACTATTGCTCGTCTAAATCCCGACTATCGTCGGGACTTCAAATATCGTCAAATGCTTTATCTGAAATCGAAATCGCATAAGGATAAGTATGACCATGAATGAGATACATTACAAACCTATTGGCATCGTCCATTCTCCATTTAAAGAACCGAAAGGAACACCAATACAGCCAAAAGTAGCAAGCAACATTGAGGGAAAAGTTGAAGTATTTTTTGAATATGTCGACGGTCTAAAAGATTTGGACGGTTTTTCTCACATTATCTTGATATACCATTTTCATTTATCCAAAAAGGCACCATTGTTAGTGAAACCATACATGGATGTTCAGGAACATGGAGTTTTTGCAACGAGGAGCCCAAGCAGACCGAATCCAATTGGAATTTCGATAGTGCGCCTTATTAGAGTTGAAGAGAATCTTTTATTCGTCAGGGATATTGATATCGTAGATGGAACTCCTCTTTTGGATATTAAACCTTATGTGCCGGAACTTGATGTAAGAGAAGTGGGAAAAATTGGATGGCTTGAAAATAACGTGAATAAACCTACGGCATCAAAGGATGATGGGAAGTTTACAAAATGATACATGTGACTTCAGATAACAGGCGTTCTGGCTCCGTGCCTTCGGATGTTGCTCCTAAATCCTCGTTTGTTGGCTCGGGCTTCAGATACTCCCCAGCCGCTATACGCAATAGCCTTTTAGGGCTGATTGATCATACAGGAGGAGAATGAATGGATTATAAGTATCTGGATAAACAGGATAAAGACACAATTAAAGAGCTTTTTACTTCTGTGTTTACATCTTCAGAAGGAAAAGACGAGGGACTTTTGGTCGGAGAGTTATCCTCAAAGCTTGCTTCTGGAATTGATAACCAAACTACTTTTTGTTTGGGAGCATATATAGCCAACAAGCTGGTTGGCTCAATATTTTTTACTCGACTTGCTTTTAATACCACCGAAATCAAAGTTTATATGCTCGCTCCAGTTGCAGTAAGTACCCAACATCAACACAGGGGTGTCGGCAAGTCTTTGATTAATTTTGGTCTTAATGAATTAAAAAGAAAAGGTGTCGATGTCGTAATTACATATGGTGATCCTTCTTTTTATTCTAAAGTAGGATTTATACGTCTACCTCAAAGCACAATTCAACTTCCACTCAAACTTTCAATGCCCGAAGGATGGCTTGGACAGTCACTGACAAATGATACAATTCCAGTCATAAAAGAAAGACCCACTTGCGTAAAAGCTTTTAATAATCCAGCTTATTGGTAACATTACACGAAATGCAAAAATAATCAAAAATAATTGAAGGTCCGAGAATATGAAAATTGATGAATTGAACAAAAGAATTAAAGAATGCAGGAGATGCCGGTTATCTGAAACCAGAATGAACGCCATCTGTGGAGAGGGAAACCTGAATGCCAAAATTATGATAATTGCTCAGGCACCAGGAGAAAAAGAAGATAAAGA
>CAZMZG010000009.1:4457-45447 GCA_964570785.1 uncultured Atribacterota bacterium | reverse complement strand
ACAGCACAATCACCAGCGATGGTATTCTGTGGGATCGAGCTTTTTACGCCCCTCCCAGCGGCTGGCTTAATCCTAACTACACAGCCTTCAACGCCCTCCTTACTAACACCCACGCTGGAGGAGATATTGGTTCCCAGGTTTATTTTGAAGCACGCAACGTTACCTTTACTGCGGCGGGTTCTGGAGAAATCAACGTTTCTGGCAGTGCAGTTACCAATCAGTCCTTATCTTTCCCTATCGGAGCGACACTCGAAATTGAGGCTACACCGGGAAAAGAGCACCTGTTCCAGCAATGGACAGCAAGTGCTGGAACAGTGCAGGACAAAAGTCAATACCATACCACCTACCTCGTTCCACAAAACGATGCTACGATAACTGCCAGTTTCCTGCCGCTCAGGGAGTTCACTTTCCAGATTCAGGGTTCAGGAAGCATAGACGTCTCTGTGGTATCCAGACCAGTCACCCACAACGACTTTGAAGGCAGCATCACCACTTCGTTTGAAAATCACCAATACGTGCAGGGAACAGTACTCAACTTGAAAGCCACACCCAGCACCAATTATGGCTTTTTAAAGTGGGTGGTTGATGGTGCTGATTACTCAAGCGATTGCTCTATAGCTCTCACCGTCTCTCAGAACACGATCATCCAGGCAGTTTTTGGGTTCATCCGCGAAATAACCTTCAAAATTAACCCCGACGATGGAATCAATGTTGGGAGCATCTTTGTTAATGGTGTAGAGGTTTTAAACGGAAAAACTAAAACCCAAACTGTTCAATATTATCCTGAAGGGAAAAACATCATCGTTGAAGCCCGGGATCTTGCTGGAGATTTTCAAAGCTGGAACACAGGAAGTAGCAATCCCCACCTTTCATATGAGGTAGCAGGTAATGCTACCATAACTGCCAGCTTTACCACTCCTCCCATAAAAAATATCACCCGAGCGGCTTATTTCAGGACAATAAGTGATGCTACATCCAGCGCTCAAGCCGGCGAAACTGTCGAAGTAAACCCAGGAATTTATTACGAAAATGGAATAACAATATCAGAAGGCGTAACTCTTAAAAGCACCGATGGAAGAGATGCAACCATAATAGATGGTAATAACACTTCACCCGGAATAACTCTTCAAAGTGGAGCCATTATTGAAGGATTCACCATACAAAACTTTTCTTCAAGTGCTGTGTATGTAGCAGGCGAAAACTGCACAGTCAGAAACAACAACATCCTGAACAATAAAGCGGAAAACGGCGGTGGTATCTACGTAAGCAGCGAAGCTAACAGTTGTGAAATTAATGGAAACACCATAGAACATAATCAGGCATCAGATAATGGAGGAGGCATTTACGTATCAGCTTCCAACAGTGGAACCTCCATCCATGAAAATACCGTCCAGTATAACCACGCCAATAACATGGGAGGAGGAATGTATATTGATGCCAACATCTCTTACTACAGCAACATTGTCTACAAAAACACAGCAGGGTCAGGTTGCTCCGAGATCTATACTGTTGGTGGGCTATGTGAATAACCTTCCCAGAAAGGGTCTTTTAAGCCTTATCATCTCAGCAAAACAAGACCGTAGAACAATATACCAGAAAAAATTGTAGAGAAACAACAAAGAAAAAACAGGGAAGGGAAGAAACTCTCTTGAAGGTTCTACCCTTCCCTAAACTTAAGAAACTTACTTCTTATAAAGCGGCCCCAGCACCTTACAGGCCCTGAAATCAGCCCCTTCCAGGTCCTCAGTACCAAAAGTGCTCCAGATACTGGGCCGGAAAATACGCTCTTCCTCCACATTATGCATATTAACAGGAATGCGCAACAGCGAAGCAAGGACCAGGAAAAGGTCTCCCACGTGCCCATAGCAAATGGAACAGTGATTGGCCCCCCAGTTTTCCATCACTGAATAGACACTGCGAAAGGCGTTCTTCCCGGTAAGCTTGGGCACAAACCAGGTAGTGGGCCAGGTGGGATCAGTCCTTTCATTAAGCACCTTGTGAACCTGAGGAGGGAGTTCCACAGTATACCCTTCGGCTATCTGGAGCACTGGCCCCAAACCTTTAACCAGGTTAATGCGGGAAATGGTTACCGGCATTCCTCCTCGAGTGGTGAATTGACTGGAAAATCCTCCTCCTCTGAAATAACCCAGATTAGCATAGCAAAACCGGGTTGCTTCAAGACATCTCTCAACTTCTTCGGGAGTGATTTCCCAGAAGGGTTTAATGGCAGGCTTGCCGTCGATTTCTTCTTCTCCAGTTCCATCAAGGGCTGCTGCTCCAGAATTAATGAGGTGAATAATGCCTCCACTTGCCAGCCCTTCCGGCTTCCAGCCGCTGACTCTTTCAATAGCCCTGGGGCTCCAGTAAGTCCGCACATCAGCAAAAATCTGGGCGGTATTGGTAAGAAGGTGTCCAAAGAGCATACATACTGCATTCAAGCTATCATTTTCGGTAGCCAGAATGTAGGGTTCTCGCAAGCCGTTCCAATCAAAGGAAGAATTCAAAATAGCTTCCATAAAATCCCCATTAGGGAAGTGGTCTGTCCAGTGTCGCTGACCCTGAAAACCAGCAATAATGGCATTGTGACCTAAACTTTCTTCAGGAAATCCTTTCTCCTTAAGCTTGGGATTTCCCACCATCAAATCTCTAACTACAATTGCCATAGAAACCACAAAACGCCATACTTTTTCTTTGACCTCGGCACTCACTCTCTTTTCGGGAGGATTGGGATCCATACCCTCCTTGCAATACCTTTTTACCCAGGAAAGAGCTCGTTCCAGCTCTTCTTCGTCGTAAATCTTCTCTTCGATGCGTCTTAAAATCTCTGTCATATCCACATATTCAACCCGCATACCAAGATAGTCTTCAAAGAAATCCGCATCCACTATGGAACCAGCAATACCCATGGACACACCGCCTACGGCAAGATAGGACTTGTTTTTCATTATAGATACGGCAAGTGCTCCCCGGGCAAATTTGAGGAGCTTCTCCTGCACATCTTCAGGAATAAAATTATCATCCTTGTCCTGCACGTCCTGTCCATAAATTTTAAAAACAGGCAAACCCTTTTGGTTGTGAGCTGCAGAAACCGCTGCAAGATATACTGCTCCAGGACGCTCGGTGCCATTAAACCCCCAGACTGCTTTGGGCAATTCTCTCGACATATCCATGGTCTCCGAACCATAACACCAGCAAGGAGTAACCGTTATGGAAACACCAACTCCTTCTTTGCGGAAAAACTCATCAACCATTCTTGCTTCAGTAACACCACCAATGCAGTGATCTGGCAGAACACACTGCACGCGCTCTCCATTGGGAAGAAAGAGATTTTTTTCCAAAAACTCTGCTACCAGCCGGGCAAGTCGCATGGTTTGACCTTCCAAAGATTCTCTTACTCCACCGTAACGCCCATCAACAACCGGGCGAATGCCTATTTTGGGAAAACCTTCCACAAACCTCTTTTCTCCTCGAAATACCTTAATCGAACTCGACACGAAAATTCCTCCTTCCTTTAAAGTAAAATATTTGATGCTCCAGATTAACGAAATTGATTTAATTTTATCTCCCGATTCCTGCCCAAAACCAAACCTGAACTCCCAAAAGCTTTCCCACCCTTTCTTCCGAATACCCTACCAGGGCTTATTGTAAGTTACTGTCTTCAGACCGTCAATTTATTAATCTTTCGAAAATCTTTGATATCGATTGCAAAATCCCAAAACCAACTAATGGAAAAAGTCTACAGTGCTTCCTGCATTCATTCCAGATATACCTGAAACCAAAATACTATTGTCGCCAAACCCCTGCTCTGGCATAATAAACGTTAAAGGTATATCAAAAAAGCAGTGTACTTTTCTGATCTGCGGGACCGTGTTATCGTCGAGCACCCCGGTTGCAGCGCAAAAGCTGCGCGGGGTCTGGGTTGATATAAAAAGCATCCCGCAAACACCGGAAGAAATCAAAACCATGGTCGACCAGTTGCATCGTGCGGCTTTAGTGCCATTTTCCTGGAATCATTCTTTGCGGAAACTGGATACGACCCCTTAAAAGACTTTCCGAACGAAGCCCATAAGCGTTCCATGCAGGTTCACGCCTGGATGCACATTTTCCACATAAGCCTGGATGAAGCCGGTCCCATACTCAATCTTTACTCCCATTGGGCGGTGGTGAGCAAAGAGGGAAAACCAGGATACCAGAGTGACAACTACTTCTTTTTCTGGCTTTGTCCTATGGAAAAGGAAGTATGGGACTTTTACCTTAGCCTTCTCTCGGAAATAACCGAAAAATACCCCATAGACGGTATTCGCCTTGACTACTGCCGTTTCCCCGAGTTAACCCTTGCAGACACCTGCTACGCTAAAACTCCCCGCCAGAGTTTCTTAGAAAGCTATGGTATTGATCCCGTACGCTTTTTCTCCTGTACCCGGTTTATATGCCGCACCAGCTCTGCTCGGAAACATAATCTTTGAAAAATAGATCTGGCATTAATGCAAAAACATGCTACAATGTTCACATAAGTAAATCAGCAAAGGGAGACCAAAAACTCGGAACATAACACAGAAGATAAAAGCACCTGGGCAATCGGAGGAGGTACTTTGCTGGGATTGGGTATCGGCTTTTTCTTTCTTAGAGAAAATGCTCTGGCGTTCATTGGGTCCCTCCTTGGAGGGGTCGGCGTTGGCCTCATTATAACCTCGATCATCTCAAGAAAAAAGAATTAGTGTTACAATCAACCGAACTTTTACTTACCTCAAGTATTTGCTTAATCCGGGCTCTCCCGTATAGTGCATAAGAGCTTCAACCTGAACATTTGTTTCTACAGCATATGGACAGTAGTTTTCACGAAGATAAGCAATGGGATCCTTTATATCACGCCAGGTGTAAAGCAAAGCTCCGGCAAGATAGCCTGTGCGTCCATGCCCACCAATACAAAAAACACCCACTCTTTTGCCCTCTTCAAGCCTCTTAATCAGCACGTTAACGTAGTGTTCCAGAACATCTTCAGGAAGAATGTAACCATCGAGAATGGGAATATACATGATTTCGCCCCTGAAGCCCAGCTCCCAAACACCCCCTGGTAGGTGATCCAGGGGAACCAGAACTTCTACGCCCTCCTCAACAAGTTTCTCCCAACCACTTAAACCACAAAGATATAACTTCCCAAACAAAACTGTAGGATTCTTATGGCAAGCTGACACTGAGTGTCACCCCCAATCAATCATTAATCACAAAAGGAACCAGAGCTGATTTAACCTTAACTCCAGGAATGCTTCCCAGCTTCCCCGTCAGGGCTCCGATTTGATCAGTATCCCCATTAACAATCAAAGCGATGACCGAGATGTTGTGCTCTCGATAGGGAACTCCCATTCTGCCCACTACAATGTCCCCAAATTCACTTAAAATTCGGTTCACCGTGCCAGCCTGTCTTTTCCTATCGGCGACCACGATACCAACCACACCCACTCGCTCATTCATCTTGAAATTCACCCTTGCGAACCATTTTTTGATTCAAGAAAAACATATCCCGTTCAAGCTCAACATATAAGTTATACCACCTATCAAACCAATCCAAACATTCCTTACGAGGAGCATATTTTCTTTTTATCCGAAAGGTTCTCCGGTAAGCTTCGTCAGCATTTTCATAAAAACCGCCTCCCAAACCTGCAAGCAGAGCTGCTCCTTTCAAACTACCCTCCGTATCCTCAGGAACCGTGATTTCTTTTTTTAAAACATCGGCCTTCAGCTGCATCCAGAAGCTGTTGCGAGTGCCTCCGCCCACGTTACTCACCTCTTTCGTCTTAACCTTCAGCTCCGCTTCCATACCTTCCCATAATTTCCGGTACTCAAAACAAATTCCCAGTACCAGTCCACAAAAGAGTTCTTCAATGCCTGCGCTCCCAGTTAAACCCAGGAACGCCGCCCGGGCACCAGGATAGTGAGCACCCAAAAGATAGGGTAGAAAAATAGGGATATTGTCTTGCGGAGGTAAGGATAGAACTTCAAAAAAAGAATAATCCTTGCCAGTAATTCTGAGCAACCAATCAACGGCGTAACCACCACTGTAAATGCCGTTCATAGCGTATAACCTGGGAAAAACCACGTGCCGCCCCCAAGAAAAAGGTTTGCCAAACTCGGAAACTTCAACCTGGGGAATAGAAGCAGGGATCATGGTCAAAGATTCAGTAGTCCCGGTAGAAATGAGCGCTCTGCCTTCTTCAAAAATCCCACAGGCCAGAGCCGCACAGAGATGGTCATGACCACCGGTAACCACAACCACCCTATCAGAAAAGCTCAGCTCCTTAGCTATGTTTTCTCTCACCAATCCTATAGCTTTACCTGAGGGGCAAAGAGGAGCCAGCTTCGATTCAGGTAAGCCCAAAATAGAAAGCCCTTCTTTCCACCAGGAAAGCCTTTCCTGGTGGAAAAACATGGTGCGTGAGGCCAATGAATAATCAAAAGAAAGCTCTCCAGAGAAAGCATATAGTACATATCCAGACATCGAAGTCCAGACGGCAGCCTTTTCAAAACGCTCGGGTTCTTTTTCTTTATGCCAGAGCAACTTGTAAAAAGAATACTTGTTTTGGGGTAGAAGACCAGTAATCTGGTAAACTCTCTGGGGATCTAGCAAATTTTGCATCTTCTCAAACTGCTCCCCGGTACGGGTGTCGTACCAAGGAATGCAATCTCCAATTACTGTTCCCCGAGCATCAATGCTAACCATCACTTCAGCAAAACTCGAAACGCTTAATGCAACAATTCTCTTTCGCAAAGCTATATCGAAACTCTTAATAACTCTGAGAAGAGACTCAAAAATTTCCCTCGGACGGTAATTTTCGCCGTAAGGACTTTCAACAAGCGGTGTCCGAAAAGAAGCAAAAGCCATCCTCTTCCCCTCAGAATCATAAACAGCCACTTTGGTATTGGTGGTTCCAACATCGATACCCAGCAAAAACCCGTCTTTACTCATAAAGCAAAACTATCCCTTAACTTCCGCGGGTTCGCTTCCCAACTTTAAACCCGAGAAAACAACACACCTACTGCGTGAAACAAAAACAATGCACTTGGTGGGACATTTTTCAACACACGCACCACACAGGGTACACTTCTCATGGTCAATTATTATCCTACCCTCTTTAAAGCTTATTGCCCCCACCGGGCAAGTCCTCACACAAAGCTGGCACTTGATACAACCTTTTTTGCAGATTGCTCGTACCTCTTTCGCGCTCTGTAGGGAAGTGCAGGCAACCACCACCTGATCTTCCTGAAAAACCAGGCTCAGGACGTTGCGCGGGCACTCGCGCACACATTTACCACATCCGGTGCATTTCTGCCAGTCTATAACCGGTAGTTTCTTTTCTTTATCGATTACAATAGCCCCGAAGGGGCACACTCGCTCACAGGTACCATAACCCAGACATCCAAAAGAGCAAGCTTTGGGAGAAAGGCCCAAAACTGCAACCGCCCTACAGTCCTCGATGCCATGGTAGTCAGCTAACTCCTGAGCCGTGTCTTTACCCCCTTGACAGAGAAGCAAAGCTTTTTGAGGTTTGACTTCTGAAACGCTTGCTCCCGTTAGCTTGGAAATTGCCAACCATACTTTTGCACCCCCTACTGGACAGGCGTTGACAGGAGCATTACCCAGAGCAATAGCCTCAGCAAGACCACTGCAACCAGGATAGCCGCAGGCACCACAGTTTGCTCCAGGCAAAATTTCCTCAATTTTCTGAACCAGAGGATTAACTTCCACAGCAAATTTTTTTGCAAACCATCCCAACATCAACCCAAAGAGGAGCCCCAACACACCAACCACAATTCCAGGCAAGACTATTCCCATTCCCAAGCCTCCTCACTTGATAAGACCTTTAAAACCCACAAAGACCAGTGCTAAAAGGCAAGTAGAAATAAAAACTACGGGATAACCCTTCCAGAAGTCAGGTACCTTGCTAAACTGCAATTTCTCCCGGATTCCAGCCAGCAAAAGCAAAGCCACCGTGAACCCCAGGGCCACACCAATACTGTAAATAGCCACCTGTAAGGGTCCATAACCATAATCAACTCCAAAAAAGGTAACCGCCAAAATCGCACAATTGGTGGTAATGAGGGGAAGGTAAATGCCCATAGCCCGATAAAGATTAGGTAAGTTTTTTTTGAGAATTATTTCCACCAGCTGCACTAAGGTAGCAATAACCAGAATGAACACCATAATCCTTAAATACTCAAGATGCAAAGGAACCAGGATGAAATTCCAGAGCACCCAGGTAACCAGAGATGCAAGCACCATCACAAAGGTAACAGCCATACCCATTCCCAGCGAGTTAACCACGCTTGAAGACATACCTATATAGGGACAGAGGCCTATATAGCGGGCCAGGATTATGTTGTCAACAAAAGCGGCACTCAAAAATATTTTGAGCAAAGTAAGCAATCCTGCATCCATCATCTATTCCCCCTCGCAAAGCGATTCAAAAGAGCAATGTAAATACCAATTACCAGAAAAGCTCCCGGAGGTAAAATCATTACCATCATGCCCTGATAGGTCGCTGGCAAGACAGGAATCGAGAAAAGTTGCCCGTAACCGAAAAGCTCTCTGACCACTCCAATAGCAGTGATGATCAAAGTAAAGCCCACTCCCATGCCCAGTGCATCTATAATGGAGGGCAGAAGAGAATTTCGAGAAGCAAAAGCTTCTGCTCTACCCATAATCATGCAGTTAACAACGATCAAGGGTATAAAGATGCCTAACGCTTTGGAAAGCGGCGGAAGATAAGCTTTCATAACCAAATCCACTATGGTGGTAAAAGTGGATATCACCACAATAAAGATAGGAATACGCACCTGGTTGGGGACAAAACGGCGAATTAAAGAAATTACCATGCTTGAGCAAGTGGTAACAAAAATTACCGCCGCTCCCATAGCTAAACAGTTTTCCACCTTAACTGAAACCGCAAGTACTGAACACAGACCTATCATCAAACGCAGAATAGGGTTTTCTCCAATAATGCCGTTTTTAAAAATGTAAAAAAGACTTGTCTTGTTACTCACGGGAGCTACCTCCTTTCAAATACTCAATAACTCCAAGACAAGCCCGAACCATGGCCCGGGAAGAAATAGTAGCCCCGGTTATGGCTTTTACATCTTGATTGAGCTCGAAAGGATCAGTGATTGATTTCCCAACAAATTGTCCAAGAAACTCAGGCTCCGCAACATTGGAGCCCAAACCTGGAGTTTCCTGATGTTCCAAAATCTGAATACCAGTAATTTTGTCATTTGTCGTCGAAACCCCTATGAGCATCACAATTGGACCTCCATATCCACTGCTTGCAACCTTAAAAACATAACCTATCTCCTTATCTCCAGAGAAGGCTTGATAAAGCTCTAAAATAGAAAAATCTTTGCTTTCTGTTTCTTTGGGCAAAGACAGCTGCATTTCCTGGAAACCATCAGCGCCCGGAAAAACTGCTCTCAAAGCTTCCTTCAACTCTTCCTGAGATCTTCGCAAGATTTCCTTCTGGGTAATTTCATTCACCGCCGCCAAAGATACTGCAGCTATTACACAAACCAGGGCCAATACCAACGCCACTTTTAAAATGTCCTTCATCTTGGTTTCACCCCAAATCTTCTGGGTTGATTACGATCCATAAGAGGGACCAGAGCATTCATGGCCAAGATACCAAAGGTAACTCCCTCAGGATAACCACCCGCAATGCGGATTAAAGCCGTAATCGCACCCGCCCCAAAGCCAAAAAGGTAACGCATGTTTTTAGTCATGGGAGTAGTCACATAATCAGTCGCCTTAAAGCAAGCACCTAAAATTGCACCACCAGCAAGAATATGATAAAGAGGATTTTCACCCCCCAGCAACGCCACCAGCGACAAACCAACAAGAAAGAAAACTGGAATATCCCAATTCACAATACCTCTCCACAGGAGATAGAAAAATCCGGCCAGTAGAAGCAGGGCGGAAATTTCTCCAATAGATCCTGGAACCAGACCCACAAACAAGCGCCACAGTATATGAGGGTCTATCTGCTTCAAAGTACCATAACCAAACATCTTGGAGATACCAAGAGGCGTGGGAGTGGTAACCACATCGACTCCCGGAGCCAAACCGGTTGCGCCTCCTTCCAGGTTTGGGAAAGCAAAAGGAGCTCTGGCAACCCAGGTGGTCATGGCCTGAGGCCAGGAAACCAGAAGAACTGCTCTTCCCACCAGGGCAGGATTAAAGATATTCTGCCCCAAACCCCCAAAAACCTGTTTTCCAAGCAGAATTGCTGCTCCTCCTCCCACAATGGGAATCCAGAAGGGACAGCCCGGAGGAAGGGAAAGCCCTAAAAGCATGCCGGTAACCAGAGCGCTGCCATCAAATATGGACAAGGGCTTCTTAAAAAGCCAGCAGTCCAAAGCCTCAAACCCAACACAGCTCAAAATGGATAAAAGCAAAGGCCAGAAGGCGTAAGCAGGACCAAAAAAATAAATACCCCATATCGCCGCAGGAAGAAGCGCCCAAAGAACCTGTTGCATAATCCAGGGAACGGTTGTTGAATCTTTGATATGGGGAGACGGGGTAAAAACAAGCTTAACAACCTCACTCAACTTACTTTCCTCCCTTCCTCGACCTGCGAATTATCTCTGCTTTGACAACTTTTATGCGGTGAGTTATGGGTATACCAGCCGGACAAACATAAGCACAAATCCCACACTCTATGCAATCCATAGCCCTGAACCTCTCTGCTTCCTCAAAAGCTCCAAACTCAGAAAATCGGGCCAGCTGGCTGGGAATGAGGTTCATGGGACAGCGATTGACGCACCTTCCGCAGCGTATACAGGAATACTCCCTGGGGGACCGGAATTCTTTCATGAAAAGAAATCCCGAAGTACCCTTGATAACCGGCACATTAAAAGAAACCTGGGCAACTCCCATCATGGGCCCTCCCATAATAACTTTGCGGGGAGGCTCCGTAAATCCGCCGCAAAAGCTTATCAGATCTTCAAGCAAAGTTCCAATCGGAACCAGAAAATTCCCACGTTCCTTTATGCAATCCCCGCTTATAGTGATTACTCGCTCTACAAGTGGTGTTCCCTCAAGGGCCATTCTTCCCAGCGCCCAGGCAGTCTGAACGTTGTTGACCACCACCCCAACATCAAGAGGAAGACCGCCTGGTGGAACTTCCCGGCCCAGGATAGCCAGAATCAGATGTTTCTCAGAACCCTGAGGGTATTTAGTGGCCAGAGGGACAACTGTAGTAGGGATAGTAAGCTGTTTTACTCTCTCCTCAAAAATTTGAATACAATCGGGTTTGTTCTCCTCAATTCCTATAAAGGCAGCTTTGGCTCCACAGGCACGAGCCAAAATTCGCAAACCTACAAGAATTTCCTCCGTCCGCTCTAACATCACCCGATGGTCACAGGTAAGGTAGGGCTCGCATTCGGCACCATTAAGTATTAAATACTCGATCGTTTTCCCCTGAGGAGGGGAGACTTTGACGTGGGTCGGGAAGGCTGCTCCTCCCAGACCGACCATGCCTCCCTCGCGAATCCATTTTCGTAAAAAGTCCGGTTCTAAATCCTCAATCGCCTCTGCAGGTAAGGATTCCCGACGCTCCTCTTCTTCGCCATCTCTCTTTATGACAATCGCTTTGAAAACTCCCCGGGTCGGATGCGGCCAGTCGACTATAGCACTCACCACACCACTCACCGAAGCATGCAAAGGCGCGCTTACAAAAGCATCAACATCCGCTATTTTTTGCCCCCTTCTTACTCGATCACCCTTTTTAACCAGTGCAGAAAGAGGTGCTCCGGTATGTTGTATCAGGGGAAGAACCACCCTTTCCGGGGGCTCAATTACCCGAATTGCGCTTGAAGCCGTCAGTTCCTTAAAGGTACGGGGAGGATGTACCCCTTTAGGAAAGGTCTTTACCCTCATACCATATCTCCTCCATAACTTCTTGATCACTCCATAGCAAAGTCTTCCTCAATAAAACGAGTATGGAAACGACCTTTAACAAAATTCTCGTTTTGCAAGATCCGCAAATGGAAAGGAATGGTGGTAGATACACCTTCTACGAAGAAAGAATGCAAAGCCTCATAAGAACGCCGTAAAGCAAAATCCCGATTTTCATCCCAAACTATGAGCTTTGCAATTAAAGAGTCATAATAAGGCGGCACCACATATCCAGAGTAGCAATGCGAATCCACCCGAATACCCGGACCACGAGGCATTTCAAACCTGGTTATGCGACCCGGAGAAGGGGTAAAGTTGCGAAAAGGATCCTCGGCATTAATCCGCATCTCAACCGCGTGGCCCCTGAAAGCAATATCTTCCTGAACGAAGGGAAGTTTCTCGCCACCCGCTGTTTTAATCTGTTCCCGAACGATATCCACACCCGTGATCATCTCTGTAACCGGGTGTTCCACTTGAATACGGGCGTTAAGCTCCATGAAATAGAAATCTCCCTCTTCGGTTACCAGAAACTCAAGGGTTCCACAAGTAGTATAATTAAGAGCCTGCGCTGCCTTAACCGCACACTTTAAAATCTCAGCTCGCAATTCACTGTCTAAAAAGCGAGCAGGAGCTTCTTCAAGTACTTTCTGGCGCTTCCTTTGCAAAGAACATTCTCTTTCTCCAAGATGCACCACATTGCCAAACCCATCTGCAAGGATTTGCACCTCAATGTGGCGAGCACGCTCAATCTGCTTTTCAATGTACAGATCGGGGCTCCCAAAGGCCATTCTGGCCTCGCGAGAAGCACTCCGAAAAGCATCTTTTAATTCCTCCTCTGAGGCAACTATCCTAATACCCCTTCCACCACCCCCCAGACAAGCTTTAAGTAAAACTGGAAACCCCAACTCCCGGGCAACACCCAGTGTTTCTCTTTCGCTATGCAGTGGCTCCAGAGATCCCGGAACTACTGGTATACCAGCCTGATACAAAATTTTTTTGGTGAGCAATTTATTTTTCATGGTCCTCAAAACATCTACTGAAGGACCAATAAAAACTATGTTGTTCTCCTGCAGTTTTTGCGCAAAAAGGGCGTTTTCAGACAAAAAGCCGTATCCAGGATGCACCGCATCGGCCCGCGTCAAAAGGCAAGCTTCAATAACCTTGTCTATGTTGAGATAGCTTTCCAAAGGGCTATTGCCACCCAAAGCAACTTTTTGATCCACAAAACGTAGATGCAGGAGATTGGCATCAGACTCAGAAAAAATTCCCACTGTTTTAAGCCCTAACTCCCGACAGGCCCGAGTAACTCTCAGGGCAATCTCTCCTCGATTAGCAATCAAAACTTTGGAAAACAAAGTAAAAACCTCCTAAATTGGAATTCTTTCCTCAGGATAAGCTATCAAACCCTTGATGTCTCGTCCTGGCCGGTACATGAGCAAAGTAAAAAGCCCCACTCTACCCACGTACATAATAAGAATAATCAGCATTTTGGAAAGAGTCAAAAGGTGTGAAGTAATACCTCGGGAAAGCCCTACTGTACCAAAAGCCGAGAAAACTTCGAAAACAATGTCTACCGGATCATCCGGCTGAACAATAAACAGGACGAAACTTGCTCCCACAATAAGAAGTAGAGCGAGAAAGAAAAAGGCAAAAGCTTTGTAAACGATAAGCTGCGCCACCTTACGGCGTAAAAGCTCCACCCGATCTTCCTGACGGATAACACTTTTTACTGCACCCAGGATAATTGCAAAAGTGGTAGTTTTAATACCACCACCCGTGCCTCCTGGGGAAGCACCAATAAACATCAACGCCATAAGTAAAAGCGAAGTGGCTATACTCACTTGAGAAATGGGAACCGTATTGAAACCAGCAGTACGAGGTGTTATAGACTGGAAAAGTGCTGCCAGGATTTTACCACTCAGAGAAAGGTTCTTTAACACACCATTCCACTCCAGCAACAAAAATCCCAAAAAACCCAAGATGACGAGAAAAACAGTCATTTTTACAACTACCCGGGCATGCAAGGAAGAAACACGCCTGTTTTCGGAAATCTCTTTAATAACCATAAAGCCGATTCCTCCGAGCACAATGAGGCCAACAACTGTCAGGTTTACAAAAGGGTCTTCAACAAAGTTTTCCAGGCTATTTGCAAACACTGAAAATCCAGCATTACAAAACGCAGATACTGCATGAAATAGAGCTGAAAACAGCGCTTGGGGAAATGAAAAATATCTTAAAAACCTTATCAGAAGAAGTATAAAACCCACACCTTCGATAAACAGGGTGTATTTCACAATCAAAAGAACAAAGCGAACTACGCCTCCCGGAGTATCCAAAGCCAGAGAATCTCTGATTGCCAGACGATCCCGATATTCAACGCGTCTACCCAGGGCAACTGCAACCAGAGTAGTCATGGTCATATAACCCAGACCGCCAATTTGCAGCAAAGTCAGAATGGTCAACTGCCCCCAGAAAGAGAAAAATGTTGCGGTATCAACCACTATAAGGCCAGTAACGCAAACAGCTGAGGTAGAGGTAAACAGAGCATCCACAAAAGAAAGATGGTTGCCAGGAGCAACCATAAAAGGCAAAGACAGAAGAAGTGCTCCCAAAAGAATTATTCCTATATAACCCAGCAGGATAACCTCTGAAGGGGATAGCGAACTAACTCTTTTTTTAAAATTTACTAACAATCTTGAGATACCTGTTACTTCTTTTCCTTCAGCAATTTCCTCAAGAAAATCCATTAAGCGTCATCAAAGCTCCTTTATTTGAAGCAACCATAAGTCCTGGCTTCTTCAAACATGGCTACCACGTTTTCAGGAGGAACATCAGGCTGAATATCATGCACTGAAGTAAGTACATAACCCTCGGGACCCAGCTGGTCAATCCTGGTGCGCACCTCCCGACGTACCTCCTCTACAGTACCACGAGGAAGCACAAAAGTAGTGTCAATAGCTCCCCAAAAAGATAGTTCCTTTCCAAACTTTTCTTTTAACAGCACTGGATCCATACCCTGTGCAGAAACCTGAACCGGATTCAAAATATCGACTCCGATTTCAACCAAGTCAGGTATGAACTGAACAATGCTTCCGCAAGAATGGTAAAGAAGTTTTGCTCGTGGGGCGAGCTTTTTAAGATTACGAAAGTATTCTTTATGAAAAGGTTTGACGAGTTCGCGATAGGTTTCAGGGCTCATAATGACGTTCTCAGCAGTGGCCAGATCATCACCAACGAAAACAACATCCAAAAACTCACCCACTTCCTTGAGAAAAAGAGAATACCGGCGAAGTTGATAATCATACATCCCCTCCATAAGCTTTAAGGCAAAATCCCTGTTAATCAGAAGGTCCACAAGGAAATTCTCGAACCCTCGCAAATACCAGCAGGGTTCAAAAATTCCGGTGTCGATCATGTCTCCCACCAGAAGATACTTACCTTCCTCGTGCATTTTTTGAGCTTTTTCTCTCAAGCCTTCAAGTTTCATGCTTTTTGCAGGGTCTGGCCAGGGATAATCCTCAAGCTCTTCGATATTTTTCCCAGCTAAAGGGTGTTCAACCATATCATAGTAAAAACCATCCTCTGGCATACGGTAGACTATGCCAAACTCGTTTTTGTAAGTGCGTTCGTCAATAACAGTCTTTTGAGAAACTGGCTGTGGATGAATACCACGAGTATCAATTTGCAGATATTCAAGTATCGCTTCATCTATAAAAACGATCTGAAAATTCTCCATCATAAAATGAGTTTCACTTTCAATCCCCAGGTACGATTTGAGATTTTCATAAGCAACTCTGGTCATGGTGGTGCAGTTGGTGCTCCCCAAATCCAGAGGAATGCGGTCAGGAACCCGGTGCTCCAAAACACAAAGAGCTCTTTCTCTCGAGGTCAAAGACATTACCTCCTTTCGAACAAACATCGCCTATATTGTATCAGAAAAAGAAAGCTTTACACCTTAACTTCATGGAGTTTCAAGGTCAATCACTACCCCACATTTTGCCAATAAATAAATCTTAAGAACCTTGCCATTTACAACCAGTTGGGTAAATATAAAAAAAATGTTTGACGAAGATTTCGAACGCAAAGTAATAAATATTTACGATTCAAAGCTATTGCGTTTTTTGAAACGCCTGGGGTATTTTGCAATTCTCATTATTGTTGTAATCTACTTCCTGAGCGGTATATATATTGTTGGTCCAGATGAAGTAGGAATGATAAAAACTTTTGGGAGCTTTACCAGAAAAACACCCCCGGGTATCCACTATAAATTGCCTTATCCCTTTGAAACTTTGCAAAAACCCAAAATAACTGAAGTGCGTAGAGCTGAGGTGGGGTTCAGGACCATCTCTCCTGGTCCACCTCCACGCTATCAGCTTTTCCCTCAAGAATCGTTGATGCTCACCGGAGATGAAAACATTGTGGACTGTCAATTTATCATCCAATACCGCATTTCTGATCCTTATCTCTACCTTTTTCAGGTAAAAGATCCGGGGAATGCAGTACAAAGTGCAGCAGAATCAGCAATGCGTGAAGTAGTAGGCAAAAAACCTATTGACGATGTTTTAACCACAGGACGCTCGGAGGTACAGGAAGAAGTCAAAAACCTACTCCAAGAGATTCTCGACAAATACCAGTGCGGAATCCAAATTATTGGGGTACAGCTTCAAGACGTGCAGCCACCACAACCAGTTATTTCTGCCTTCAAAGATGTAGCCAGTGCCCGCGAAGACCGGGTACGCTTCATAAATCAAGCTGAAGCTTATCGGAATGAAGTCATCCCTCAAGCCCGAGGCGAAGCCGAAAAACTGCTCCGCGAGGCAGAGGCTTTTAAAGAAAGCACCATTAAATCGGCAGAGGGAGAAACACAGCGTTTCCTCAAGGTTCTCAAGGAGTATCAGCAAGCACCCGAAGTTACCAGAAAAAGAATCTATCTGGAGACTCTCCAAAAAATCTGGCCTAAAGCAAGGAAGTTCATATTTGACAGTGAGACGGAGGGAAGAGAAATTCTTAAATTTCTTCCTCTCACCGGCGAGGGAATGGGATCATCCGATGATTAAAAGAGAGATCTTGCTTAGAATAAGCATAACAATAATAGTACTCGTTATAATAACAATTACCAGACCCTGGTATACTCTGGACGAAACCGAACAGGGAGTGCTCCTTCAGCTGGGTAAGCCTATTAAAGTGGTTAAAGAAAGCGGCCTGCATATAAAACTCCCTTACCCTGTTCAAACTGTGTACAAGTTCGACAAACGGCTTCTCGAGTATGACTCACCCCCTGAAGAAGTAATTACCAAAGACAAAAAAACCTTAGTAATTGACAACTACGTGCGCTGGAGGATCGAAAACCCCCTCCTTTTTTTACAAACAGTAGTAAGCGAATCAGGGGCGGTCGTTCGTATCGACGACCTGGTTTATTCAGAACTCCGAACCGAAATAGGGAAAGTAAACCTAATAGACGTGGTAGCGACAGAAAGAGGAAAAATTATGGCCACAGTAACTGAAAGAGCCAGCCAAAAAGCCAAAAATTTTGGGATAGAAATAGTAGATGTGCGCATTAAAAGAGCCGACCTGCCCAAGCAAAACGAAGAGGCCGTTTTCGAACGCATGAAAGCCGAGCGCGAACGTCAGGCTAAACAATACCGCTCTGAAGGTCAAGAAGAAGCCACCAAAATAAGGGCTCAAGCTGATAAAGAAAAAGCTTTGATCATAGCTGAAGCCCAAAAGCAAGCTCAGATCATAAAAGGAGAAGGCGAAGCTCAGGCACTGCGAATTTATGCATCAGCCTTTGGTGAAGACCCCGAATTCTTTGCCTTCCTTAAGACATTGGAAATGTATGAGCAAGGCATAACTGGAAAAGATACCCTTGTACTTACACCAGCTTCAGAAATATTAGAATATATAGAAGGCTCCAGAAAAAAAGAAGATTAGCCTGCATCGGGGTAGATAACTTCCATTCCCAGTTCTTGCGATTTTGCAATTAACTCGTCCTCACCGCTTTTAATTTTTTTCTGTAGCCCATCGACAAGCTTCTGCAACGCACTTTTCCAACATTTCCTGATCCTCGGGAGGAAGTTTTTCCATAGAATTTCTGTTCATTGTTACCCATCCTGCACCAACTAAATGATTGGTGATCCTCAAATACCTTTGCACCTCATAGAGCTTGAAAGAGTATATCTGGGGAAGATCTCCTTCAGAAGCCTCGGCTTTTCCCTTTTTGAGCGCTTGGTACGGTTTCAGTAGAGGAACCGGTGTTAGCTCCATCCCCCAAAGATTCCCAAACCGCAATCCAAGCTTTAACTACCGGCAGGCGTAGCCTCAAGCCAATCAGGTCTTCAGGTTTTTTGATTGGCCTTAAAGAAGTCATCTGTCTAAAACCACGATATACAGCACCCAAATAGAATACGTTACCATTCTGAAGTACCAATTTTTTGGCTTCCTCATCCAAGTGGCCACTCCACATTCTCAAAAAATGGTCACAATCTCTAATTACCTAAGACGCATCAAAGAAAAAGATTGGAGTGCGAATACTTCCACCAGTCGTCCTCCTGTAAACTGAAGGCCTATTACTCCCTCCGCACACTGTGTATTCACATGCTCTTCTGAGGCCTGTGCTATCTGGAGCTCTACTTTCAGCCTTCCTCCACTACGTTCCTCAAGTAATTCTTTAAACTTCGCAGCCGCCTCTACTAAAATACGGCCTTCTTTAAAAGGACTTCCTGCCCTGAGAACAGTTTCTCCAAAAACAAGAGAGGTCATTCCCAAAAGCACCATAAAAACACCATAAACAACGAGTAACTATGCAAAACCTTCCTAAATACACTGCTTCCTCCTTTAAACTTAAAGTTTTGTTTTTGGGTGTCGTCACACCTTATGATATATCGTATCTGATATATCATAGCCACAAAAGCCTAACACTTTCCCAAGCAACCTAAGTCGAAACTATGTAACTCTCAAAGAGGCAACTCTACTACCCTGGACTCCAAAGCAGACCTGCGCACAGCTTCGATCAACTCTACCGCTCTCCGGCCCTCTCTCCCATCCAATGGGGGATTGCGACCCTCCCGAAGAGCACTAACAAAATCCTGAAGCATTCTCACAAAAGGTTCTATATCCACATGAGCAGGATCGCTGGCTCCAGACATCCCGCTCTTCCCCTTTTCTATATCAGGCACCTCATTAGAAAAAGTCTTAAGGAAAGTTATCTTACCGCCCTCAATAACCGCACTGCCCTTTTCAAAATGCAGCTCCAGCCTTTCTGCAAAACCAGGATAAGTAGCCGTGCTAGCTTCTACACTTCCCAAAGCACCATTCTTAAATCTAATAGAAACAACCGCCACGTCTTCAACTTCTACCTCAGTATGAGCCAAGGTATCCATAAAGCTACACACTTTAGCAGGCTCACCCATAAACCAGAGCAAAAGGTCTATACTGTGTGAAGCCTGAATGGCCAGCGCACCACCACCGGAAGCTTGCACGCTCTTCCGCCAGGAACGAGCGTCGTAATAATCCTGAGGCCGGTACCACTTAACATAGGCACTACCCATTATCGGTTTACCCAGAAGACCCTTCTCGACAAACTCCTTAAGTTTCAAAGAAGCATCATCGTAACGATGCTGGAAGACTGCACCCAGAATAACCTCTGCTTCGTCACAAACTCTAATTAGTTCATCGGTCCGCTGCAAACTACTCTCCAAGGGCTTCTCTACAAGGAGATGCTTACCATGGGGAGCAATTTCTTTAACCACATCAAGATGGGTACCCGTGGGGGTGGTTACGATAAAAGCCCTAATATCTTCCCTCCTTAAAGCTTCATCGAGAGAGAGCGCTTCTGCCCCAAAATGTCCGGCCATCTCGGCAGCTTTTTCAAGATCCCTACCCACCACGGCCACCAACTTTGCTTCTTCAAGTTGAGCCAAAGCTTGAGCATGAAGCGATGCAGCAAGCCCATAACCCACAATTGCAAAACCAACTTTTTCACCGAACATGTGCATAACCTCCTCAAAGCACCAGCAAATCCGGGCGTCTAAAGTGAAATCCTTTTACTTCAAAATCCAGAATAGGAAAGCGCACAGGGTGGGTTATAAATAAAGGCCCAGAAGAAGTAGCAATAAAACCATCCTCCGACTTGGTACCGGCTATGGATGGATTCCAGCAAAAAGCTTGATTTTCAAGGATAATCTCCTCGCAATTAAAGTCAACCCGATAATCCCGGGGTAAATAACCCATCGCTCCACCCTGGTGGTGGTGTTTCCATTCTTCGTGATAACCCAACTCCTCATAAAGTTCAACCGCTCTTTTGAGAGGTAGCAAAGCCTGATTACCAGGTTGTGAAAGAGCAATCATCTCGCACTCAATGCGTACATTATCACGGTATTGCTTCAAGAACTCCTGAGAAGGTATTCCAAAATGCACCATACGGGTCACCGTAGTAACTAAACCAGCGTACCTTGCCATTACACTCACCAGCAAGAGCTTTCTAACCGGATTTTGAAAAGCAACTGGATGGCGAAACTGGTAGGCACGTTCATCCGCAGCTACCTGAAACCCAATGGGTTCAATCCTCTTTTCCCAAAGTTTAAAAGCAATTTCGGCCGCTATTTCGGACTCAAAAAGACCGGGATACGCACCACAAAGCACTTCTTCAAGTACAAAAGAAACTTCTCTACCCAACCATAAATAACGTTCTTTTTCGGCTTCCAAAAGTTGGTAACGACAGCGGTTGACTTCTGAGGAAACATTTTGAGTTTCTTCAAGAGATATGTCACACCCAATAGGACCTCCCTCACAAATCTCTCTTACCACTTTCATCTCATTACCTTCATACCAGGGATATTCAATTATTTCAAAACCTTTTTCGCAAACCTTTTCTTCTTGTTTCATCCTGGGTGCTTCGATGTTGCTGGCTATAACATAACTTCCATCACGAGTAACCAAAACACTACTTATGCCGATATTTTGGGCTATACACAGCACATTGGTGCCGCCGGCAGTAAGCCAGCTGAAGTTAACATGCCTTTTTAAAAGCAATGCCGACAAGTTTCTGTTTTTTATAACCTCGCGTAAGCGCATCAATTTTTCCTGAATTTCACTTTTTACAGAAGAAATTTCGTTCTGCACCATCAAACTTCTCACCCCTTTTCTTAGGTCTTTTTGCGAAAAGCAAAGAAAAGTGACAAGCCTGCCAGGATTAAAAAGGCAAGAGAAATAGGACGCACAAAAAGCACTGACCAATCTCCTCTCGAAATCAAAAGACTTCTACCAAGTTCTCCTTCAGCAATGGGACCAAGAATCATGCTGATAAGCAAGGGTGCTACCGGAAAACCAAATTTTTCCATGAAGTAACCTATTACCCCAAAAACTAAAGCTACCGCAATCCCAAAAGCACTGGAACTAACTGCATAAGCTCCAACTACACATAAAAGAAGCACCAAGGGAGAAAGAATCTTCTTAGGAACACGAAGTATCATTGGTGAAAAACGTGCACCAAGCAAACCCAATCCTAAGATAGAAAAAGCGATTACAAACATCGAGGCAAAAAGCTTACCTACCAAATCTGGTTGTTCTCTAAACAACATTGGTCCAGGGCGAACTCCGAAAAGAATTAAAATTCCTAACATCACCGCAGTCACAATATCCCCGGGTATGCCCAGCGTCAAAAGAGGAATAAGAGCCCCGCCAGTCGTGGCGTTATTAGTCGCTTCCGGAACAGCTACTCCCTCAATAGTTCCACTCCCAAACTCTTCTCCATGCTTAGATAGTTTGCGGTACTGACCATAAGCTACAAAAGTAGCTATAGAGCCCCCAATACCTGGAATTGCACCAATCCCTACTCCCAGAGCCGAGCCAAATAAAGAAGCCTTGAGAACCCTTTTCAATTGCTCTGGAAGCAACCAGATACGATTTACCACGTCGGTTACCTGATACCTCTCCCCTGTCCTTTCTACATCCCTGAGCACCTGAGATACTGCAAAAAGACCAATCATCACTGGCAAAAGAGGTAACCCTCCCTGCAGAGCATAGGAACCAAAAGTAAAACGGGAATAACCCATCATGGGGTCCATGCCAACCGTGCCCAAAAAAAGACCCAAAAGAGCGGCTATTAAACCTTTCAAAGCGTCTTTTCCAGTTACTCCAGCAATTACAGTAAGACCAAAAATGACCAGGGAAAAAAATTCTGGTGGGCCAAACTTAAGTGCTACACGTGCAAGCTGTGGAGCTATCAAGAAAAGAGCTATTGCACTGAGCAAGCTTCCCACAAAAGAGGCAATAGCAGAAGCCGAAAGAGCAATACCGGCTTCCCCCTTCTGAGCCATAGGGAAACCATCAAGTGCGGTAACAGCAGCAGAGGGAGTACCAGGTGTACGAATCAAGATCGCTGGTATGGAGCCAGCGAACATGGTACCTCCATATATGCCAAGCATGACCATAACCGCCTCTGAAGCTGGAATTTGATAAGCAAGCGGCAAAAAAAGAATTATGCCAGTTGAGGCAGAAAGTCCAGGCAAAGCCCCAACTACAAAACCAAAAACCACTCCCCCAAAAATGTACAAAAGAATTTGAGGATTAAGAATTTCCTTCAATCCCTGCCAAAGACTTACCTGAATAATATCCATTTTTTACCTCCAGAACAGCTACTTCAAAAAGGATGGGGAATAGGCCAAGTAGGCCGAGGTAAGACCACCATAAAAACCCGGTAAAAAATTAAATATGCAAGTATGCTTGACCCAAAAGAAAAAAGAAGAGCCTTGCCCCAATTTCGCACTCCAGCGAGAATGAAAATTATCCAGAAGAAGATCCCGGATGCATATACAAATCCCAAAGGGCGTAAAAGCACAATATACAACCAGGCAAAAACTACAAATAAAGCTATTTTGCTCAAACTCCCAATGTTTAAACTCCAAGGAACAGAAACTGTCTCTTCCTTAGCTTCTCTTCTTTTTTTAATACTTCTCAGAATCAGAGCCAAACTCAAAATGATCAAACCTAAAAAAGCAATGCTGGGGAACAAACCAGGACTTATACCCACATGGCTTCTGGGCAATCCCATTGCCTGTATCAAAAGAAACAGCGAAACGCAGAACAGCGAAAAACCTATCACCAGATCAGCTTTCCACATTGCAATACCTCCAACACCCCCTCTTACAAGAGGGGGTGTTTGTTAACAACTACTTATAAAATTCTCCAAGTCCATATTTGGCAATAATTTCCTGATAGCGTTCGAGCTCTGAGGCTATGTGCTCTTTAAAAGCATCTGGGCCGAGATAAACCAAATTTTGTCCCAGATTTTCAGCATCTTTCCGGAAATCTGGGTCCTCCAAAATCGTTTTGAAAACCCCGGCAATTTGCTCTATAAGCTCAGGCTTAACTCCCTTGGGTACTACTACCCCCCTCCACATAAATGCAGTAAAGTCATAACCTTGTTCTCGGGCTGTAGGAAATTGGGGAAATTTCTTCAATCGCTCCTCAGCAAAAACCGCAAGCATTTCGAGTTCTCCAGCTTCCACGTTGGGAAATCCCTCAGGAGAAGAAGCCACTACTGCATCGACATGACCTCCAAGCAAAGCATTAATAGAAGGAGCGCCACCAGCGAATGGAACATGAATGAATTTGAGACCAAAGGCGTTTTCAAAGCGCAATGCCACCAGATGGTTGCCACCTCCAGCACCGCCATTACCTACCGTAACCAGTCCCGGGTTTTCTTTAACATATTCAACTAATTCAGAAAGATTATTCCATTTTTTTAACTTGCTATTCACCAGCATATAGCAGGGATTCTTTACCAAAAGACACACTGTGTCAAAGCTCTCTACAGGATGGTAAGGAGCAGGACCCATCAATGCCCTGGTAACGATGGGATTTACAGCAGCAACCAGAGTATAACCATCTGGTTTAGCCTTAGCGCCTTCTCCATATCCTATAGCTGAACCACCGCCTGGTACATTTTTAATAATTAACTGCTTACCATTAGCATACTTGGGGAAATACTTAGCCACCGTTCTGAACAAAACATCAGTAGCTCCCCCCGCTGACCAGGGAATAATTATTTCTACTTCCTTCTCGGGCCACGTCTGGGCTCCTGCGATTGCTGGCAGGCTCAAACACATAAGACAAGCCAACATAATAATTAAGAATTTCTTCAACTTGCTCACTCCTTTCCCAAAATTTTCAAAAAAGGTTAAAACTGTTAATTATCGATAACTATCAAATATCACCCCCAATCCACCTCCCTAAATGTTGATATCTGATATATCAGCAAAGAAATAAAAAACTTCTTTATGGTAAAACTTCACAGGTAACCCTGTCTATATGAGCCTGCAAAATCTCCTTAGCTTTCCCCTTATCATTATTCAAAATAGCCTGAATCAAAAGAATATGCTCCTCGTTTGCTTGTCGAGCCTTACTTCCTCCCAGATGGCGAATCAAAAATATTCTATCTTTTATGTTATTGTAGCTCTCTATCAAAAAAACATTCTCAGAAGCACTAACAATCAAATCGTGAATATCATCATCCAGACGATCAAATTCGGGATCCTTAATTGCAGGCCAATCCCGCGACATACAACGCTCCAGCAGAAAAATCAACTTCTCTCGATCTATGCGTTCAAAATAAGACTCCAGACAATAAAGTTCGTAAAGCTTACGCACTTCCATAATTTCTTTTATTTCTTGACGACTAAAAGAGCGCACAAAAAAACCTACCCGAGGCTTTCGTACAACTAACCCTTCATCAACCAGCTGCTTAAGCGCATCCCGAACTGGCATAACGCTTGACTCAAACTCTTCAGCAAGCTTGCGAGGGTTCAGCTGTTCTCCGGGCTTACGCTTGGCAAGGAGAATTTCCTCTTTGATAATAGCATAAATCTGTTCTGCAATGCTTTCTCGAACCAGCTTTTGAGGACTCATTTTCTGGTCAACATCCCCTACTTATTATTTAATAAAAATTTACATCTGATATATTAGTTTAATGATACAATCCAAACCGTCAACAAAAACCCTGCTTTAGCCTTCCATAACAAAAGTCGTTCTCACAAATTCCAATTACAAAGAAAGCAACTCAATCTTTAAACCATCGTTGACCCACCGTCAATGCTTATCAAACCTCCAGTCATAAAGGAAGCCTCATCACAGGCCGCAAACAAAATCGCAAAGGCTATCTCTTCTTCTTTACCCAACCTTTTCATGGGAATCCTCGCTATCATCCTCTGCATCATCTCGTCAGGGTTCGGAGATGTCTTAATGCGTTCAGAAAGCCCTTGAGAATGAGTCGTACCCGGACAAACTGCATTTACCCTTATACCATAATTGACATAGTCAACCGCTAAAGATCTGGTTAAGCCCAGCAAGGCGGCCTTAGAAACACTATAAACACATCTGCGGGGAATACCTATTAAGCCAGCTTCAGAAGAAACGTTAACTATTACTCCTCCTCCACGCCTTTTCATCTCTTGAACCGCGTATTTAGAAAGTAAAAGCGGTCCCTTCACATTTACCGCCATCGTTCTTTCAAAATCTTCCTCAGAGGTTTCTTCTACATTCCCATAAGGCACTATCCCCGCATTGTTAACCAGAATATCCAGGCCCCCAAAAACACGCACCGTTTCCTCAACTATCCTTTGAGCTTCCCCAGAAACATCACCAGCAACAAAAACGGCCTCGTCCCCTTTTTTCTGAATCACCTCCACAGTCTCTTTTCCCCTCTCCAGGGAAACATCATTTACTGCTACCTTCGCTCCTCTTTCCGCAAACATTATCGCTGTCCTGCGACCTATTCCAGAACCCGCTCCGGTAACCAAAACAATTTTCCCCTGAAAATTCATATCTCAACCTCCTATCCAAATATAAGGTTTGGAATGATCAATACCAACTGCGGGAAAAATATCAATAAAACAAGCACCGCAACGGTTGCCACAAAAAAGGGCAGAGAGGCTCTGGTATATTCTTCAACAGAAGCGCCAAGAATAGAACAACCGGCATACATAGATGCACCTACCGGAGGAGTTTGATTGCCCATTGCTGCTGATAGAATAAACATCAATCCAAAATAAACAGGGTCTATACCGATTTTACGAGCCACAGGAAGAAAAACAGCTGTAGTCATAAGTATCAAAGCAGTAGCATCTATAAAAAGGCCAGCAAAAACTAGAAAAACCATAATGGTCAAAAGCAATAAATGAGAATTAGTGGTAATTCCGAGTAAAGCATTGGCCATAACTTCGGGAACTCTCTCCCAAACCAAACCATAACTGAAGATCGCCGACATGACGATTATATACATGACGCTACCAATATCGCCAATAGAATACTCGAGAGTTTCAGTAAATATTCTCTTTAAGCTCAACTCCCGATGCAACAAAATACCTACCACCAAACCATAAATTACAGCAAATGAACCTACCTCTGAGGGAGTAAAAATACCTGTTCGCAAGCCTAAAATCAAAAGTACAGGAAAAATCGCTGACCAAACACTTCTCGAAAAAGCTTTAGCTATTACACCCAGCGGCATTCGCTTCTCTCTTTCTGGCTGCAAATTCATCCTCTTTGCAGAAATCCCTATGGCAAACATATAAGCTGTCATCAAAAGAATCCCTGGAACAATTCCTGCCGCAAAAAGCCTACCTATTGAAACCTGACCAATGGTTCCATAAATGATGAAAGCAATTCCCGGAGGAATGATTGGAGTGATCAGAGAAGTCCATACATTCACCGCCACCGCAAAACCTTTCGGGTATCCCCTTTTAATCATTTCCGGACCAAGCATGCGAGTTTCCATAGCGGCATCTGCGATGCTGGATCCAGAAACACCACCCATGAGAGTGGAAAGGACAGCCGAGGTTTGGCCCAAACCACCACGCATGTGCCCGGTAAGAGTTGATGCAAAATCCATTAACCTTCTGGTAACTCCAGCACTGTTCATAACATTCCCTGCCAAAATGAACATAGGGATAGCCAGCAACGTAAAACTCTGGGTTTGAGAAAGCGAAACCTGAATAGGTATGGTAATAGGAAGGTCCAAATGCTGCAAAAACCACAAAAACCCGGATATACCTATTGCAAAAGCTACAGGCATCCCCAAAAGAAGAAAAATCACAAAGGCAATTATAACTATAAGCATTACCAATCCCCCTTTAGGTCCTGGCAGCTTTCCGCAAATTCAAAGACTCGTTTTTGATTTTCAAAAGACCCGTTCTGAACATTAACGCTGCCCCCACCGGTATACTGAGGGTAACCCAGGTGTAGCTAAAACCAGGTATGCCTACGAAGGTCCTGAAGCGAGTGGTATAGGAAAGGTAAGAACCCCAAACTGCAAGATAGACCAAAAAAGCCATTATTATGAAATAGTTGATGAGCCTGAAAATTCTCTGTGTTCTTTCTGGGAACCTCCTGACAAAGAGATCTACTCTCATCATTTTGTTCTCTCTCCAAGCTACATCAACTGCGAAAAAACAAGCCCAGGCGAACATGAAAGTACTGATATCTACCGCCCAGTTAATGGGGTAGTGAAGAAAACGGGCAATACCCGAAGCAAAAACCAGAACCACCATAGCCAAAACCAGGATTTTGGCAGCATTCTTCTCAAATTTGAGGAGATAGGCATCGATTCTGTGCACTACCAACCACTCCTTGCTAAGATACGTCCAGGTTAAACACCAAAGGCCCAACCTCAAGGGTTGGGCCTTAACACAAAGCAATACTCAAGTCCGGTTACAAAACAAGCCATAATCATACCCTCTAATTCTCTCCAGCTTACCTTTTAACAACCTTTCCTGTCTATCGCTCGAAACAAAAAACCTTGCAATCAGCAATTTCCAAACTATTACTCTTCTTTAATTGCTTCCATAAGCGCATTTCTTGCCTCAACGAGGTTCAATTTTTCATACGCTTTTTCTGCTGCTTTCATAAAAGCTTCCTTATCAACGTCTGTAATAACCTGAAGACCCTTCTCAATGGCTTGCTGCTTAAAGGATTCTTCCAGCTCTTGCATTATTTTAAGAGAAGTTTCTATTCCTGCTTTGTCGCATTCCTCGACCAAAATCTGCTGATATTCTGGTGGCAAGTTATTGAACCACTTGGAGCTGACCACTTCAAAATTAATCAGGAGAATATGCCCCGTCTCCGACATATACTTTAAAACCTCATAAAGGGAGGCAGCAACAACATTAGCATACACCAATTCAGCACCATCAACTGCTTTGGTCTGCACGGCGGTATAAATCTCGCCAAAATTGACAGCTACTGGCTGTGCTCCCAAAGCACGGATAGACTCTTGCCAGACAGGTGCTCCCGGCGTTCTGATTCTCAAACCTTTAAGATCCTCAGGAGTTCGAATAGGCTTGTTGGTTATAAAGTGTCTGTATCCTTGAACCCACATAAAGGAAAGCACTTTGAAGCCATACTTCTCCTCCAACTCACTAAGCCACTTCTTCATAACTTCCGATTCTTTGATTTTTTTGAGCGTTTCTATAACTTCCTCTGAAGTTTTAGCTCCCATGAAGTCAATAAAATAAGCTGCATTCATAACCGCAATTTGAGGTACATACATACCCATTCTTGCTGAATCAGTATTTTGACCAATATTTGCTCCTGCTCTGATTTGCTCCAGAATGTCTTCCTCGACCCCCAACTGCGCACTGGGATAGACCTCAATTTTCAGACCACCGTTGGTGCGCTCCTCAACAGCTTTAGCCCATTTCAAAAAACCTTCGTGATAAGGCTCGGTAGCAGCTAAAACGTGATTGAATTTCAAAACATACTTAGAAGCAGCTACTGCTGAACTGACAAGTAGAAGACACACAACAACTAAAACCAAAAGCACCGAAACCAATTTAAAGCTTCTCACAAAAAAACCTCCCTTCTCTTATTTACCAATTTCTCCCTGCTAACACCTAAACCATCTAATTCAAAAATCCAAAACACACCAGCAGACTTCAATAAGCCGATAACACCACCTCCATTTCTCTTTGCAAATTAGTGTATTATCCAATATCTGATATATCATATTCAATCTCAAATAAAAGGTACATTATTCAAGGTTCGTTGTCAACGCTGTGTTGCAGATAGTAACACTGTCAAATTTCAGCGATGAAAGTTAACTTAACTGAGAGGGATTATCCCTCTTAATTCTACTTTCTTTTCTAAGCTCAAAAGTAGGTAGTCAGTCATATGCTCTTCCATAAGAATTGAAACACTCTTCTAAGAGAGTGTATAATTGCTCTGGAAGATTTTCTGTTATATCAGACTTTGAAGGCTAAATCCTATTCATTGGGCACCCCAATTAAAAGGCAGGCTGAACAATCCATTATGAACCTCTCCAAGGACATCGAGCTGAATCCAGAATTCGTAAGGGCTTTTGAAATTATGGAGGGAAGCGCGCAATCACTATTTGTCACCGGTCGGGCAGGAACGGGAAAATCTACTCTTTTGCAGTATTTTAGAGAAAATACCAAGAAAAATATGGCTGTTCTGGCACCCACAGGAGTAGCGGCTATCAACGTTCGAGGGCAAACCATTCATTCTTTCTTCCAGTTTCGCCCTGACGTAACCTTGGACACGGTGGAATCAATTCAACCAGCTGACAAGAAATTATACAAAAATCTTGACACCATTGTGATTGATGAGATTTCCATGGTTCGAGCTGATCTCCTCGATTGCATCGACGCGTTCCTGCGTCGCTTTGGGAAGAAACCTGGTAAACCCTTTGGTGGCATTCAGATGGTATTCATCGGAGATCTTTATCAACTTCCCCCAGTTGTAAAGGCAGGCGAAAAGGCCCTTTTTCGAGAATATTATCAGAGTCCCTACTTTTTTAGCGCCCAATCTTTCCAGGAAATCCATCCCGCTTTTGTGGAACTAGAAAAAGTTTATCGTCAGAGCGACAAAAAATTCATTAGTATTTTGAACCGAATTCGAAATAACACGGCAAGCGACAAAGATCTTGAACTCCTTAACAAGCGGGTTATTCCCGGGTACGTTCCAGAAAAAGAAGCATTTGTGGTTTACCTTACAACAACCAATAAAAGTGCACGAAAAATCAATGAAGAAAAAATGCAGATGCTTAAGGGGAAGGAAAGGGTGTACACAGGTTCTATGACTGGAAACTTTTCAGCAACGGACTTGCCTACTGACCTGGTTTTGCGAATCAAAAAGGGTGCCCAGGTAATGTTGCTTAACAATGATTCTCTGGGGCGGTGGGTTAATGGGACCATTGGCCAGGTAGTGGACTTTGGAAAGCGAGAAAAAGAAGAAGCAATAGTTCTTGCCCTTGAAAACGGTGAAATAGTTGAGGTAGAGCCGTGCACTTGGGATATGTTTGAGTTTTACTACGACAGGCAGGAACACCGTATTAACACCAGGAAAACCGGTTCTTTCACTCAATATCCTCTGCGACTTTCCTGGGCAATCACCATTCACAAAAGTCAGGGACTAACCTTTGACCGGGTAGTTATTGACCTTGGTAGAGGAACATTTGCTCATGGGCAGCTTTATGTGGCGCTATCCCGCTGTCGAACTCTGGAGGGAATCGTCCTTCAAAAACCCGTCCAGAAGGGACACATTCGCATGGATAGAGCGGTAGTCCGCTTTCTAACCGAATACCAGTACAGATTAGCAGAAGAAGATTTCCCTCCTGAAAAGAAAATCGATTTACTCAAAGAAGCAAGAGAAAAGGGGCATGCACTGGAAATGGTATATTTGAAAAGTAGCGACGAGAAAAGCCACCGGACTATCGTTCCTCTGGAAATCGGAACCATGTGCTTTCGAGGAAAAGAGTTTCTAGGGTTGCGAGCTTTTTGTCAGACAAGAGGCGAAGAACGCACCTTTCGGATAGACCGCATTTTGTCGCTACGATATCCAGAAGGTGTGCAAAGAAGCTTTTGAAAATCTTAAAAAGTTGCTACTAATCATTTGATGATGAGCGTGCTTGACTTCGGAAGTCACTTCTCCTTGCCAAGTGCAATCTTATAGACGGTTCAGCATCCAAAAAGAATACTCCTCCCTTCAATCCCTGCATCAAAAGGGGAATAAAAAGCGAAAAGGTTTTCTTACAAGTTCTAAAAGCAACGAGGTAATAGTTTTGAAGATTTTAACTATAGCAGCCATTCTCCTTTCAACGTTTCTAACCCAGAAAGCACAGGCGCAGGGCTGGTGCTCGCATGCAAGTTATGAAAATGCCACTTTTGCCGGGGACTGTTTCTGGTGCATGGAGAGCGTTTTTGAAAAATTAGCCGGTGTGGTGGAGGTAACTTCAGGATATACAGGAAGACGCAAAGAAAACCCTCTTACGAAGAGGTTTGCTCGGGAACTACTGGACACTTTGAAGCAGTGAGAGTAACCTATAATCCCCAGCAAATATCCTACGAGGATTCTGGAGGTATTCTGGAAAAACATCGACCCCACTGACCCAAAGGCCAGTTTGCAGGCCGAGGACCACAATACCGAACAGCAATCTTTTACCACAACGAAAAGCAAAAAGAACTTGCCGAAAAATCCAAAAAAGAGCTGGGACAATCCGGAAAATTCTCCAAACTCATAGTAACTGGAATTCTACCCGCTTCCATCTTTTATCCAGTAAAAAAGCACTATCAGGAGTATTACGAAAATGCTCCATCCGTTACTTGACTTACAGTTCTGACTCCGGACGCAAAGAATCTAAGGAAAAGTACTGGAACAAAGAGAATTCATTAGAAAAAAGTATCTGCAATCTCGAAAACCTACTGAAGAGGAATTGTGCCAGATGCTTACTCCCTCACAGTATACCGTAACACAGGAAAATACTACCGAACCACCCTTCCAAAACGAATACTGGAACGAAAAAGGGAGGAATATATGTGGATGTGGTTTCTGGAGAGCTTCCTTTTAGCTCTCTTGACAAATATGACTCAGACACTGATTGGCCCAGTTTCACCAGACTTCTGGAACCGGAAAACATAATCGAGCTACCTGATTATAGCGCGGGGATGAACCGTACTGGGGTGAGAAGCAAATATACCGATTCTCATCTCGGCCACGTCTTTAACGATGGACCACCACCTACAGGTAAACGTTACTGCATCAACTCCGTTGCTCTTAGTTTTATACTCAAGGAAGATCCCGAACAAGAAGGATATGGCAAATGCCTGAAGCTTTTTGAAAAGTAGAAACAAGTACATAGCTCTCCAGAAGCTCGTGGAGTGCTATGTCTAACTTCAAAATTCAAAACCCCCTTTGGAACACTACACAAAAATTATCATCAACTTAAAAGCACAAATATTTCGTACACACCATTAATTACAAAAACCAACCCTAGCTCGCTCTGCGAAGGCGCCCTTCAGCAGAGGATACAGCTTTTCATAAATCGGAAACAGCCTATCATAAACTGCTCGTGCTTCTTGAGAAGGATTATATACACAACCTTCTTCAAGAACTCGGTCAGCCAGCGATCGATTCAGAAAGCCTGAACATCCAGCAAGAGTAAGCAAAAAGGCACCAAAACACGTGGCACCCACTTCCCTTGCAGGAACCATAATTTTAACACCGCAAACATCAGCAAGAATTTGAGACCATACTGCACTCTGACTACCCCCACCGATAAGGGTAAGGAAGTTTAGTTCTTTGCAACCTTTTTTACTTTTTAAAAGGGCAATAACCTGGCGAATAGCAAAGGATACCCCCTCAAGAACAGCACGCAGCATTTCTGCTCTACCAGTTGCCTCAGAAAGCCCGAAGAAGGCTCCGCGAGCATGAGGATCAAAAAAGGGGCTGCGTTCTCCCTGGAGATAGGGGAGGAAAACGACCCCTCCGCTTCCTGGAGAAACCGTTTTCAGTTCTTCTTCCGCTCGAGCATATCCCCCCTCCTTACCGTAACCCAGAATTTCAATCGCCCAGCGATAGGCCCTGCCTGCATTCAAAAGGGGAGCAACCAAAATATAATACCGTGGTTCTGGATCACAAAGTACGAAAATTCCTTTCTGGGGCTCCGCAGGTAAAGAAGTATCCAGAGTAGCCACCCAACCTGTGGTACCCAGGTAGCAATAGGCCCTTGAGGGGTCGAAAACACCAGCCCCCAGACTTGAAGCTCCAGCATCACCAGCTCCGTTAAACACTGGACAACCAGCTGGTAAGCCAGTAACCCTTGCAGCTTCAGAAGTTACAGAACCTGCCTCTTTCGTCGAAGTAAGAACCGGCGGCAAAAGGGAGGATGAAATACCAGCTACCGTGAGTATTTCATCCTCCCAGATCCGTTTTCGAATATTCAATATGCCGGTAGTCGAAGCACTGGTAGGGTCGGTAATATGCACTCCTGTTAAGCGAAAAAGCAAATAATCCTTGGAACTGCTTACTATTTTCTGAGTCAAACGATACAGGTCAGGAAGGTGCTCTTTGAGCCACATGATCTTTGCTAAAGTCATCGAGGCACGAGGGAAATTGCCTGTATACGCCCAAAACTTTTCTCCGCCAATGGTCTTTGCTATAAAATCGGCTTCTCGCTGAGCCCGCATGTCAGAATAAAGAATCGCAGGGTAAAGAAGGTTGGATTTCGCATCAAGAGGAAGGCAGAGCTCCATCTGTCCAGTAAGGCCGATGCCCACAATGCTTCGGGAAACAACACCCGTTTCCCAAAGATGATGTAAACAGAAAATTAAAGTCTCCCACCAATCATGAGGATTTTGCTCAACTCTGCCTGAAGTATAAAACCGAGTAGGGTAATCTTTACTTGTAGACGCCACCTCTTTACCTTCAAGATCAAAAACTGCCACCTTAAGACTACTTGTTCCAGCATCAATAGCAAGAATGAGCTCTTTCACAAGCTTCCTGCTTCCTTTCAAAAGAGATTTTCATTCAAAAAGTAAGTTTCCCCAAGCTCTGGAACACAACCGCCATGATAACGATGGCACCAGTAACTATATCCTGCAAATAGAACGGAACATTAAGAATGGTAAGGCCATTGGCAATAACACCAATCATCAAACTTCCTACAAACGTTCCCCAGGCATTGGGGAAACCACCCTTAACTGTGGTCATCCCAAGGAAAACCGCCGCATAAGAAGGCAAAAACAAACCTCCACCCGCAGTGGGATGAGCCGAACCCAAACGAGAAGCAAGGATTATGCCAGCTGAGGCGGCAAGAAGTGCTGTGCAACCAAAAGCAAGAGTTTTATCACGCGCTACCCGCACCCCAGAAAGTTCAGCCGCCATTTGATTACCTCCAATGGCGTATAACCTGCGCCCAAATTCAGTATAACCCAGCAAAAACCAAAAGAGCACTACCACCAGAAACATAAGGATGGTTGGAACAGGCAAAGGACCAACCATTCCCTGCCCCAGCCACAGAAAAGGTTCTGGAATTCCCCCAAAAATGGTAGCCCCACCGGTGTACCAAAAAGTAACACCACTCAGCATGGTTCCGCTGGAAAGCGTGGTAATGAAAGAAAAAACCTTAAAATGAGTCACCAGATAACCATTGCCCAGACCAAAAATAAAAGCCAAGGCCAGAGTCAGCAAAGTGGCTATAGGAATAGGCATACCGCCTACCACCAGACCAGTTGCCAGAACTCCACCGAAACTGGCCATAGCACCAATGGAAAGGTCAAATTCTCCAACCGTCATAATCACAGTGGCTCCAGTGGCAATAATAGCAAGCAGAGAAATTTGACGGGTAATATTGAGCAAATTACGCAAAGTGGGAAAAACATCTGGACTCAAAAGCGAAAAAGCTAAAAATATGATAAAAAGCGCAATGAGAGTTCCGTAAGAAGTCAGAAACACCGATTTACCCCGCACAACCTTCATCCTTTCCACCTTCCACACCATAGCAAAGAGACAGAATGCTCTGAAACGAAGCTTCCTTACGAGGCAATATTTTAACTAACCGCCCCCTTACCATAACCCCTATCCGATGGCTAACCGCAAGTACCTCCTCAAGGTCTGAGGAAACAAACAAAATTCCTACGCCCTCCCGAGTCAGTCCGTAGAGAAGTTCGTATATTTCTCTTCTGACACCAACATCAACACCCTGAGTTGGCTCATCACACAAAAAAACTCGCGCTTCGCGAGCAATCCATTTGGCAAGAACTACTTTCTGCTGGTTGCCTCCACTAAGAGAGGTCACTGACTGCTCCGGACTTGCGGCTTTAATCTTTAAACGATGAATCATCTGGTTCACAAAGTTTCTTTCTCTTTTTTTTTCGGGAATAGGCAACCAGGACATAAACCGAAACCGTTCAATAATGGGCAAAGTCATGTTCTCGCGCACTGAAAGGGAAGGCACAATCCCTCCTCGAAGTCGGTCCTCCGGGACAAGAGCAAAACCAGCATGCATAGCCTCATAAGGGTTTCTAACAACTACCTTTTTCCCTAAAAGATATATTTCACCTTTAGCAAGGCGACGCACTCCATACAACGCCTCCAGCAACTCGGTTCGTCCAGCACCCACTAACCCAAAAAGACCCAGAATTTCACCTCGAAAAAGATCCAGGTTAACTTCCTTTACTTTCCCATCAAGTGTAGAAAGCTGACGAACAGACAAAAGCGCTTCTCTCTCGAAAGCCGGCGGAGGCGGAACAGAGAAACCGTCAACAGCTTCTTTTCCAGCCATTAAATTGATTAGTTCAGATTTGCTAGTCCGAGAAGTTTCCAAAGTCTTTATCAAGCGACCATTGCGCAAGACTGTAATTCGGTCGCACAAAGCAAAAACCTCTTCCAAACGGTGCGAAACATACAAAAAGGTCGTACCCCGTTCTCTCAATTGCTTTATAATCTCAAAAAGCTTGTGTGTCTCGTCTTCCGAAAGTGAAGCAGTAGGTTCATCAAGAATGATTAGTTCTGCACGCACCAGCAAAGCTCGCATTATCTCAACCATGGTTCTCTCTGCAGGGGTAAGCATCGAAGCGGGAAGAGAAAGATCAATTTCGATCCCCAGCTTCTCCCTGAGTTCCTTCGCAATTCTTTTTACCTCTCTCCAGCTAATCACGCCTTTCCTCTGGGGATAAGCACGACCCACAAACAGGTTTTCATAGCCTGAAAAAAGGGGTACCAACTGACGCTGTTGATGAACAGTAAAAATGCCCTGCCTCTGAGCCTGAGAGGGATGAGAAAAAATGATTTTTTCCCCTTTCCAAAGAAGAAATCCCTCATCTGGGGGATAAGCACCACTTACAATCTTAACCAGAGTGCTCTTCCCAGCTCCGTTTTCTCCTACCAGAGCGTGGACTTCACCTGCTTTCACCTTTAAAGTAACTCTGTCAAGAGCAACGACGCCTGGGAAAAGTTTGGTGATCTTATGCAGTTTCAGCAACTCAACCATGTTCACACGAGAAGGAGCTCCAAGAAACAGGAGCTCCCTGAAGAAAAGTTACTGTAGAGAATCTCCAGTGATAAGCTCTGATGGCGCATAAATCTCTATAGAGGTCGGCGGTTGCCCAGAAAAGATACGTTCTAACTGTTGCACCAAAATTTTGGCCATAGCGACAAAATCCTGAGAAACAGTGGCAATAAGTGGAGAACCTTTTTTGATGAGCTCAACGGCCTGACTGGTTCCATCGATGCCTGCCACCACAATTTCCTTTTCTCTACCCGCAGCAATGATAGCCTGGGTAGCACCGATAGCAGGCTCATCCCAAGCAGCCCACACTGCTTTAATTGAACCCGGTTGAGGATTGGCAATGAGAATGCTTTCCATGGCTTTGCGAGCATCCTCAATAGGACCTGGAACCTGCACATGGTGTTCAGCAATGACCTTTATGTTGGGATTTTCTTCAAGAATAGCTTCCAGAATTCTGGTCCTCTTGCGCACACCATGATGGGGGCGATGAGTAAAAACCACAATATTCCCTTCCAATCCAATAGCGTTAAAAAGATAGGTGGTCATCATTGCCGACATTACATAATTGTTGGAGGTTACATTGCAAGCCACTCCCGGAATCCAGCCCGCATCACCTCCCAAAACTGGAATGTTGGCTTCGTTGGCCTTCTTGATCTGATCTTTCAACTGGACGGGATCTGCCATCCCAAGCACAATTGCATCCACCCTACGGGCAATCATATCTTCCATGCGACTTGCCAGGGCAGCAAAGTCACCCTTGGTATCAATAGTTATCACGTTCCATCCTTTCTTCTTAGCTTCTTCCTCAAAAGCTTTTATCATCTGGTTGGTAGTTACTGAAGCAAGATAGGGGGTAAGCATGGTGACCGTTTTCTCCTGGGTAAAAGCTGTAACAACCAAGATGTTAGTCAACACCAAAAGAAGTACTAACAAAAAAACCTTTCCTGTAATCCTCAACACAATATCCCCTCCTCTATAAAGTTTTGTCTAAAAAGTTATAGAAAAATTATACTACAGACCGCACAAAATACTGATACTTTTAGTTGGCCGAAAAAATCCAGCAATTAACACCGTTTTTTTTATCTTTCCTTTCTGGCTTTTCATAAACAAAAGCAGGGTTTCCCCGGATAAGCTCTACAAAAAGTCTTACAATTTTAGGATCAAACTGCATTCCTGCACAACGCTCAAGTTCTGAAAGTGTTCCCCCCAAACGAGGGACGGCTTCCTGTAAGAACGCTTATCAAGCATCGCGGTAAAAGGCATCGCAAATAGCAACAATGCGCACAAAGAACTATCAAAGACAAAAAAGCCAAAACTATCTTTCTACAATCAGGAGCAATCAAAATCTTTTTCTTCAATCAAGAAGTACTCCTACCACTGGCAAAACTTTTTTTCAAAGATTATAGCACTTTCTCTATGTCTGTTCCCTTTTCAGGTGTACCTATTTCAAAAACCACCTCCTCTACCACTCCTTTCTGAGAACAAAGCGATATTCGATGTTTACCCCTCCCAAGCTCCACAAAAAGGGTTTCCCTGGGTTGTGCTTTACCCACAAACTCTCCGTCTACAAACCAGAAAACCTCCTCCATGCCCTCAAAAGAAAGAGGAATTCGAATCGCTTCCTGAAAAGTCCGCAACAGATATTTCTTGTCCTTTACCGGAGAGATAATACTGACCGCCTGTGGATACCACACACCCTGCAGAGAGGAGCCAAAAACAGTGTTGTTCTCGTCAAATCCTGTGTGCAAATCACATCTCTCAAGTGGAGAAACATCTTTAATAAAAGGGGCAAGCACTGAGCCTGGACACTGTTCAGTACTTAATTTGCCTGAAACGGGGCACACTTTTTTGAAGACTATCCCAGCAGGTGGAGAATAAAAATCCTGATTTCCCCTCAAAAGATACTCCATAATCTTCCGGGCAATCGGGAAAGCAGAACGAGCCCCTACAAGCTCTACATGACTACGACCCCGTGGGTCGCCCATCCAGATTGCTGCTGTATATCGAGGATGATAACAGATTGTCCAGGCATCACGCAAACCTGAAGAAGTACCTGTCTTGAAAGCAAAGAGAGATCTGTTGTTTCTCTGATTGCGAATCTCCTCACGAACTCGCTCGGCAAGAATATCGGTAACCAGAAAAGAGGCTTCTTTCGTAGCCAGATTTTTCCAGGGAGCAGTCTGAGTTCCTCTTAAAATTTGCAACGGTCGCCATTTACCCAGAGTAGCCAGAACCAGGTACCCCTGGACCATCTCTAAAAGACTCACCTCACATCCCCCCAGAAGCAGGGCATCCCCGTAAAACTCGGGATCTCCAGTAAGGTGGGAAAAACCCATCTCTCGAAGATAAGAGAGCAGAAACTCGTAGCCAATTTTCCTTCCTAACCTTACCGCTGGAACATTAAGGGAGGCAGCAAGTGCCTCCCGAGCGGTCACTGGACCGCGAAATTTTTCATCAAAATTACGAGGAACACCTCCCGCAAATCCCCAGGGAACATCGGAAAGGATCGAGGAAGGAACAAGTAAACCTCTCTCAAAAGCAATGAGATAGGCAAAGGGCTTCAGGGTTGAACCAGGAGAACGCAAAGCCCGGGCACAATCCACCCACCCTCCCGGAGCTTTTTCGCCCCAGCGAGCATTACCCAGGTAAGCCAGTATTTCAGCAGTCCGGTTATCCACTACCAGACAGGCCAGGGTAATTTCGTTTCCAAAAGAGAGAAGATAGTTTGAAGCTGTCCGTTCTATCCACTCCTGGAGTTGACCATCTATGGTACTCTGGATATACCGAGCATCCAGGAGTTCCTTTAACCACAAACTGGCATGATATGCAAGCTGAGGAAAGGGATGAGCTCTGCCAGGCAACTTTGAAGAAAGAGCATCACGGTATTCACTTTCTCCAATAATTCCCCTTTCATAAAGGATTTCCAAAACCCGATTACGCTTTTCAAGCGCCGGACCCGGGTGGTAATCGGGACGCAATTTTTCAGGTCGGGGGAAAAGCCCCACCAGAACACAAGCTTCAGAAAGAGAAAGCTCCTGAGCTGCCTTGCCAAAATAATAACGACTCCCTGCCTCCACTCCCCGCAAGTTACTGCCTACCGGAACCCAGTTGAGATAGGCTTCGAGAATTTCTTCTTTACTCATGTACTCTTCCAGTTTGAGAGAAAGCACAAATTCTACAAATTTACTCCAAATGTTACGAGATCGTGGTTCTACCAGCCGGATCAGCTGGGCCGTTATGGTAGAAGCACCTGAAGCGGTTCTCCCATAAAATACGAGGTTCACAAACTCTCGAAAAAGGGCCGGCAAATCCACCCCCCGATGCATGAAAAAGCGGCGATCCTCAAGTTCTCGAGCCACGAGAGGAAGCCATTTCCCCATTTCATTTAGAGACATCGGAAAAACATATTCTTCCCGCTCAGAAAGGAAAGTACACAACCATTCCCCTTTTCGATCAAGTATTACTGACGAGCTTTCCAGATCTTTGATTTTTTCTAAAGGAACGGGGAGCGTTACCCAAACTAAAATCACGCTCCCCAGAAAGAATATCCAGAAACACAGCCCCAACCAGAGCAACACTTCCCAAAAACTCGAGCTGTGTCCTTTTTTACTATTTCGCAGTAACAATCACTCGCTCTCCTCCTTCTGAGGTGGCAAAAATTGCCGGGTTGTACATGCACTCTGCATGCAAGGGAGGAATTACAAAATCACCTGCTGTTACCACCCGAGCGGTATAAGTATAATCGAGCTTTCCAGAAAGCCGCTCCACAAAAAGAATTATCCGGTCATCCCGGCGCTCCACTCTTATCTCGGGCTCTTCCTTCCCCCAGGTTGCAGAAGTAACCAGACGTGGGTTTTCCACCTCAAAACAACCCGGCAAAAGGCTCAGAAGCACAACATTTTCGAGCGTTCTTCCGCTTTCAATCTGCAAGTGGACCTTTACAAGATCTCCTTTCTTGAAAGAATAAGGAGCAGAAAGCGGATGGCCATTCTCGTCAATGAATTCCCAGGTAACAATTAACCCCTGATTCCTTTCTTCGGGCATACTACGAGGAACTCCACTTATCGTTATCGCAAAGTAGCAAAGACCTTCTCCTTCGTTCACTACGCTCCAGGGAGGAGGCGGGAGATTTCTTAAACTCCACGAAACCTTTTTCTCATTCTGCACAAAGAAAAGTTCATCTCCCTGAACATCAAAAACTCGGGCCGTGAAGACCTGTGGAGCAGCCCTCCCCCGTAGATAACTGCTCAGGGCCAGCAACGAAAAAGCAGCCTCCTGAGTGGACCAGTATCTGCGTTTCCGCAAAGAATTAAAAAGCTGAGCAGCAAGTTGTTCCACAGCTAGCGATTCGGGGTCAATGTTTAGTTCCACAAGTAAACGAAGTGCCAGATCGCGCAGATAAGAGCTGTAAGCACCACCCGTTTCTGGTTCAACATAGAGAGAAGGAGCAAAACCACCATACAATTCCCTAGCTACTTCCGGCTTCCCAGCCAGGGCATAGGCCCAGGAAAGAAAAAGTAAAGTCGAGCCATTCAGTTCTTTACCCTGACTACGTAGCTCTTCCATGCGAGCCAACGGTGGCTCTCCCCACATGGTCAAAACCAGAGCTGCATAGGAAGAAGTAGCATTATGATAGGAGAGGGTTCTTGGTGAAGCATCCCAGGGCAAAGATTTCAGAAAATTCCGGAGATAGTTCAGGGCACCAAACAACACATCATCAGGCACCGCAAAGCCTTTCTTTTTGGCTTCAAGCA
>CAZMZG010000009.1:0-4357 GCA_964570785.1 uncultured Atribacterota bacterium | reverse complement strand
GCACCAAACAACACATCATCAGGCACCGCAAAGCCTTTCTTTTTGGCTTCAAGCAAAAAGTGGGTGGCATAAACTGAATCAAAGGGAACACTCACGTACTCTCCTCCAAAACGAGCAAAACCGCCATCTGGAGTTTGCATGGAAACAACCCGCCGAATTGCCCTCTCCAGAGAGCGGTTGACCTCTTGAGAGTTAGAGAACAAAGGATCGATTTCAGCCATAATTTCGGGAAGATAAAGTAGGGGCCAGGACGACGAAACCACCTGTTCTATGCAACCGTAGGGATAGGCATGCAGGAAATTAGCAAGATAGGCAAGATCCAGGTCGACCGAAGCCTGCAGCCATAATCTTCCCTCAAGGGTTTGCAGATACCACTCACCAGGCACAGAAAGCGTTTTTCTTTCTCCTGGGAAAATTTTGCCCAGCACTACTTTGCTTACCCTGGGATAAGGAGGCCTCACTGGAAAACGATACTCTTCCCTCCTCGCTTCACCAGAATAGGTAAGCATAACTTGGAGTAAAGCTTCTCCACTACCCTCATAAGCCTGCATCTCGATGTTTCTAACCAACCGGGATCGAGGGGCAAGCTCCAGGCTCAAAGTATGTTCCCCAAGGATGCTTATCGGACCACTTTCAGAAACAGTAACTTCAATCCTTTTTGCTTCTTCACTTCGGTTGAAAAGAACAAGCGGAACCAGGAAGCGATCTCGGGGAGCTACAAAACGAGGATGTATCAGTTCACACACCACATCGTGAGCAACGTTCACCTCCTTAGTAGCCATTCCCAACAATTCTCCGCTTGAAGCAATGACGATAAGGAGCAGCCTCCCCTCGAACTGGGGAAGTTCGAAAACCACGTTTCCTTCACCTTTCTCGTCAGTGTAAACTTGTGGCTTCAATAGTGAGACGATGCGGAACTGAGCAGGCTGAACCGGAGAAAGCGCCAATGCCATCTCTCTTTCCAGTTCTCCCCCGCCACCCGGATAGAGAGGAGGGGTAGTTAGGGGTTCGCTCAAAAGAAGATCCCCATACCAGTCAAAAGTTCCTACTGAAAGCTTGCACCTCGCGTTGAAAAAGTCAAAAGGATCAACCAGACGGTGAGCAGTCAACTCCAGAAGCCCCACGTCTACAAGCGCCACCAGCAGTTCGCCGGGTGTTCCTGCACCGCGCAAATCCTCGAGTCTCATTTTAACCGGAAGTCTGTCCAGGGGCCTCGCCGATTCCGGAGCAAAAATTTCTATTTTAAGATGATGCTCGCTCTGGTCAACAAAAAGAGGAACAATCCCCAGTGCTCGAGTGGGAGAAAGAGGCTCCTTGCCGGTATGAGGGCGAACAACCAGGAACGAACAATACGCATTGGGCACCATATCAGCGCTTACCGGAAAACGCACCTCTCCTTCCAGCTCTGCATCAAAAACCTTACTGTAAACAATGCGGTCAGTTTCCACAGTAAAAAGAGCTCTTCCTGGGAAAGGTGAACGATAATGAACAACTGCTTCTTCCCCTACCCGCCAGCTTTCCTTATCCAGGTTCAGATTTACCCGCTCCAGTAATTCTTCCCGGGGATTAAACCCATAACGACCGTACACCGTAAAATACGCGGAAGAGATTACCCCCGACTCAGGATCCTGAACCTCGAAAAGATACCTTCCAAATTCTCGAGGTTTAAAAATCACCTCGCCTTTCCCCGCAACGAGTTCAATGGGGATTTCCTTTTCAAGTGTTAGCTCTTCCTGTACTCGATAACGAATTCCCTCATCCCCTTCAACCATCACGTAGTGATGAAACACCTTGAATATGCGGACAACTGCTGAAGGAAGCTGGAAGAGGACACCTCGAGGGTCCACCGCACAAACCGTAAAGTGAATATCCTGACCAGGCTCATACTGCATGGAAGGATAAAATATGCCCAGGTAAAAAGGATAAGGATGGAAGGGAAGGCTCAAGCGCTTGCTCACTGGTCGACCCTGAGGATCCAGCAAAGTAACCAGCAAAGTAAGCTCGAGCGCTGAGGGAGGATGCAGCTTTGAAGGTGCATCAAAGGTAATCACAGCCTTTCCTTGCGCATCCAGCTGATACTCGCCCAGCTTAATTTCTACTGGCGCAAATTTATGACGAAAGTCACCAAAGGTGAACTGTCCCCAGTCAGGATGTTTAAATTCTCTGGCGCTCAACCTTGCTAATACCTTGATGGGCATCTGAGCAGCTGGTGCACCAAAGAGGTATTCTCCAACCACTTCGAGATGGAGCCTTTCCCCGGTGTGCAGCTCTTGCGCAGACGTAGAAAGGGTAAGCCGAAGGCGAGGAGGAACGAAATCTTCTACCAAAAAACTGGTCTCGCCCAAAAATCCTTTCTCATCCTGTCCTGGAAGAGAACAAAGAACCTGATAATTGCCGGTCAAGACTTCCGCTGGAAGTTCAAACTCACAAGTCGCACTACCTTCCTGAGAAAGCATTGCTGTGGTCTCAAAAAAGGTCCTTCCCAGGGGAGACAAAACCTTGAAAGCCACTGGGAAACGCTCTGGAACCTTGAACTCTGGACCCCGGACCAGTGCTTTAACCAAGACTTTTTCGCCAGGCCTGAAAACTCCCCGAGGCAAAAACAGGAAGGCCCGGTAACCACGGCGCAAATAAGAAGTTCCTCCTACATCGAAATCACCCTGAGAAAAGCGTTCCCCTTCAAGCAAAAGGAATGAAACATCTTCCCCTTTCTGTACTGTAACCAGGAAAGGCTGTTCGTCATCCTCTGACCAGGTTTTGTCTTTTTCGAGCAGGAAAACACCCTCACTGTTAGTAATCCCTTCTGCAAGCAGCTGGTTAGCCCTGGAGAAAATCTTTATCCTTGCCTCTCCACAGGGAAGAGCATCGTGCAAAGAGTTAGCCCATACCAGTATGCCGTTTTCAAAAACCTTGGCAACTACACCGATGTCAGTCAGAGAAACCACTGCCTGATCTCTCACCCAGGAATTACCTTCAGCGCTCTGTACCACTACCAGATAAGTCCCTGCCTTTCCTGAAACCTCAGAAAGTACATCCACAGCCCGACGCACCGGAACATTAAAAGGCACGTCAACAGCAATTTCACGCTCTACCACCAGCCTGGAAAGGTCCGGGAAGGAAATATTATCCGGAAAAGCAAAAGCAATAGGAATGTTGTTATCATACAAACGGAAAATCCGCAGATACACCCGACTCACATTCACAAGCTCTACTGGCAACCTGGCTTCTCCAAAGTAAGAGGCATGGCTACCAGAAGCAGGTATAGAAATAGAAGGCTCCAGATCGGGCATCAAAAAAGCCTTTTCAAAGTCTGCAGCTAAAGCTGTTCCTGAACGAGCAGGAAGACCTCTTTTCAGACGTACCAAAACCCGGTCCCGGGGTTTAAATTCCCCTATAATTTCGAAACCCCAGAAGTAAGCACGCACCGAAAAGGGGTATCCAGGCTCAACTTCTACAAAAGCTGGAAGTGCATCTGCATCTGGAGGGGTGGAAGTATAAAAGTAAATAACCCCCTGCTGCGCTCCCCGAAAGTAAACACCACTTCTGGTTATTTCCATGGCATAAAAAGCCTGCATTTCCTGCCGAAAGTCTTCCACAAGACCCAGCGGACCAGCTTCTGAGGTAAGACCTTTTGCTATCTCTACATAAAAACTTGGATCTTTAAGAGGAGCAGTATAGATAAAAATATTCTTGCTCGGCGGGCCAAGTGGTACGTGAACAGGTATTTCTCTACCCTTCTTGTCCCTTAAAATCAGGAATCCTCGCAACCTCTGCGGAGAAACCGGAAGTGAAAATGCAACTTCAAGAACCACGCTCCTATCTTTTTGATAATCCACCTGACGCACTTCCAGAACCCTTAAAGGAGCAGTTTGAATATGAAAATCCAAAGAACCAGAGAGGAAACGACCAGAAAGATCAGTAAAGTCAGGACGGAAAGAAAAAGTATACAGAGTTGCACTGCGCAATGTCTCACTTATTTTAAAAACCAGCGTCTTCTGGTCTTCAAAAACACATTCTCCTGCAAGAGGTGGCGAAACACGAAAGGGAATTCTCTCCACTGGAAAGGGCTTCCCAATCTCTTCAAGAGCAACCACTGGCTGCGAAAAGGTAAAGCGCATTTCTTCGAGGTACTCAGATACGGTAGAACCTTCTCCAGGGGAAAAGCCCACCACCCGGAAAAGCTCTCCTTCCTGAGCAAAAGTGCAATGACCAATCACCAGAACAAATAGGATAAATAACCAGAACCAGCGCAAAACATTACCCATACTTCTTTCCCCTCCTTAAAAGAGAAAATCAGTACACAAAACTATGAACTTCTTCAAACATGGCAATGATGTTCTGAGGTGGAACTCCAGCC
>CAZMZG010000008.1:0-45726 GCA_964570785.1 uncultured Atribacterota bacterium | reverse complement strand
TTCAAACTTTTGCTTAGCCATAGGAATCCTCCTCGTTTCAAGTCTTTTCTAATTTCCAAAAGAGTTAAGCTATTCGCTCCAGGTATATTATAAATCCGACATCAACTGCTTCGTATCTTATACTTACTTTATACAAAAGAAAATGGAGCCTACGACCGGGATTGAACCGGTGACCTCACCCTTACCAAGGGTGCGCTCTACCACTGAGCTACGCAGGCACCTCTTTAATTCTTAATTTTATGGTGGGGAGGGTAGGATTCGAACCTACGAAGGCGACAGCCGGCGGATTTACAGTCCGCTCCCTTTGTCCACTTGGGTACCTCCCCACACAAACATGGAGCCGGTGATCCGACTCGAACGGACGACCTGCTGATTACAAATCAGCTGCTCTACCAGCTGAGCTACACCGGCATAACCCTTCCGTTATGCCTGAATAAATATAAGGGATAGAAAGCAACATGTCAAGCGAAAATATTGATTCTCAAAACAATAAGTTCGCTGAAGATATTCAAGAAATCAAAGAACCCCGATTCCCAATCTAACTTAAATTCACCGATTTGGACCCAACTAAAAAAGTGGAGTCCGCGGATTCTTTTGTCTTTTATTTTCATACATCCTGAAATCGGCTATCTTTAAAAGCTCTTCGAAATCGGCTGCGTCCTCTGGGTAGAGAGCGACACCCACACTAAAAAAGAGCCTGACCTGCCGATCTCCCACCTGCCAAAACTTACCACAAAGACTTTCCAGAAAGGTTTTCACCCTATTCATATCCTCGATGTAGCGCATGTCTTTCAAAACCAGAACAAACTCGTCTCCTCCAAAACGGACCAGCAAGTCCCCAGTGCGTAGAAATCTTTGCAATTTCTTGGCAAATGCTTTTAGAATCTCATCCCCCACCTGATGACCAAAGAAATCATTGATGGCCTTAAAGTTATCGAGATCAATAAAGAAAACAGCCAACTTCCGGTTCCTAAACCTTCGATCGGCAAACAGCTTTTCCATTCTTTCAAAAAGAGCATTTCTGTTAAGCAATCCGGTAAGGGAATCATGTTCTGCCCGGTAAAACATCTCTGCTTCCAGAACTTTTCTCTGACTGATATCCTCGAGAATCCCTATCACCCGGGAAAAATCATGCTCGTGGCCCGGAACAACCTGCCACGCAAAGCGGACCCAGATAGGCTGACCCCGTAGGTCCTGGTGCAATTCCTCCCATTCAAAAGAAAATCTACCCTGAGCAATCGCCAGAAGATAAGCCTTGAACTTCTGAAAAGAATAAGGATAGGTCAATCGACCGAGACTTTCAAAAAACTGTTTTTTACTATCTGCCCCGTAAATTTCCAGAGTCTTCAAATTGACGTTGACAACCCGCACTCTGCTTGCTGCGCTGGCCACTTCTTCAGGATGAGCATCCAGGTAGGAATCAAAATCGGTGATTCCCTGCTCTTTAACTCTGTCCACATACTCCTTGAGTGCCGAAAAATCTTCTTCCCACAGAGAAATCGGAGCTTGCTCAAAAAGGTGATAGTAAAATTCAAGCTGCTCAAGAAGTTCTGCCTCTCTTTTTTTCCAGCAAGTTACATCTACCATAAAGCTCAGGTAACACCGCTCTTCTTCAAGATAAACCACTTCTTCCTCAATCCACCGGGGAACAGGGTCTTTACCTAACCGATATCTAAAAACCGCCCTTTGACCACCACTGCGGGAAAAATTAACTCTTTCCTGCCATACTTCCTCCACATCAGCAGGATAAACGAGCTTCTGAAAGTTCTGTTTACCAAAAAGAAGCTCTTCCTTGGAAAAATCCGGCCACTCAAAGCCTCCAAAAACCAAAGCCGGCACTTCCGGAAAACGTTTCCAAACGATCAAAACAGCCCCAACTTTATCAAAACAGCTTCCAAAATCCACTGTTTCAGATTTTCCCTCTCGTCCTGAAACCCAAAACCTTTCCAGAAAAACTGTAATTAAATATTAACATACCTTCCCTCAAGGCTGACAAATTTTTGTGCTATAATCGAACCAACCAAGAATAAGAAGGGAGGGATCTACTCCGCACAGTAAAAGCCACTTTCACCAAACAAATCCTAAACCATTGATAGGAGGAGAAAAATGAAAAAACAGCTTTTTCTGGCAATTCTGGTTTGCGTAGTGCTGGTGCTGGGTTCAGCAGTTGTTTTGGCCCAGGAACCCAAGTATGGAGGTACTTTGGTCTTTGGAAGTGGTGGTGATGCTACTCGCCTGGATCCCGCCGATGTTACTGATGGGCTTTCCATCACCAGAACCGACAACATATTTGAAGGCTTAGTACAGTACAAACCTGGAACCACTGAAATAGAACCCTGCCTTGCTGAAAGCTGGGAAGTTTCCGAAGATGGTCTAACCTTTACTTTCCACTTGCGAAAAGGCGTAAAATTCCATGATGGAACTGATTTTAACGCTGATGCAGTAGTCTATTCTTTCAAAAGGCAATTCGACCCCAACCATCCCTTTCACCAATACGGGGAGTGGGCTTACTGGAAATGGATGTTTACCTCTGTAAAGGACGTAGTCAAAATTGACGACTATACAGTTCAAATCATTCTTTCTGAACCTTATGCTCCATTCTTGAGCAACCTGGCCATGTTTACCGTAGCCATCGTTAGCCCAACCGCCTGTGAAAAATATGGAGCAGATTTCTTTAAACATCCGGTAGGCACCGGTCCTTTCAAGTTTGTGGAATGGGTCAAAGACGACCACATCACTCTGGAAGCCTTTGAGGACTACTGGCAGGGAAGACCTTATCTTGACCGCATCATCTTCAGAGTCATACCTGACCCTTCGGTGCGACTCCTGGAACTCGAAAAAGGGTCCATAGACGCTATGGAATACCCCAATCCTGACGACCTGGAACGCATCAAGAACAACCCTGACCTAGTGCTTTTGGAGGCTCCCGGAATTAACGTGGGCTATCTCGCCATGAACATGGGAGAAGATACCCCTGGTTTCCAGAAACCTTTCGCAGATGTAAGAGTACGCAGGGCAATCAACCATGCCATAAACAAGGAAGCCATAGTAAAATATCTCTATAAAGATACTGCCGTGGTAGCCAAAAACCCCATTCCTCCCACCATGTGGAGCTACAATGATGAAATAGAAGATTATGAATACAATCCTGATAAAGCACGAGAACTGCTTAAAGAAGCTGGATATCCCAATGGCTTTGAAACCACTCTGTGGGCCATGCCAGTATCCCGACCCTATATGTACGATCCTCCCAAAATTGCCGAAGCCATTCAGGCAGACCTTGAAGCAGTAGGTATCAAAGCTAAAATCTACACCGTAGAGTGGGGTACTTACCTCCAGGAAACTGAAGCCGGAAAGCACCCCATGTGTCTTCTGGGCTGGACTGGTGACAACGGTGATCCTGATAACTTCCTGTACGTACTCCTTGATAAAGACAATGCTATTGTGGGAAGCGCTGGAAATGTAGCTTTTTACCGCAATGACGAACTTCACGAAATTCTGATCAAGGCGCAAAGAACCTATGACCAGGAAGAGCGGATAAAGCTTTACAAAAAAGCTCAGGAAATCATTCACAACGATGCACCCTGGGTACCTCTGGCCCATGCCAAAAACCAGATGGTATTCAAAAAAGATGTAAAGGGGTATGTACTTCACCCTCTGGACCGCAAATTCTTTTACTCTACCTGGCTGGATCGCTAAAGAAAGGGGGCTTCTTGCCCCCTTTCTTTTAAGTGAGGGATATATACATTTATGAGACGATACATCATTAAAAGATTATTGCTCCTCATACCGGTCCTTGTGGGAGTTTCCATAATCGTCTTTGTAGTAGTGCGCCTGGCACCAGGAGATCCTGCCCGGATACTCGCTGGCGAACATGCTTCGCCCGAGTACGTGGAAGCAATGCGGGTTAAATGGCAGCTCGATAAACCCATCTACATCCAGTACCTGGTCTGGTTAAGTAAACTGCTCAGGGGAGATCTGGGGCGTTCCATTGCCACCCGTTCCCCAGTTATTGAAGAGATTCTGCAACGTTTTCCAGCCACTCTGGAACTCTCAATTGCTGCTATGCTCTTTGCGATAGTGGTGGGCATAGCTGCAGGAATAACCGCAGCGGTGAAGCAATATTCTTTCTGGGATTACTTTTCAATGACCGGAGCCCTTTTTGGAGTATCCATGCCCGTTTTTTGGCTGGGCCTTATGCTGATGTTTATCTTCGGTCTGGGGTTGGACTTGCTTCCGGTCTCAGGAAGAATTGATGTCGGTGTGAACCTGAAAGTAATCACCGGGCTATATCTTCTGGACTCCCTGTTAACCCTGAACAAAGCGGCTTTCCTGAGTGCGCTTTCTCACCTTATTCTTCCCAGCATAGCTCTGGGGACCATACCCATGGCACTTATCGCCCGAATGACTCGTTCGGCAATGCTTGAAGTAATCCGCCAGGATTTCATTCGTACTGAACGGGCCAAGGGTCTTCCCGAAAAAATGGTCATTTACAAGCATGCACTCAAAAACGCCCTGATTCCTATTGTCACTGTCATTGGAATGGAATTCGGTCTTTTGCTGGGAGGAGCTATTCTCACCGAAACTGTTTTCTCCTGGCCTGGCCTGGGCCGTTATACAGTCGATGCGGTCTATGCCCGTGATTATCCAGCCATCCAGGGAGCAGTGCTGTTTATTGCTTTCGTATTTGTGATGGTGAATTTAGCAACAGATGTACTGTATGCCTACCTAAATCCCAAAATAAGGTATCAATAAAATGAGAAAAGGTCGCATCGCTAAGTTAAAGGAATACTGGTACTTTCTAAGAAAAAATAAATCTGCTCTGGCAGGACTGGTTATTTTGATCGTCCTGCTTCTTATAGCTGTATTCGCTCCCTATCTTGCCCCTAACGATCCGTTGAAGCGCAGCCTGGCCCACCGCTTACTGCCCGGTTTTTGGGCTGGAAAAGAATATTCCCAATTTCCTCTGGGCACTGACTACCTGGGACGCTGCATCCTTTCCCGCATCATCTGGGGTACCCGCACTTCCCTTTCGGTAGGCTTCATAGCCGTAGGTATATCTACTCTAATAGGCCTGATACTGGGTCTTTGGGGAGGGTATTTTGGGGGAAAGATAGACACTTTCCTGATGCGAGTGGTAGACATAATGTTTGCTTTCCCCAGCATTCTCCTTGCCATAACCATTATGGCTGCATTGGGACCAGGGCTCGAAAAAGCAATGATTGCCATAGGCATTGTCTATTCTCCACAGATGGCCAGGGTCACAAGAAGCGCTGTGCTGGTAATCCGGGAAATGGATTATATCCAAGCTGAAAAAGCGCTGGGTGCCTCCCATTTGAGGATAATCTGGCATCATGTTTTACCCAACTCCCTGGCTCCGGTCATTGTCTACTCAACCCTGAGCGTGGCCAATGCTATCCTGGATGCTGCAGCTCTGGGCTTTCTGGGACTCGGTGCCCTACCACCCACTCCAGAGTGGGGTGCCATGCTTTCTAATAGCAGACAGTTTCTGCTTTCCGGGGCCTGGTGGGCCGCCACCTTTCCTGGGCTGGCTATTATGGTTTCAGTGTTGGGACTCAACCTTCTTGGAGATGGGCTGAGAGACATCCTGGACCCCAGATTGAGGGTGTAAGAAGTGGAATCGGTTCCCTTGCTGGAAATAAAAAACCTTAAAACTTACCTCAAGACGCCTCGCGGCACCGTCAAAGCGGTGGACGGGGTAAACCTGGAAATCTTTCCTGGAGAAACGGTGGGTCTGGTAGGAGAATCGGGTTGTGGGAAAAGCATGACCGCCCTGTCAGTATTAAAACTCTATCCACAACCCCAGGGACGGATAGTGGAGGGAGAAATCTTATTCGAGGGCCAAAACCTGGTCCCTCTCAAAGAAGAGGAAATGCGAAAAATACGCGGTAAAAAAATCTCTATGGTCTTTCAGGAACCAATGACCTCTTTGGACCCGGTTTTTCCAGTAGGTGAAGAAATTGTAGAAGTGCTATGCATACACGAAGGCATGTCTTCTGTCTTAGCCAGGGAAAAAGCTATTGAAATGCTCCGCCTGGTCAGGATACCCGAGCCGGAAAGAGTGTTCCACAGCTATCCCCACCAGCTCTCAGGAGGCATGCGGCAGAGGGTGATGATCGCCATCGCCTTAGCCTGTCGTCCTCAGCTTCTTCTCGCCGATGAGCCTACCACCGCTCTGGATGTAACCATTCAAGCTCAGATCCTGGAACTCATTGAAGAGTTAAAAGAGGAGCTGCAAACCGCAGTCCTTTTAATTACCCATGACCTGGGAGTGGTTGCTGAAACCTGTCAGAAAGTAGCCGTAATGTATGCAGGGAAAATTGTCGAGAAAGGCCAGGTGTTTGAGCTTTTTGACCATCCCTTGCACCCCTATACCCGGGCTTTGCTTGCCTCCATGCCCCACATAGAAGAAGAGAAAGAGACTCTGGCAAGCATTCCAGGCAGTGTGCCGAACCTTCTGGATCCTCCTTCAGGTTGCCGTTTTCACCCCCGTTGTCGGCAAGCCCTTGAAATATGTAAAAGAAAAGAGCCTCAGCTTGAAGAAAAGGAGGTAAAACACTGGGTAGCATGTCACCTCTACTCCTTGAAGTGAAAAACTTGTCCAAAAAGTTCTTTGTGAAAAGCGAGCAGTTTTCTGAAATCCTTACCATCGATGCAGTCAATTCGGTTTCTCTATCCATCAATCAGGGAGAAGTGATGGCTCTGGTAGGAGAATCAGGGTGTGGCAAAAGCACTCTGGGACGCTGCATCTTGCGCCTGGAAGAACCTGATACGGGAGAGGTGCTCTTTGGGGGCAAAAACATCCTCGCCTTGCATCCGCGGGAAATGAAAATCTACCGCCAAAAAATGCAGATTATCTTTCAGGATCCCTTTGCTTCTTTAAACCCTCGCAAATCCATACGCTTCATACTGGAAGAACCCTTAATCATTCACGGAGTAAAAAATCGGCAAGAGCGGAGAGAAAGGGTTCTGTTGATAGCCGAAAAAGTGGGTTTAAGTCCCGATGACTTAGAGCGTTTTCCCCACGAGTTTTCCGGAGGTCAGAGGCAAAGAGTAGGTATCGCCCGAGCGCTGGTCCTGCATCCCGATTTTATAGTATGTGATGAGCCCGTATCAGCACTGGACGTTTCCATTCAGGCTCAAATACTCAACCTCCTCTCCGCCCTGCAGAAAGAAATGCAATTGACTTACCTCTTTATCTCCCACGACCTTTCGGTGGTAAAGCACATCAGCAACCGGGTAGCAGTCATGTACCTGGGCAAAATCGCTGAAGTTGCCCCTAAAAAAGAGCTTTTTGAAAAGCCTCTGCATCCCTACACCCAGGCATTGCTTTCTTCCATACCTATACCCAACCCGCGAAAAAAACGCAAAAAAATTCTGCTCCAGGGTGATCCACCCAGCCCCACTCAGCCTCCCCCAGGATGCCGCTTCCATACCCGCTGTCCGGAAAAAATGCCTGTTTGCTCCATCGAAGAACCATTCCTACAAGAAATAGAAGCCAGACGCTGGGTAGCTTGCCACCTGTTCCAAAAATAGGTGATACTTGATGGGACTTTACCTACAGAAACTCATGGGGGCAATGTTTGAGCCACCTGGAATTCTGATAACCGTTATCCTGGCCCTGTTCCTTCTCGCTCGGAAAAAGAAAAATTCGTGCCGGTATTCCCTGCTCTTTCTGGCTATTTTTGTTTATCTTCTATCGAGCGGATGGACAGCAAAAATCTTAGAGCCTGAACCACTGCAAACCCCAAGACCTCCTTCCCCTCCTCAGGCCATAGTGGTCCTAAGTGGGGGCAGTTTTTATGAAAATAACTGTTCCCTTCCCGGGCCTTACTCAATGCTGCGTCTCGGCAAAGCCTTTTCGCTGTGGAAAAAAGGAGAGCCGATTCTGATTCTGAGTGGCGGCACCTTGCACGGAGGAGCTGTGCCGAGCGAAGCCAGAATGATGAAAGAAGTGCTCAAAGAATGGGGTGTCCCTGACCAAAAAATGATTCTTGAAGAAACGTCGCGCACCACCTGGGAAAACGCTCGAGCAGTGGCTCAAAAAATTACCGAACTTAAGCTAAATAGTTTCTACCTGGTCACTTCTGGAATTCACTTAAAAAGGGCGCTCCTTGCCTTCAGGAACTTCTTGCCTAATACCAGTATTTACCCTGTAAGTGCACACCCTGCCTACGATAGGGGACCACTATCCTTTGAAGACTTTTTACCTTCTTTGAAAGCCTTTTCAGCAATCTCGCAAATCGCCCATGAAGAGGTGGGCTATCTCTTCTACCTTCTAAAAATGTACTTCCAGCGTGGCTGTAAAGAAAATGTCCCCCTGCGCTGAGAAAAAAGAAGACCCACCACTATTAAAGACATGCCCAGGACTGCGCTGAAATTTAAAGATTCCCTATAAAAAAGCCAGGCTGCCCATATTCCAAAAACCTGGATCAAAAACTGATAGGAAAGCGTACGAGAAGCCCCAAGAACTCTAACTCCGTTGTTCCAGAACACATAAGCAAGGACCACTGCAAGAATTGCACTATAAAGAAGAGAACCCAGTACACTCAGACCAAATCGTCCCCAGGAAGCTCCCAAAAGAGAAGGAAATGAAGTAGGAAGCATCCACAAAACCCCGAAAATCACGCTCCAGGTGCTCACCTTAAGAGGAGAATACTTAGTCAGCACTCTTTTACTCAAATAGGAATAAAATCCCCAGCAAAGTGCAGCTATCAGGGTGAGCAAATCACCTTTTAAAACATTTTCCTTCGAATAAAGCCCAATTTCTCCTCGCTGCACTAAGAAAAGGACTCCCAGGAAGCCCAGTCCCACTCCCAAAAGATTTACCCAACCCACCAGCTCTTCTTTCCGAAAAAAAGCTATTAAAGTTACTACTATCGGACTTAAAGAGAGGATTAAAACCGAATGCGAAGTCAGACTCAACTCCAATCCCATACTCCAGAGTGGTTGATAGATACCAAAACCAACTAAACCCAGAACCAGAAAATAAAGAAAGTCTTCACGCTTAATCCAGGGATCATCTTCGCACCTACAAAGCACCAAAAAGAGAAGGGGAGCTCCTACCAGGAAACGCAAAAGTGCAAAAGAAAGAGAACCAAACGCCATAACTCCCCATTTGACAATACTAAAATTGAAACCCCAGATCACAGAAACAATGAGGAGGAGTAAATGGGGGTTATAATCCTGAAGAGTGGATTTCATTCTTGGTCCTTTGAACCAGAAAGGGAAGCGTTACGCTTCCCTTTCTGGTTACTTGATCTCTACCTCAGCACCAACTGCTTCCAGTTTGGCCTTGATTTCTTCTGCTTCGTCTTTGCTCACACCCTCTTTGACAGGTTTCGGAGCATTGTCGACCAGCCCTTTGGCTTCCTTGAGACCCAGGCCAGTTATGGCGCGAACCTCTTTGACGACTTGCAGCTTCTGAGAGCCAGCACTCTTCAAAATCACGTCAAATTCGGTTTTTTCTTCCTCTTTGGCCGCCCCTTCCCCTGCAGCGGGTGCCGCTGCTACCTGAGCAACCGGCATCGCCGCAGAAACACCGAATTTTTCTTCAAGCGCCTTAACCAGCTCGGCAAGCTCAAGAACGGTCATCTTTTCAATAGCTTCAATAATTTCTTCCTTGGTCATGGTAAAAGTTCCTCCCTTCTATTGCTTTTTCTCTTCAATGGCTTTTAAGACCCACACCAAATTCCGCAAAACGCCCTGGAGCACTCCAACCAGACCACTGAGCGGAGCAGCAATACCACCCACCACCCTGGCAACCAGCTCTTCCCGGGAGGGCAAACTGGCCAGGTTCTTGACATCTTCAACGCCAATCTGCCTCTTCTCCAGCCAGCCCCCCTTGATTATCACTATCTCAGGCAGCTTTTTGGAAAACTCACTCAACTTTTTAGCCACTTGCACTACGTCCTGATACGCAAAAGCAAAGGCATTCTGTCCTCTTAAAAGCTGGTCATCAAAGGGAATATTCGCTTTCTGGAGAGCAATCCTGGCCAGAGTGTTTTTGATAACCTTCATTTCTCCACTTGCCTCGCGCAGGCTTCTGCGCAATTCTTCCACACTCTGAACATTAAGACCGTGGTAGCTGAAAACGTAAACTGCCTGACTTTCTTCGAGTTTGCGGTAAACTTCATCTATGATAGTAGCTTTTTCCTTTTTTTCCAACTTTTAACCCCCTTTCTCTTCCATAATTAAACAACAAAAAAAGCTCCCCCGAGGGAGCTTTACACTTTTGCCTCCCCGGGATTTTTAAGCTCGAAGCCCCCGGTTCTCCGGCAACCAGCCGGTATTTACTTTTAAAATGAACAACTCTTAAGGTTACGCCACCCTCTTTTCCATTCTGCTCAAAGCCAGCTGCGGATCCACCTTAACTGATGGACTCATCGTGGTGGAAAGAGCGATTTTTTTAATATACCTTCCTCGGGCCGCCGCCGGCTTCATGCGGTTTAAAGCTTCCAGAACTGCGTAAAAATTATCCAGAAGCTGTTCTGCAGAAAAAGAAGCCTTTCCTATAGGAATGTGTACATTACCATAGCGGTCGTTGCGTATCTCTACCCTTCCCGCCTTAATTTCACGAACCGCCTGAGCAACATCGTTGGTGACCGTACCCGTCTTGGCATTGGGCATAAGACCGCGAGGACCCAGCAGTCTTCCCAGTCTTCCCACTACACGCATCATATCCGGTGTGGCAATAGCTGCGTCAAACTCAAACCAGCCATCCTGTATCTTTTGAACCAGTTCTTCCCCACCGACATAATCCGCCCCGGCTTCCTGTGCTTCTTTCGCCTTTTCACCTTGGGCAAAAACCAAAACTCGTATCGTTTTACCCGTCCCATGGGGAAGACTTACCGTACCACGGACTTGCTGATCAGACTGTTTGGGGTCAATGCCCAGGTTAACCACCATTTCTACTGTCTCGTCAAACTTAGCGGTAGCCATGCTTTTCACAAGCTCCACAGCCTCTTCAGGGATGTAAAGTTTCCCCGGTTCGACTTTTTCTTTAAGAGAAAGATACCTTTTACCCTCTTTTGCCATTTTGTTCACTCCCTTTACTCTTAACCCTCAACTACCTCTACACCCATGCTCCGGGCAGTGCCCTCAATGATACGCATCGCCGCCTCTATATCGTTGGCGTTAAGATCTGCCATTTTCTTTTCAGCAATTTCTTTAATTTTAGAACGGGTTATTTTACCCACCTTCACCCGGTTGGGCTCACCTGAGCCTTTTTCTATACCCAGAGCCTGTTTGATAAGAAAAGAAGCTGGAGGAGTTTTGCAAACAAAACTGAAAGAACGATCCTGATAAATGGTTATCTCAACCGGAGTAAGCACTCCTCTATCCTTTTCGGTTTGAGCATTAAAGGCTTTACAAAACTCCATGATGTTAACACCGTGTTGACCCAGCGCAGGACCCACCGGTGGGGCTGGTGTCGCCATACCACCAGGAATCTGAAGCTTAACCACCGCAACAACCTTTTTAGCCATGAAAAATCCACCTCACTAAAGTTTCTCTATATCCGAAAAGTCGAGTTCTACAGGGGTCTCACGCCCAAAAACAGATAACAGAACCACCACTTTGCCTTTTTCATGATCCACACTTTCCACCACGCCAGTATAGTTGAGGAAGGGGCCAGCAATAACTTTGACTGCTTCCCCTTTTTCGATGTCCAAACGGGGCTTGCCTTTCTCTACTCCAGTCTGGCGCAAAATAACCTTCACTTCCTCTTCATTAAGAGGTTCTGGCTTCATCCCTGAACCCACAAAACCAGTGACTCCCGGAGTATTGCGAACCACGTACCAGGAACGATCGTTCATGATCATCTCCACCATCACATAACCCGGAAAAACCTTTTTCTTGGTAAAACGCTTCTTTCCCCTTTTCACCTCGATGGTTTCCTCCATGGGCACCACTACCCTGAAAATCTGATCCTGCATGCCCATTGAGGCAATTCGACGCTCCAGGTTCGCTTTAACTTTATGCTCGCTACCTGCCAGAGTATGAACTACATACCACCTTTTTTCCATCTCTTTCTGCTTAACCCCCAACTCCCGTAACCATCACTTAAGATAAAAACTCATCAAAGAGGTGAGCACCAAGTCCACAACACCGAGGAAAACACCCATTATTACAATCACCACAAGCACGGTGATGGTGCTCGCCAGGAGCTCTTTACGGCCCGGCCAACTTACTTTGCGCAGTTCTCCCCAGGCATCCCTGAAATAATTTCTTAAAGAACGAAACCACTTTAACAAATCTTTTCACCCATCCTTTTTTGCCAAGGTAAAAGCAACAAAAAATTCGAGGTAAAGTTCAACAAATTTACTGGGCAATTATAAATGGTTATTCGTCAGCTGTCAACGAATTTCATCTTTTTGTTTTACTAAATAGTATCAATGCCGTGCCTGCGCAGCCAATCCTTGAAACTCTGGTCATCACCAAGTATTTCTTTGTCATAGTTTTCTTCAAGTTTCCTGATTTGCTGTTCCAGGTCAGGATACTGTTTCACCAGATCATCCACATGGCGTTCAAAATCATCGCAGAGCTTGTCAAGCTCAGCCCAGTCAACCTCAATTCCCAAAAAGGGCACTACGAACCGCAAGGCTGCCCGGATGCCTTTGGGGTTGGTGGCTCTAACATACATGGGTATTTCCACCGCCACACTAAACATCTCTATGCTCCTTTCCCGGGAGCGAAGAAGAAGCAAGGTAGCTATACTGGCTGGCCCCTCATAATCTGAAAAACGAATACCAAAAGATGTAAGTTCTTCCTTCAGCCTTTCGTGCGAGAAACTGCAATACAGCCTCGGTTCCCGAGTATGAGGAGTAAGACCGCTAAAGCTACCCACAAAAAAAATGCGTTCCACTCCCACTTCTTCAGCTACAGTCAAAAGATGATCGCAGAAGTCCTCCCATCTGAAATTGGGTTCTTTGCCAAAAAAGAACACCAGGTTATGTTCTTCAGAATAAGAGAATTCGTTACGCGGATACTCAAAATTTTTTATCAGGCCATTCTTCAAAACAGCGTGGGGGCGAAATTGGGCTACTTCCTCCATAGTGCCCGGAAAGTTCAAAATATAAAAATTGCGCGAATCAATTTCGGCAAGGAGCCTGGTTTTTATTGAATCCCGCAAAAGAGAAATAGCCCCCGAAGAAACCCCTCCTCCATCCATCCAACCTGAAAAACCAATCACCATGCAGGCTTTCTTAAGCTTAGGTCGTTCATAAAAAATAAGCTCTTCCAACTCTGAAGCTCACCTCTATTCCCCAAGTAGGAAACCTGAACAAATCTTTCTTTGATAAACCTTAAACTCGAAACAAAACCCTATCTAATTATAACCGCTCAGGCAATACCCAATGCCTCCAAAATTAAACCTCCGTCAAATTCTCAAGAGCCCGAAAAAAGACCGCGTCAAGCACCCAACCAGTGCTCTTCAATTGCAAAACCCAGAGCTTTGTGAGAAAATATTTTATTCATTTTGCCGAAGAATCTAAGCAAAAGGAGTAGTACATGCGACCCAAAAACATAACCGATTTTACTCAGGGTAGTATTCCCCGGCACCTAATACTTTTTTCGTTGCCCATGTTGGCGGGGAATCTCCTGCAAACTTTTTATAATACAGTGGACAGCATCTGGGTAGGCCGCTTTCTGGGGGCTGAAGCACTGGGAGCAGTTTCGGTAGGCTTCCCTGTGCTTTTTATACTCATCTCTTTTGTCTTTGGGTTGGGAATGGGCGCTAACATAATGGTAGCTCAGTACCTGGGTGCAAGAAAAGACGAAGAAGTCCGAAAAACGGTGGTTAATGCTCTGGTTTTACTTACTCTTCTTGGAATAATCCTCGCCATTGTGGGCATCAACCTCCACCTGGCTATTCTGGAAGCCATTCGCACTCCAGAAACCATCAAACAATTGGCTTCTCAGTACCTGACCATAATCTTCTGGGGCCTGCCTTTTCTCTTTCTCTACAACGCAATCAGTAGTATCTTGCGAGGCATGGGCGATGCCAAAACCCCCCTCTACCTCCTCATCTATGCTACCATCATCAACATTGTCCTGGACCCATTGATGATTCTGGGTATCGGACCTTTTCCCTCTCTGGGAGTAGCAGGCGCAGCCCTGGCCACAACCATCGCCCAGGGAATATCGGGTCTGATTGGTCTTTTGGTTCTCTTCAAACTCAACATCATTTCCCTGCATAGAAAAAGTAACTGGTGGGATTGGTCAATTATCACTACTATGTTCCGTCTGGGGATGCCTGCCGGGGTGCAACAAAGCATTGTATCACTGGGTATTCTGGCCATGACTTCCTTAGTCAACCTTTTTGGAGAAAAGGTAGTAGCCGCTTACGGGGCAGCCACCCGCATCGACCAGTTCTCCTTCCTTCCTGCCATGACCATAAGCGTTGCCATTTCCTCGGTAGCTGGCCAGAACCTGGGTTTTGGGGATTACCAGCGTTCTCGAGAGGTACTTCGTTGGGGAACAATAATAGCTTTTTGCTTTGCCCTACCCATTGCAACTTTGGTCTTTTTTGAAGCAGAAAACCTGATTCGGATATTCATCACCGAGGAAAAAGTAATTACCATCGGTAAAGAATATTTGCAGATTGTATCTTTTTCTTATATTCCTTTTTCACTGATGTTTGCCATTAACGGCTTTTTAAGAGGAGCAGGGGACACCGTGCAAACTATGATCAACACTTTGATTTCCCTTTGGCTCATCAGACTGCCTTTCTCCTGGCTTCTGAGCATCTACTTTCAGCTTGGAGCAAAGGGTATCTGGATTGGTATGGCCATAGGCCCCGTGGCTGGCTTTCTGGTAGCCCTTGCCTATTACCGGAGTGGACGTTGGGAAAACAAAATCCTGGTCAAAAGAGAAATGCCTTCTCAGGAAGGCAAAGAAAAACTACTTGCCAGCCAGTAAGCAGTCTAGAAATTTTGGATCCAGGTTTTCTTCCAGAACCTCGCTTACTCTGGCAAGTTCCTTTTCCCTGATATCCTCCCAGGAAACAGTTACTTTTTCTTCCGGGGCGGATAATCCCTTCTCCTGCCTCAGGAGGTCAAAAAAGCGTTTTCTAAAGCTTGCCCGATCAAACACACCGTGAACATAAGTCCCAAAAATCCGTTTACCCACGCACACCCCTTCAAAGCGCTGAGAGTTCTGATCCAGAATCTTCTCGATCACCAGAAAGGGAGGATATTCCTTTTCAAAGTGCGTTTTGCCCATATGGATTTCGTAACCTGCAAATCTGGCACTTGCATCGCCAGCGAGGTAACCCTCAACGCGCCGCAGAACCTTCTCTTTGTCAAAGCAAGTTTCCATGGCAAGAAAACCCAGGCCGGAAACTACACGGTCTGGGGACTCGAGACCCCAGGGATCCAGCAAGCGTTCCCCAAGCATCTGAAACCCTCCACAAATACCCATTACCAAACCACCAGCTTTCAGAAATCCCTCTATAGCTTCATTAAATCCTCGTTCCTTGAGCCAGGCAAGATCGGAAAAGGTGTTTTTTGTTCCAGGAATAATTAACAAATCCAGGCCTGCTAACTCCCTGGCCGAAGTTATATAGCTGAGCTTAAGATAAGGCTCTCTTTCGAGAGGCTGAAAGTCAGTATAGTTTGCAATATGCGGCAAACGGATCACTCCTACCCGAAAGACATCCCCAGCAAGCAGGCTCTTTCTATTTCTATCCCTTAAATGCTCAGAAAGGCTATCTTCTTCATCAAGATGCAACTCAAGGTAAGGCAAAACCCCCAATACTGTAACACCAGTCAATTTTTCTATTTCTTGCAAGGCAGGTTCCAAAATTCTGCGCTCACCCCGGAACTTGTTAATTAAAAACCCTCGCAACAGCCTTCTTTCCTCTTCATCAAAAAGCGCCCAGGTACCATACAGCGAAGCGAAAACCCCTCCCCGGTCTATGTCGCCTATCAGGATAACCGGAGCGTCACAGTACTTTGCCACTCTCATATTCACCAGGTCTTTATGGCGCAGATTGATTTCCGCAGGACTTCCCGCCCCCTCTATAACCACCAGGTCAAATTCCTGAGCCAGCGAATCCAGACTTTCCTTAACCATTCTCCAGAGCTCCTCAATATAGTGGTAGTATTCAAAAGAGGTACAAGTCCTCCATACCTTTCCCTTTGCGATTACCTGGATCCTGTTTGCACCTTGAGGCTTGAGCAAGATGGGGTTCATGCGAGCATCAGGCTCGATGCAAGCAGCCTGAGCCTGTAGTATCTGCGCCCTGCCTATCTCCTCTCCCTGCAGAGTGACCCCTGAATTCAAAGACATATTCTGGGCTTTAAAGGGAGCCACCTTAAACCCTTTATTGCGTAACAAGCGAATCATGCCTGCAGCTATTACACTTTTTCCGACAGAGGAAGCTGTACCTTGAAACATCAAAAACTTTCCCATCGTCTCACTCTCCTTCTTTAAAAGCCCGGGGTTCTTTTACCCCCAAGAAGAGCCATAAAAATCCCGCCAAATTCAAAAGAAAAGAGAGCAAAAACGTACTTCTGTAACCGGCTAAATCAGCTAATTTACCCCCAATCAAAGGGGCCAGAAAAGAGGGAAAACCTGCCACAAAGCTACCCACTCCAAGGTAGTCCCCTTTACCCTTGGGAGGTGCAAAATCAAGCAATATAGCCACCCCAGCAACAGATATAGCGCTGTAATAGGCTCCGAAAAGCGCAAAAGCCAGAAAAAAATCGATATAACTCGAAGAGAGCAAAACTATCAGATTGCTCAACACTATTAACAAAGCCCCCAAAATGAGTACCAGCTTGTGTCCCACTCTATCGCCAAGAGGCCCCCACAGAAAATTGCTCAAAGCCTGAGAACCCATTAAAAACGCATTGTAACGCGCAATGGTCGCGTCGGAAACCCCAAAAGCAGAAAGAGTGAACACGGTATAAAAAGAACTACCCATCATCCCCAGAGCCAGAAAAGAGCGGGCAATTAAAAAGTTAGAAAAGTTGCGGTCCATCCTAAGAATATGGGGAATTGAAGACCAAATACTGGTACTCAGGCGGTGTACCGGTTCTTTCTCCTCCCGCGTCAGCACCAAAAATAGGTAAGAAACCATCAGAGCTACAAAGGCCAGACCAAAGCAGTAACCGAAGTTGGTAGCAAAGGGGTACTCTCTCAAAAAATCTTCTGCTATTCTCGAGCCCCATATTCCCATCAAAGCCCCTATGCCGTTGCCCAGGGCAAAGTAAAGACCTCGACGTCGGGGGTGAATCACCTTGCCGATCATCTCTATCCAAATAGGTCCCAGAAAACCCATCGCAAAACAGGCTATACCCAGCGAAAGATAAGTCAAAAAAAGAGCCAGAGAAGCAAAGCGAGGAGCCAACCAGAAAGCCACCAGAGCAAGACCCAGAAAAGGAAGCCTCTCCAGAAAAGTAAACTTCAAAACAAAAGGTAACTTCAATTCCAGCTTGCTCGAATAACGCCCACCCCACAGGGCAGGTACAGACCAGCCCAGATAAGCAATGGCCGGTATCAAACCGACCTCGAAATTGCTGGCCCCAAGCTTGCGAGCAAAAAGGGGCAAGAAGGTGGTGACAGAACCAAGAGTCAGAGCCAGAGCAAAAAAGCTGTAATCCAGGGAATCAACCACAAAGTTATGGATGTAGTCTTTTCGGGAAAGCATAAAAAACTCCTTGCCCCATGATCAAAACAGGTGTTCCTTGGTAAGATTTACCTTTTCATAGGTACCAGGATCCAGCTCCCTTAAAAAGCGAGAAGGCTTGCGGATAAACCTGCCATCCCGAAAAGAACTTTCACCAAGCAGAGGATAACACAGAAAGAGGTGATCCTTGGCTCGGGTGCAGGCTACGTAAAAAAGCCGGCGTTCTTCCTCAATATCCTCCTTGTTTTTCAAGCTGTAAGAAGAAGGAAATCCGCCCTCACACAGCCAGATAACAAAAACCACATCCCATTCCAGGCCCTTGGCCTGGTGAATGCTGGACAGGGTGAGTTTTTCATCGGGAATGCCGCCAACTACTATAGTCTCTGCCTCCATTTCCCCAAGCAGGGCCAGTTCATTCAAAAAGGCGTCCAGAGATTGGTACTGAAAAGCAAAATTAGCCAGTTCTTCAAGGTCCAGCAGTCGTTCCCTGTGGTCAGGATACCGGGTTACCAGATATTCATCATAACCAGAGTTAATAACCTCTTTAATCATGGTCGAAGGGGAAGCCTCAAGCTCTTCCAATCGCAAAAGAAGCTCCCCAAGGCTCTTTGCGCTTTTTTGAGCGTTGGCCGGGAGTTCTTTCTCTTCAACCAGGCGCTCCAAGGCCGAGAAAGGATCCGGAGATTCCTTAACCCTTTCAAAAATGCGGGAGGCAGTCACCTTGCCAATACCCGGACAAATCTTTAGCACTCTTTTCCAGGCAATTTCATCCAGGGGATTGGAAACAATCTTGAGATAAGCTACCACATCTTTAATATGAGCCTGCTCAAAAAACCTTAATCCAGAACGTACCTCAAAGGGGATACCCCGGCGAGTCAGCTCCATCTGAAGCTCCATACTCTGATAATGGGCTCGATAAAGAACCGCCATATCGTTCAAACTGTAACCCGCCTGACGAAGTTCCAGAATCCGGGTGGCTACAAAACGAGCCTGATCCAGTACGTCTTTTGCTGCCACCACCTGGGGCTTTTCACCGCTTCTGCGCACCGGACGCAGAGTTTTGTAAAACTGCTGTGTGTTATGCAGGATAACCCGATTAGCAAGGTTGAGAATCTCCGGAGTACTGCGGTAATTGGTCTCCAGTTTGTAAACTGCAGCATCGGGATATTTACGCGGAAAATCCAGAATATTGGCAAAATTAGCCCCCCGGAAAGAATAAATACTTTGAGAATCATCTCCCACTACCAGCAAATTTCGATGCTCTTCAGACAGCAAATCGACTATCTCGGCCTGAATAAGATTGGTATCCTGATACTCATCAACCAGCACGTATTCAAAAAGAGTGCCATACTTTTTGCGCAACCTCTCGTCTTCTTTGAGTAGAGTCCACAAATACCAGAGCAAATCGTCGTAGTCCATGATGTTCATTTCCCTCTTGCGTTCTTGATACAAAGCAAAAATGCCGGCTATGGCGCTCGCAAATTCCAGAAACTGGGGGTAGTACTTCTCCAGGATGTCCTCTATACTAAGAAAAGTATTGCGATGCAAAGAAATGACATTGCCCAATAAATCTGCCTTAGGAAAGCGCCGAGCGCGAACATCAATCCCTGCCTCAGCGATGCATCCTTCAAGTAAAACTTTCTGGTCCTCACGGTCCAGGATGGTGTACCCGGGTTGATAGCCAACCTTCTTTGCTTCCCGATGTAAAATGATATTGGCAACGTGGTGAAAAGTGCCCCCCCAAATACCTTCCAGAGAAACACCTAAAAGGGCCTCCACCCGGTGCAGCATTTCCCGGGCAGCCTTGTTAGTAAAGGTAACCAGCAAAATTTTGCGGAAGTCAACACCCCGCTCCACAAGATAAGCAACTCTATAAGTTACGGTACGAGTCTTTCCAGAGCCCGCTCCGGCTATCACCAGAGTCGGACCATCTCCAGCAAAAACCACTTTACACTGTTCTTCGTTCAGTTCCTGCTCATAGTCAATTTTAGTGACTTTCATGACTTCCGCCTCTGTTTTTAAGATGATTCACCATTTCTCTCAGGTTTTCCCCGCTAAAAGTATACACTTTCCCACAGAAGGGACAACTAACTTCCCCTCGTCCCTCTCTCATAAGTAAATCCTCGAGTTCTTCTTCACCCAGAAGAAGCAGCGCTCGTTTTGCCCGCCACCGGGAGCAGTGGCAATGATAACGGAGATTCTCTCTACCTGTCAAGCGATAAGGAAGGTCCTTAAAAAGTTTCTCTGCCAGCTCTTCGGGTCTGGCACCTCGATATAACCTTTTGCTAACCTCACCCAGAGAAGCAATATTGGCTTCCAGAACCGAAATCACTTCCTGGGCCGTACCTTGAGGGGTATGAATAATAAATCCTCCAGATCCCAACACTTCTCCTCTTTTTCCAACATAAACTCCAGCGCTACAGGCTGAAGGAAGTTGTTCAGACAGCGCAAAATAATAGGCGAGATCATACGCTATGCCTCCCCTCTGAACCTCAACGCTACCTACATAGGGTTCCCGTAATCCCAGGTCCTTAACCACCAGAAGTTGTGAACCTGGACCTACCGCTTCTTCAACGTTGAGTTTTCCTTTCTCACGAGAAGGCAGGATAACCTGGGGATTGCTCACATAACCTCTAACCTCCCCCTTCCAGTTGGCCTGCACCAGAAGGCCGCCCAGAGGCCCCCGACAGCGAATTTGGAGCGTAACTTGCTGATTCTCTTTGAGGCCTATCCCCATCAGAGAAGCTAAAGTCAACGCCCTACCCAGAGCAGCGGTAGCAATCGGGAACGTAGTGTGCAATTTCCTTGCTCTTTCAACCAAAAAAGTGGTGCGGGCAACATAACCCACCACTGCAGTACCCTCAACTATCAAACGAACCGCGTAATCTCTATTTTCCATAAACTGTTCACGTCCTTTCTTCAGCACTAAACATTACAACCGCTAACCCGAGAAAAAGAAAAGCCAAAAAAGGTGTACTTCCCCAGAAAAGGCTAAGCCAACCTCCTTTTTCCAGAACCAATAAATAAGCAACCATGAACAGAGCGCTTGCCAGAAAACTACTTATAAGAACCACTATCCTCTTCCAGGCCAGGCTCAACACTCCCAGCAATAAAATACCCCATAGCAAGAATTCAAAAGACACCCTCCCAAGCGGTCTCAAGACGTCCACCCAGCGTCCCAACCAGATAAGAAGATATACAAGCTGCGAAGATAGAAAAATCACCGTAAAAAAACGTCCCAGAGGGTAAAAACCACGCTGCAAAGCTGCTAAAAGACCTACGACAACAGCTACAATAAACTGTAAAGCCAGAACCGGCCAGGGGAAAAGACTCAGAGTATACCACTTAGACAGCATCCCCTCCAAAGTTATTTTTACCCCCGAAAAGCGGTTCCCCCAATAACCCACCACGAAGAAAACGACCAGAAAAGCACTCAACGCAAAAAGTAACCGCCGTATCTTACCAAAGTAAAATCCCAGCAAAACACCTAACACCAGACTAAAAACCAGAAGAAACAAGAGCATATTCCGCTCGTACAGAAAAGCAACCAGAACATTCAGAAGCATTTTTCTTCCTCAGCTTAGTTTCACAAAGTGGAAAGTAAGCTTACCACTTCTTTACCCACCAGGGCCAGCTTTAATTCAACCTCCTCGACCAAAGAAGGATCTACTTCTTCGGAACTATTCCGGTTGACCAGAACCCCGCAAACCGCTCCAGCCTGCAAGCCCAGAACTCTGCACATGGTAAAAAGAGTGGCTACCTCCATCTCGTAATTCAAGACACCCAGGCGCTTCCACTCTTCAAGGCTACCCTGAAGAGCACGAATAACATAACCGGAATAGGTATCATAGCGCTCCTGCCCTGGATAGAAAGTTGCTGAAGAACAGGTAATACCCGTATGGAAACGATAACCCAGTTTTAAACAAACCTCGCGAAGCAATTTAACCATTTCCCAGTCAGCACAGGCAGGATAGGCAAGAGGTGCATAATGTAAAGAAGCACCATCCATACGCACCGCGCCCTCACTAACGATCAGATCCCCGGGGAAGATATGTTCCTGAATACCTCCACAGGTACCCAGACGCAAAAAAAACCTTATGCCCAGCTGGGCTAATTCTTCAACAGCTATGGACAGGGAAGAACCTCCAATTCCCGAAGAAACCACCAGTGCTGGCTCTCCTTTATCCTGAACCCAAAAGCTTCTAAACTCACGATGAAAGGCCAGTTCTTTCCGCACCCTAAATACTGATGCCAGAGTATCACAGCGCCAGGGATCACCAGGGATAAGCGCAATCCTGGCTCCCTGCAGGTCGCTTTCTTCAAGAGCAAGATGATATGCTTTTTTCTTCAAAGGACTTCACCCTCTATCGCTTTTATTCTAAAATAATTCAAACCCTAAGAAAGGAACACTGAAATGGTCGACGAATTCCCGAAATCTCGAGTTTTAGTGGTTAATCAAAACCAGTACTTCACCTTCCCTACTGGAACAACCTTGTTAGAGACCGCCAAAAGCCTTTATCCTGAAACATTTTACCAGATAATGTCAGCCCAGCTCGAAGGACAGCTGGTCGATTTACATACCACAATTGAAAAGGAAGAGTGTAAAGTAGAGTTTTTCTTTTTTGAGCACCCTGAGGGGAAAAGGACTTACACCCGAAGCCTGCTCTTTCTTCTGGGATGGGCCATCAAAGAAATCTTCCCGGGTGCTCGTCTGAAAGTCCTGCACTCTATCGGAGACGGACTTTTTTGCAAAATAGAAAGAGAAAGCAAAACACTAACCGCTCAGGAAATGGCATTGATTGAGCAAAAGATGCGCCAAAAAATTTCTGAAAATCGTCCTTTCAATAAAGAAATAATGAGCTGGGAACAGGCGTTTCGAACCTACAGCGCCCAGAAGCGGGAAGACCTTACCCTACTTTTTAAATACTGGCGCATAGAAACTGTACCCACTTACCGCCTCGACAACTATCGGGACTATTATTATGGGCCTCTGTGCCCCTCCACTGGATACCTGCAAACTTTTGGCTTTGTGCTGATACCACCCGGTTTTATCATTCAACTGCCCAGTCCTTCTAATCTGAATACTCTACCCCCTTATCTTTTTCGACCTAAACTTTTTCAGATCTTTCAAGAATCAGCTCAGTGGGCAGAAATAGTTCAGATAGAAAATGTGGGCGAGCTGAACCAGGCCATAGTGCAGGGGAAAGGCAAAGAAATTGTTTCCATATCTGAAGCGCTCCATGAGAAAAAAATAGCCCAAATTGCGGACTTCATAACCCAGCGCCGGGGGGCCCTCAAGCTGGTCCTTATAGCTGGTCCTTCTTCTTCTGGGAAAACGACTTTCGCTCGCAGGCTATACACTCAGCTCCGGGTCAACGGTTGGAATCCCATCACCATATCTCTCGACGATTACTTTCGTTCTCACCACGAACTCAAGCGCCGGAAACTCCCAGACTGGGAGCGACCCGAAGCTCTGGACCTTAAGCTCTTTAAAAACCAAATTGCAGCTCTGATTGAAGGCCAGGAAGTGGAAATTCCCCGCTACAATTTTATAACCGGAACCCGGGAGCGAACCGGGCAGAAAACCAGGCTGGGGCCCGAAGGTATAATTGTGGTGGAAGGCTTACACGCCCTGAACCCCCTGCTCAGCCAAGAAATACCTGAAGAACAGAAATTCAAAATCTACATAAGTGCCATAACCCAGATTAACCTTGACGACCACAACCGCATCTCCACCACCGACTGCCGCCTGGTAAGAAGGCTGGTTCGGGACAACCAGTTCAGAAACAGTACTGCTCAAGAAGTGTTCAAAATGTGGCCTGCGGTCCGCAGGGGAGAAGAAGAGTTCATCTTCCCTTTCCAAGAAGATGCCGACTTGATGTTTAACTCCTCTCTCATATACGAGATGAGTGTCTTACGAACCTTTGCAGAGCGTCTGCTGCGAGGTATTACTCCTGAAGAGGAAGAGTACATCGAAGCCCACCGGCTGTACAGTTTTCTCAACCATTTTATACCCCTCAGTCCTTCCCTGGTACCCTCCAACTCCATATTGCGGGAATTTATTGGTTAAGGAACCTCGTCTTTCTGCGTGCTGCTTCCTGCAAGAGAAGATAAGCAGAGCGCAAGAGTGCCTCCGTATCTTCGTCAAAATCAGTAGCTCCTTCTTGGATCCGGGAGGCCTCTTCCCTGATCCCTTCAAGAAGACTCTGGACCACAGAAACGGCTTTCTCCGAAGGAACACCTACCGTCTCCCTGACCACGAGGTCAAAACGTTCACCAAAACGAGGCACCATAACTTCCCTACCCTTTCCACGCAGCAAAAGAGCAAATTTTTCAGCAACACTTTCTTCACCATGAACCACTATAAAAAGGGGCTGATTCCTGAAATATTCTATCCAGCGCAAGAGGTCTTTTTGGTCAGCGTGTGCTGAAAAACCATTTATGGTGTAAACTTTTGCCCGAACCGCAATTTCTTCACCCAGGATCCTGACCAACTTAGCGCCATCCACAATTCTTCTTCCCAAAGTGCCCTGGGCCTGGTATCCAACAAAAATTAAACTGGTATTCTCTCTCCAGAGAGCGTGCTTGAGATGGTGTACTATGCGCCCTCCACTGCACATGCCACTTCCCGCAATCACCAGAGCCCGTTCAAGATCATTTATGCCCTTTGAATCTTCAGGCGTGGCAACATACTTAAGTCCAGAAAGATGAAAGGGGTTGCGGCTCTGCAAAACATAGCGCTCAATTTCACCAGAAAGTAAAGAGAGGTACTTCTCGTAAACCCGAGTGGCTTTCTCACCCATGGGGCTATCGAAATAACAGGGAAGATTCAAAAGGCCGGCATCCTTCTGAAGAGATAATTCATAAATGATGCGTTGTGCCCTATCTACTACAAAGGAAGGTATTAGAACTTTCCCTCCTTCCCGCTGAGCATTTAAAATGGCTTCCCTGAACTCAGACCGGGTGTCTTCTAAAGATCGGTGCATACGATTGCCATAGGTGGACTCCACAATCACATAATCGGCTTCTTCAACCACAGGGGGGGAACCTTCCATCACGTTATCAAATGGACCCAGGTCACCAGAAAAAACCAGCTTGATCCCGGAACACCACAATTCCACCAGCGCTGCACCCAGGATATGAGCTGTGTTCCTTAAAACAAACTCTACGTTCCCATGGCGTACAAGCTGGTCATAGCCAATTGGCTCGCACAGAGAAAGTGCTCCTCGTACCTCTTCTTCCCCAAAAAGAGGAGTAATCGGTTCCTGTCCAGAGCGCCTCCTCTTGCGATTTAGGCGGTCAGCCTCCTCCTGCATCAACTTTACTGTATCCAGCCACAGAATTTCACAAAGCTCTATGGTTGGAGCGGTAGCATAGATTTTTCCCCGAAAACCCTCCTTTACCAGAAGGGGTATTCTACCTGAGTGATCCAGATGAGCATGGGTTAAAATAACAAAATCCAGGTTTTGAGCTGGAAAAGGCAGGGGTTGTTCGTTACGGCGCTCACCCCTGCCTTGAAACATCCCACAATCCACTAAAAAACACTGTTTTTCGCTCTCCAAGAAATAACAGGAACCGGTAACTTCCCGGGCTGCTCCCCAAAAAGAAATCTGCAAAATAACACCTCCCCGCATCTCTATCATTCATTAAGCTTTAATCTTTTTCCAAGCCCTATCCACAAGGGGAAGTAAAGTTGCATCAATAAAAGAATCTTCATCCTGGAAAGGTTCTTCCATCCTGAAAAGGAACCAGTGTTCCACGTGCTCCACTGCCTCTCTCGGAGAAACTTTGCGGAGAGGACTCAAGGTTTCCAACTCTAAAAAATCTTGATTGGTAAAAACCTCCACCGTGGAACCAAAATCAGGGTATATCATTTCTTCCTGATAAGAAAAAAGCTTCAAAAAAACAAAATTTTCCACCCAGTAAGCCGCCCATCCCTGAGTGTTACCAAATCCAGCCTTGTTTGGAGAAGTTGCCTGAGGGTCCTGCCTGAGAGTAACATACTTCTGCCCCCACCTGAAGCGAGGATCGCTCATATTGGTATAGCCCCAAAGAACCACCGGTCTCACTGGAGTGAGCAATTCCTGGTGAGAAGCAAAGGGTTCCTGGGGCACAATAGCAAAACCACCAGGACACATCACACTGAGCGCCCAGGCTGCAAACTCGATTTCCCATAAACCACGGTTAAATATCTGGTGAGTCACTTTAACGTGGTTTTCCTGCTCGTCCATCTCCAGAATCATCCTTTTTTCAAGGTGAGTGGTCTCTTCTTCAGGCTGAACCAAAACCAGCAAATTCTCTTCCCCCGAAACATTTACTGGCTGATTATCAGGGTAGTAGGTGCGCGGCCTGGCCTCCGGGGCATGCCAGAGGCGATGCCCTCCATAAATTCGCCATTCCTCCCCTCCCTTTTTGCCCAAGTCAGCTTTTATTTCCCCAAAAACATTTTTCTCGCCACGGAATCCCAAACGAATGATCCGGGGGCCAACTTCCTGAGTTGCTATCAGTTCTATCTGGTCGTTGCTCAAACGTACGCATTGTTCCCATCCAGCATAGCTTACCTTCTCAAAGGCCATACATCATCAACCTCCTCTTTGAAAATCGTTCAAAAATTCCTTCACAAAAGCGTACAAATCCGAAGCCAGCTCCTGCCTCCCTAAGGCAAAAGCAATATTGGCCTTAAGATAACCAAGCTTGGTGCCTACTTCAAAGTGATTTCCCTCAAAACGTAAAGCCCAGACTTCTTCCCTCTCCAGAAGCCTTTCCAGTGCATCCGTCAACTGAACCTCTCCTCCTTTTCCAGGAGGGGTGGTTTTCAAAATTTCAAAAATCGAAGGAGGAAGAAGGTATCTCCCCACAATGGCCAGATTGGAGGGAGCGCTCCCAGGATCAGGTTTTTCAACCAGACCTTTCACTCGAAAAACTCGAGAAGTTACCTCTTCTACCTCAACTATTCCCCAGGAAGAGACCTCTTCCGGCGGCACTTCACGAACCGCAATTACTGCTCCTCCCCTTTCCTCGTAAACTTGCATGATTTGAGCCAGGCAGGGCATGCTTGCGCTGATTATATCGTCAGCAAGCAAGACCGCAAAGGGCTGATCGCCTACAAAATGTTCTGCGCAAAGTACTGCATCCCCCAGTCCCCGGGGCAACTTCTGACGGACATAAAAAATTCTTGCACATTCCGCCACCTCTCGTACCAGCTCCAGCGACTCCCAATCCCCTTTTTCAGCAAGCTTCTGCTCCAGCTCCACCGCATAGTCAAAATAATCCTCAAGCGCCCTCTTTCCTCTTCCAGTTACAAAAAGCAAGCTCTCAATTCCCGAGTACAGAGCTTCTTCAACTACGTAATGTACTGCTGGCCTATCCACTATGGGGAGCATCTCCTTGGGTTGAGCTTTGGTGGCTGGTAAAAGACGAGTCCCCAGACCAGCAACCGGGATCACTGCTTTTTTAACGCACTGCTTTCCCTTTTTCTCTGACAAAGGCAGCACCTCCATACCTCATAAAATGCACCACAAAGACCAAAACACCCAATCCCAGAAGATAATCACCAATGCTCACCACAAAAAACTTTCTAAAGAAGAGGGAAAAATAAGGTAGAACATCACCCAGAAAAAACAGCCTTCCCGAATCACGTAAAGCAACATACTCAGCAAACGCTCCCTGTTGCAAGCGCTCTACCAGAGAAAAAAGTTTTAACCTGACAGCCATATCTGTCCAAACCGGCATTCTTCCCTGGTTGAAAAGCATTACCAAACAGTTCAAAAAGGCACCCAGTGAGATAAGCTTAAACCCTTGCACCCTGAGGCCCGAAAGAGCAGCTCCAAAGACTAAAAGCATTCCCACCATCCCCACCCACCGCGACCAGGAGAAAGGGATCCAGAAGCTTGAAAAACGGATCAGAAAGCCACTAACTATAACCCAGAAAGCAGGAATCCGGGCTTCGGAAAGCCTCAAGAGGCTCCCTCCACCCAACCAGCCCACCAGAATACCCAGCAAAAGAAAATCGGCAAGCATCATAACCGATCTTTCCTCTCTTCTTTTACGATGGTCTCCAGAACTTTTAAGACCTCCTGGTCGTAGTGCTCCCGTTCGTCATTTTTCATAATCTGCAGCGCTTCACAGACTGTAAAGGCCCGTCGATAAGGACGGTCTGAAGTAAGAGCATCAAAAGCATCAGCCACAGCGAGAATCCTCGCTTCAAGAGAAAGTTCTTCGGCTCTTTTGCCGTCGGGATAGCCACTTCCATCACAGCGCTCATGATGAGAGCGTATTATCTCAGCAACCTCCTTTAAAAAATCCACGTTGGCTACAATCTCATAACCAACCAGGGGATGAGTCTTAATAATCTCGTACTCTGAAGCGGTAAGCTTTTGAGGTTTCAGTAAAATGGCGTCTTTAATACCAATCTTACCCACATCGTGAAGGAGCGAGGCATACTCCAGCATCTCCAGGCGCCGGTCAGGCAACTTGAGTCTGCTGGCAATTTTAAGCGCCAGCTGAGCAACCCGCAGAGAATGGCCCTGAGTATAAGGGTCCTTAGCATCCAGGGCCGCGGTGAGAGCCCGCAAAAGCTCAAGATGAGTCTTTTTGGTTTCCACATAAAGCTTGAAGGAATAGCGGGCTACAAGAAGTGGAAAAAAGAAAAGAAAGATACCTATGTAACCAACTGCTAAATGAATCAGATAAAGAAGTATGGAAAGCGGAAACAGCGCAAAATACTGAACTAAGATACCATTTATATCCTGTTTCCAGAGAGTGCGCAAAGACACTCCCTCGCTTAAAGAAATAACTCCCATCACCAGAAAGGCGTTGACTGCAAAAAAGGTTAAAACGGAAAGCACTACTGCCAGGTAAAGCTGGGGGCTGGTCCACTCAAAACCGTACCCCCCAAAAAGTTCAAAGACCCTACCGGAAAAATAGGCTGAAAGCGCATACTGAGAGCCGTTAAAAAGAGCCTTGCGCAACCCAAATTTTGCGGTTCCTAAAAACATACCCCCAAAAGCAACCAGAGCCGCAACGAGGGGTGAAGAAAGAAGAATAACTCCATAGACAATGGCAAAGCTCACCGATATCGCAGCTCGGTTGGGAAGGGGCACGGGCAAAAGCTCAGCAATCAGGGTGAGAGATAGAAAGAAGAGCAAGAAGAATACATCATCGAAGGAAAAAGCAAAATCCCGCAGTGCACTTCCACAAACCAGAACTCCGGCTAAACTTACCACCCATATATAAAAATTAAGTACTACATTCCTTTTCACGTTCACTTCCCACATCCGGAGTAGGTCACCAAAAACTCAACGCCTTCAACTTCCTCTACTACTTCTGCCGTTATCTCCAGGAAAAACCAGCGCCACTTGCCAGAACAATTGCCAAAAGACCCAGAAGAACGCTTATCAATCTGGCCACTTTCCCCAGCCTCCCTTTTTTATTCTCCGTCTCCCTCCGCTAAAAACAAGAGACGGGAAATGGCCGCTCCGCTTATCTCAAAAGGTGACCTACTCCGGATCAAAGTTGATTCTCAACGTACAAAACCAGACGGCGGTTAACAGCATCCAGGGTGGCTCTGGCTACTGCCTCAGCAACTTCATCCCCCACCAGCGCAGCACCCACCAGCATCCGAGCTGCTCCCTTATCAGGTCGACAATCTACAAAGGAAATAGCTACTTCCATCTCTCCAAAATCTCGAACCACAACGCCCCTCAAAGCAAAAAAGGAAGGAATACCCACGATCTGGTTCAAACAGCCCAGAGTAGCTTCGGCTATCAAACGATTCCAGCCTCGACCGCCAAGACCTTTCTCTTCGGCACTGGAGTGGTAAACCTTATCCATAAACCGGATCTCAACCTCGGACTGCACCCGGTTCATGCTTTTCCGCCAGCTTACACTCCACAAAACTGGCCTCTGTAAGGAAAAAGAAGGCTCCGCTCTCTCATCGCCCACATCGAAAGCCACTACACTGATTTTTTTGTGATCCACCTCAAGACTAAATTTTGCCTTAAGCAGGGTTTCGATATCCCTGACTAAAAGTTTGGGAGGCTTTGAAGGTTTGGAAAGAACGTGAATTTCAGAAACAGAACCTTCTTCCCCTACAACCCGGGCTTTTAGAACCCCGTCGATACACTGAATAGCACGCTCGACTTCGCTCAAAGCAACCCTTTGCTCTTCCATGGCAAATCAGTAAACCAGGTCTATGAGACCATAGTTGCCGTCTTTCCTTTTATACACCACTTTTACCCTTTCTTCATCAAGGTCTTTGAAAACAAAAAAATTATGCCCCAAAAACTCCATCTGCAAAATAGCATCTTCAAGGCTCATAGGACGCAGCACAAATTCTTTGGTTTTGACAATTTCTCCCAGTTCAGACCTGTTTTCCTCTTCACTGCTTCCAACAACAGGAAGCTCACCCGTTTCGATGACTTCCACTTCCTCTTTCCGCAAAGCACCTTTCCTTCTCAGTTTCTCTTTATGTTTTTTAATTTGTCGTTCCAGCTTATCGATCACCGCATCAAAAGCGGTTCTCCAATCCGGGCCATTGCTTTCCCCGCGAATCACGATGCCACTTGCTGACATGGTAACCTCAACCTTTACCAACCCTCGCTCCAGGTAAAAATGCACCACTGCGTCGAGAATATTATGAAAAAACCTTTCCAGCTTGGCAAGCTTGCGAGTTACGTAATCCCTTACCGAATCAGTAACTTCTACATTTTTGCCTCTCACCACAACTTCCACACCGCTCACCTCTTTTCTCCAAGCTCTTTAACTACAACCTTCTCCTGCAACATCCAGGCAAAATGGGGATCAAAACAGCCAGCTCCAGGGCACAAAGTATTGGCAAGTCCACAGGCCGCAGCAAAACGCAAAACTTTCTCAAGAGACCATTTCCTCTCCAAACCAAAAACCATCGCACCCACCAGCGTGTCTCCAGAACCTATGCCGTACGATCCAAACCGGCAGTTCTCCACGCTTACCAGAAAACGCTTTGCTCCCCAGGCAACTGTCAGCCCTCGTGGACCATCGGAAAGAACTACCGCTACCACGCCCCGTCTTTGAAGTTCTGAAACAGCTCTTAGCTTATCCTTCTGCGAACATATAGTATAACCAAGAAGTCCCTCAGCTTCCTCTACATTAGGTTTTACCATAAAAGGGGGATTTTGAAAAGCTCTCTTTAAATATACACCCGAGGTATCCAGCACGCCGAAAGATTTCTTGGCGCGAGCTATGGCGAGAAGCTTTGCATACCAGTCCAGGCGGATTCCCTGCGGCAGCGACCCTGAAAGCACCAGGTAGTCTCCCTCGCAGAGTTTGTCTTCGAGATAGCGCTCAACTCGAAGGGCCTTTTCAATAGAAACTAAGGGTCCCGGTTCGTTGATCACCGTGTGCCTTCCCAACCCCTCCTCGTGTAAAACGGTGGTAACACGGGTTTCTCCTTGAACGGGAAAAGAGCGAAAAGATAAACCTTCCTGCTTTAGGAAAGCAGCAAATCTCTCACCTTGCCATCCTCCCAGAAAAAGAAGCAATTCCGAAGCTCCACCAACCGTTTTAATGGCCCGGACAACGTTTACCCCCTTTCCACCGGCAACTTCTTTGACCTTTCCTACCCGGTTAACTGCATTGAGCAAGAGTTTGTCCTCAAAAAGCAACATCCGGTCCCAGGCGGGGTTGGCGCAGAGAACATAAATCATCAAGCGTTCTCCTCGAGAAAGGCTTCCACCTCATCCTGAGTTGGTAAAGCAGGAATAGCTCCTTTTTTAAGGGTGGTCAGTGCTCCAACCGCATTAGCCCTCCTCCCAGCATGAAACAGAGTCTCTTCAGGAAGAAGGTTCCCTTTCTTTAATTCCTCCCAAAACATATAGAGTGAACTCAAAAGCCCGGCTACAAAACCATCGCCAGCGCCAGTGGTATCCACTGAAGTAACCCTAAAACCAGGCACCCGAATTTGTCTTTCACCCTGGCAAAGAAGACACCCTTCTTTCCCCAGAGTTACTGCAACCAGAGACGGCTTACAATGAAACCAGATAAATTCTATTGCTTTTTGAAGGTTGTTGCAGGAAGCTACAAACATAGCTTCTTCCTCGTTCACCTTCACGATATGACTTTGACTCACAGCCTGGCGTATTTTTTCCCTTGCTTCGTCAAGGCTCTTCCAGAGAGCAGGTCGCAAGTTGGGGTCGAAAGAAATCAAATAACCGTGCTTTTTGGCCAAAGAAAGCGCTTTTAACGTGGCACTGTAAGCCGGTTCATGAGTCATAGTCAGCGAGCCAAAATGAAAAACCCCTTTTCCCTGGAAGCATTCTTCCTCAATATCCTGTTGATCCAAAAGGGTATCTGCTCCCGGTTCCCGATAGAAAACAAAATCTCTCTCTCCTTCTTTAGTCAAGGAAACAAAAGCAAGGGTGGTTTTTGCTCTGTCAGTCATTTTTAAAAAGCGGGTAATAACCTGGTTGCTTTGTAAAACTTCTCGCAAAAATTCCCCAAAAGCGTCCTGACCAACTTTGCCTACGAAGAAGGTTTCAATCCCCAACTTGGCAAGACCCACTGCAACGTTGGCAGGAGCCCCACCGGGGGCTTTTTCAAAAGAGGGAGCCTCCTTGAGCGATACCCCGTTCACTGTGGAAACAAAGTCAATTAACAATTCCCCTAAACAAATTGCCTTCTTTTCCAAGGAAACCACCCTTTCCAGTTATTCAAACCTGAGCAACTCTACGATAAAAATCACGCAAGGCGGGATACAAATCTCTGTAAATACAGTATAACTTTTCATAGATATTGCTTAATCCTGGATCCGGTTCCTCACAATAAGTGGTGCGCACTGCCTTTTTACAGGCTTCTTCGACCGAGGAGAACTTCCCGGTGCCCACCGAAGCGAGCAAAGCAGCTCCAAAAGCAGGCCCTTCGTCAACTTCTACTCCGTAAAGAGGAACCTGATAAACTGCAGCTTGTATTTTTCTCCACAGCGAGGAGCGAGCACCACCACCAATAGCCCTTACTTCCCGAACTGGTATGCCCATTTCCCGGACGATCTCAAAAGAGTCCCTCATGCCAAAAGTAACCCCTTCCATCACCGCCCGCACCATCTCGTTTTTGCGATGCTTAAGAGTCAAACCAAAGAACACGCCTCTTGCAAAAGGGTCAGCATGAGGAGTACGTTCTCCAGTAAGATAGGGTAAAAAGAGAAGCCCTTCTCCTCCAGGCGGTGCCAGAGCTGCTTCTTCAGAAAGAACCTCATAGGGGTCTTTTCCAAGCAGCTGGGAAACAGCCTGTTCCTCCAGGCCCAGACGATCCCGGAACCAGCGCAATGAGCCACCGGCAGAAAGCATAACCCCCATCACATGCCATTTACCCGGAACCGCATGGCAAAAAGTATGTACCCTGCCTTTTTCGTCCACTTTCACCGTTTCACTAAAAGCAAACACCACACCGGAAGTACCCAGGCTGGCCGAAACCAGACCTGCTTCCACTATTCCCGTTCCCACCGCACCAGCAGCATTATCACCTCCACCAGCGACCACCGGGACTTTTTCTCGAAAACCAAAACGCTTCACGATTTCTGGCTTGAGATAGCCGGTAATCTCTGGTGATTCAAAGCTGGGAGGAAACCATTCCATCCGGAAATCCAGTGCCTGGATCAACTCTGGAGACCACCTGCGCCCGGGAACATCAAAAAGAGAAGTTCCAGAAGCATCAGAAACATCAGTGGCAAAATCACCAGTAAGACAATATCGGATATAATCCTTGGGCAAAAGAACCTGAGACACCTTCTGATAAATTTCGGGCTCGTTTTTCTTAAGCCAGTAAATTTTGGGAGCGGTGAAGCCGGGCAACACCGGATTGCAATTAATCTGCATTATCCTTTCAAAACCTATTATCTCGGTGATTTCACGGCACTCCTCAGCAGTCCGCTGGTCGCACCAGAGAATGGCCGGCCGCAAGACTTCCCCCCGGTCATCCAGAAAAACCGAACCATGCATCTGACCGGTGAGACCCACTCCAGCAATCTGTTCGGGGTTTACCTTCCCAGCTTTAATCACTTTCTCCAGAGCCTTAAGGGTTGCCTGCCACCAGTCAAGTGGGTTTTGCTCTGCCCAGTTAGGTCGGGGAGTAAAAAGCGGATACTCCTCTACCGCATGAGCAACTAATTTTCCTTCCTCATCAATAAGTACCACTTTACAGCCAGTTGTGCCCACATCAATGCCCAAAAAATAATCCATAACTACCCCTCCTAACGTTTTTAAAGAATTAAGTTGAGAGGGTCTTCTATAAAGCTAACCAAGGTGTTCATAAACTTTGCGGCCGTAGCACCATCAATAATGCGATGGTCGCAAGACAGGGTAAGGTTCCAGAGATAAGCAGGAATAATTTCTTTCCCATCAAAGTAAGGTTTCCTGCGAATGGCCCCACAGGCCAGGATTGCCGACTGGGGAGGGTTGATAATTGCCGTAAAAGAATCTACCCCAAACATACCCAGATTGGATATGGTAAAAGTACCATCTTCCAGATCTTCAGGAAGCAGTTTTCCCTCTCTCGCTTTCTGCACCAGTTCGTTCCTTTCCTTTACTATGGAAGCAATGCTCTTCCGATTAGCATCACGCAAAACAGGAACTATCAGACCCTCATTCAAGGCCACTGCTATTCCAATGTTTACCTGCTCATTGAACTGTATTTCTTCATCCAGGAAATAGGCGTTAATTTCCGGAAATTCCTCCAGGGTTCGGGCCACTATCTTTACCAGAATATCTGTATAGGAAACCCGGTATCCAGTACGCTTTTCTACCAAAGGAAGCAACTTTTCGCGAAGAGCAACCAGTTCATCAGCTCTAACTTCCCGAGTTAAGAAAAAGTGAGGCTTGCTCTGCACACTTTGAAGCATTCTCTGAGCGATTATCTTGCGCATCCTGGTAAGTGGCACAGTTTTTGAGGCTGCAGACTCACTGACTGCTTCCCTTGTTTTCGCCTTTTGTTCTGCAAGGGCTTTTTCTATATCTCTTTTTATTATCCTTCCTCCCGGACCGGTGCCCACGATAGTACTCAAGTCAATACCATGCTCCATAGCCAGGCGCTTAGCAAGAGGTGAAACCTTTAACCTTTTTCCGCCTTCTGCTTCCACAGTGAAAGTGCTCTCTTTCTGAGAAACAGGTTCTTCCTGAATTTCTTCCTTGCTTTCTTTCTCCGCTACTTTCGCCACAACTTCTCCAGCAGTTTCTTCTTCAGAAGGTATCTCCTCTCCCTCCTCACCTATGTAAGCCACCGTCTTAGTTATAGGTACCGTGGAGCCTTCCGGGTAAAGAACTTTAAGCACCACTCCTGAAGCAGGGGCTTCCACTTCCATATTGACCTTGTCGGTTGCTACCTCAAAAAGGGGATCCCCTTTCTCTACCCGGTCCCCTTCTTTAACCAGCCATTTATTGATCACACCTTCTTCCATGGTGAGACCCAGTTTGGGCATGATCACCTTCTTGGCCATAATAAACTACACTCCTTTCCTGCGTATGATTCAGAATCAAGCGTATATCCGCCTTCACAGGGCCTTTATCCTCAAGAAGCACTACCAGTTCTTCAGAGGGTCGAACGATAATCTCTCTCTCTCCATCCAGGGCCAAAACTCCTCTTTCTCCAGAAATAACCAGTGTATCCTCCGGCTCCATAATACCAAATTTCTCAATACCCACTTCCTTTACCAAGCCGGGAGCCAGAACAGCTTGAACCTTCTCGCCACAAGGACTCAGAAAAGCATAGGCCCCTCTTTTTTCCCGAGGAGAAATGCTCAATAAGCGGGCAATGATGGAACTCAATCCCAGTCTGGTGGGATCAGCCTGGGTTACCGCAACCATCTTCAAAGACCGGGGATCCCACAGAGCTCTGGCTCCTATAAAACTTTCGCTGGCCAGCACCACATCAATAAGAGCAATATCAAAGTCCGCCAGACAATCTCCACGTTTGATTTTGAATACTTTGCTTCGTTCAAGAACCTGATCCGGGGAAACCTTCCCTTCCAGGAAAAACCCCAGAGCCATACCCACCAGGGTGGGATCCAGGTTTTCCGGAAAAACATTGTTAGTGCCTACTGCCACAGGGAAAATGGGCACCAGCGCGCTCTTTTTAGCCACCAACCGATTAGTGCCATCCCCTCCAAAAGTGACCAAAGCTTCCACATCAGCTTCCTCAACCGCAAATTCGGTAAAAGCAACAGTATCAGCAGCATCTCCAAAAACAGTTATTGGAGCCTCCTCAAAGCAAAGAGAGGGCACGCGCCCACCCAAAATCCCCAGAGCAGACTTTACCAGGGAGTAGGGATCAGGCATAAAAAAAACTTTTACCTCTTTCTGCAAGGTCGCCTGCAAACCCAGAAGGAAGCGGGCAATCAGGGTAGCTTTTTCCCGATTACCCACTACGCTCCCGTAGGCCACTAATCTGCGAATGTCCTTACCAGCCTGGGGGTTGGCCACCAGGCCAATGCTTTGCAGCTTCAATGAACCTCCTGCCCTCCAGTTACATTTATTGCCTGGCCGGTCATATAGTCAGAATACGAGGAAGCCAGAAAAACAGCCACGTTGGCAACATCTTCAACAGTACATTCCCGACCCAAGGGGACTTTCTCAACATATAGTTTGCGAACCTGTTCGGGAGGAACCCCCAGCTTTCGGGAATACTCCTTATCAAGCAAATCCCACATAGGAGTTGAAAAAACATTGCCCGGACATATAGCGTTAACATTGATTTTGTAGGGAGCAAGGTCTTTAGCTACGCTCTGGGTAAGCCCAATGATACCAAATTTGGAAGCACAATAAGCACCCAACCACAGACCTCCCGTTTTCCCAGACTTGGAACTTATGCTAATGATTTTTCCACTTTTTTGTTGAATCATGTATTTGGCCACTTCCCGGATACAGAGAAAAGCCCCTTTCAGGTTCACGTTTATTATAGCATCCCATATTTCTTCAGGAACATCAGTGATAAAATGAGCACGAATGATACCTGCAGAATTAACAAGTATATCTATGCGCCCAAAATGCTCGAAAGTCTTTTTAACTGCTCCTGCTACCTCCTGGCTGCTGGTTACATCAACCTTAAAGTACAGGGCCTCACGATTTTTGTTTTCAATCTCCTGAGCTGTCTTCTTTGCCCCTTCCTCGTTAAGGTCAAAGCAAGAAACGTGAGCTCCTTCATCAGCAAAACGCAGAGCAATGCCCTTTCCTATACCCGAAGCAGAGCCAGTAACAATGGCCACTTTGTCTTTCAAAGGAAGAGGGTCCATGTTTTATTTTTCACCTCCCCAATTTCTATCTATCCATGGCGACCACAGCCTTAAGGGCTTCACCTGAGCGAACCAGTTGAATACCTTCGACCACTTCTTCAAGGTTTACCACATGAGTAATGAGACTACGAGCGTTGACTCTTTTGCGGTAAATCAGCTCTGCCGCTTCTTCGTACTGAGAAGCGTGTGATGCAAAAACCCCAAAAACACCAATTTCTTTATAATGAATAATGTTGCTATTGAAAGTGATGGTGGGACGGTCTTTGGGTAAACCACCAAAGAAACTAACCCGCCCCCGGGGAGCAACCATCTCCAGAACTTCTTCCTGCGCCTGGTTCGATGAGGCTGCAACAATGGCCACATCCACACCCAAACCAGAAGTGGCTTCCAGCACTTTTTCTTTAAGGCTTTCCTTGCTGGAGTTAACATAAAGGTCAGCTTTAACTCTCTGGGCAAGCTCCAGGCGACTTTCGGAAATGTCAGCAATAATGATCATCCCTGCCCCGTGGTTTTTAGCCATGACGACATGCATACAGCCAATCGGCCCGGCACCAACCACCAGAACCTTTTCTCCGAGACCAATGTTCAAATAGGACTGACCATTAACTACGCAGGAAAGGGGTTCCACAAGGCTGAACTCCAGCAAATCAGCATCTTCAGGAAGGACCAGTAAATTGCCCCGTTCTACTCCCTCTCGAGGCATAATCATGTACTCGGCAAAACCACCTGCATAATGATAACCAATGTACTTCTGCTCAGGACAAAGGTTTTGAAGACCCCGGCGGCAGTAATGGCACCTGCCACAGGAGATAACGGTAATAACTACTACTTTGTCTCCCACCTTATATCCACTAACCCCCTCTCCCAGTTCCACGATCTCACCAGCTATCTCATGGCCGGTTATTTGAGGAGGTTTTACGTGGTGATGTCCGTGCTGGAAAATGCGCACATCAGTACCACAGATAGCACAGGCAGCCACTTTGATTAAAACCTCTCCCGGGCCAGGACGGGGAGTCTCCACTTCCCTAACTTCCATTTTGCCTGGACCCATGAAAAACGCTGCCTTCATAGTTTATCCTCTCCCTTCAAAATGGAGTTCTTGAGTGCAGGGTAAATCCGCTGATAAACTTCGAACTTTTCCTGATAACGTTTCTGAAACTCACGGCGGGGCACAAAAGTTTCTTTCACCCGAACCAGTTGATTGATCAGTGCTTTAAGGTCTTGAATATTTTCTCGGGCTTTGCGTCCCAGAAGGGCAGCCCCTAAACAGGCAGCCTCGGAAACGTTAAGCGATTCGACCGGTAGACCATAAACATCAGCTTTAAGTTGCAACCACTCTTTGCTTTTGGCACCCCCACCGATAGCCCGTAAGCGCTCAACAACCACCCCTGCGCCCTGCAACAGTTTCAAATTAAACTTCATTTCCAGGCTGACTCCCTCAAGCAACGCTTTCACGAACTCTTTCTGAGAAGTTTCCAGCTTAAGCCCCACCACCACCCCACAAGAGTGGCTGTCAAAGTAAGGAGTACCAGTGGTGGTGAAGTGGGGAAGCACTAAAAGCGAGGTGGGTTTCTGGGGCAAATCAGATAGAATCAGTTCATACACATCCTGTCCTCTGCGCTGAGCTTCTTCTTTCTCCCAACGTGCAAAGTTATCACGGTACCAGCGCAGTATGGAACCACCGGTAAAATTATAAACCAGAGTAATGTAGAGGCCAGGCATGGCGTGAGGATAACAACACAGGTTGTTGCGTTGCATCTCTTCAGAAAGCAGCAACCCACCCATGGCAGGAGCTATACACTCTACAGTTCCGGTTGCATCCATAGCCAGCGCTGCTTCCACCACTCCTGACCCCAGGGCACCACAGGGCTGGTCATGGGCTCCAACTCCCGCCACCACTCTCTCCTTCCATCCCATACGTTCTTTAAAGAAAGCGCTTATCTCTCCAGCTACCTCTCCAGAAGGAAGGGGACGAGCCAGGCGAGAGGAATCAACGCCCATCAGGCTCAGAATTTCTTCTGACCAGTTCTCCTGCCGGACATCAAACATCATGGTGCGCCCAGCCAGGGAATAGCTGATTACCGGCTCTACTCCCATCCTGAAAAGTACAAAATCCTCAAAACACAGGAAATAACGGCTTTTCTCAAAGATCTGCGGAAGGTGTTCTCTCCACCACAGGATTTTGTTAGCCGTCCCAATTCCCGAAAGCGGCATTCCGGTAATTTCAAAAAAACGTCTTTCCCCAACTTTTTCCCGAAAAAAAGGCACAAAAGCGTCTCCCCGGGCATCGAAGGTTACAATGCTTCTGGAAAGGGCTCTGCCCTTCTCATCCACTGGCACTACCGCTTCACCCTGGGAAGAAACAGCAATACTCACCGGTGACCTGCCATCCAGCTTTGCTGTCACTTCTCTCAAGGATTCTTCAACCGCTAAAAAAACCTCTTCAGCATCAAGTTCTAACCACCCCGGCTGAGGAGTATACAGAGGATATTCCCGGTAGGCCTGAGCAACAATCTCCCCGCTTTCATCAAAAGCAATTACTTTACAACCAGTAGTTCCTACATCCAGACCAAGATAAACCATCGAAACTCACCCATCTAAAGAAGCTCTCTCATATAGCGAAGGATCTCCAAAGCGTTGGCTTCTTTTTGCAACTCCCGCAGTTTGGAAACATCTATTTTTTCAACGATCTGCAAAAGATACTTTATGTTTTCAATGCTCACCTGGCAAGCCAGAGCAGGATCTTCCCGATAGGGGAAAATATCAAGCCCCAACCAACCCGTATACTGAGAGTTGTTCAAATAATAGAAAAACTCCAGTGTCTCTATAAGGTGCACCGTGCCCACCGCCATGTCGTCATCCCAGTCACGGAAGTTGTCGTTCAAATGCAGGGCGAAGAGCTTTCCATATTTATCAAGCATGGCTACCACATTACCCGGTGATTCTTTGCAGTTCAGGGCATGCCCAAAGTCTATGGTCACTCCAATGTTGGGGACATTGGCCGTCAGAGAGAGAAAAAGAGCCACTCCTGAGGTGGAAATGGTAGAATGAGTTCGGGGCTCACGAAGTTTGTACTCAAGACTCAGCTTTACTCTGGGATTATGTGCAGCTATCTCCTGCAGGGCATCAACCAGTAAATCCCACTGTGCCCGGTAATCAATTTGAAAGGGATAATCGAAGCCATCCTGACCTGGCCAGAGATTCATAATTTCGCTTCCCATCTCTTCAGCTATGTCCATGGTATCTTTGGCAAGTTGTATGGCTTTCTCTCTCACTTCTTTTTTTTCTGAAATCAAACTTCCCTTGGCAAAAAAGGGATCTCCAAAAAGATCAACATCACAGGAAGCAACTTTAAGACCGCGTTTTTCAAGTTCCTTCCGGATGTAGTCTGCATTTTGAAAATTGAGAGGAGCAGGATAATGAATCATAACCCCGGTAAGATCTTCAACTGCAGCTATTTGATCCAGAGATTCTTCAAGAGTTGAACTCTTTTTATAACCTCCGGTGCAAAAACGATCTGGACAGGCCCCAAAAACCCACACTCCAGTAGCAAATCCTTTAAACTTCACTTTTTATCGCCTCCCTAATTTTTAGAATTTTCAAGACTGCTGAGCTCCCAGTTGATTCCCTTTAACTGGTTATACACTTTCCGATAAATACGGTAGTGCTTTTCATAAATGTCTTTTTGACGGGGCAGGATTTTTTCTTTTATCCGAACCATGTTTTTCACTCCTTCTTCGCAATTCCCAAACAATCCACTTCCCAAACCAGCAAGTATAGCAGTGCCCAGAGCAACCGCCTCACCAGTTTCTAAGGTAAAAATCGGTTTCCTCAGGATATCGGCCTTCATTTTGAGCCACACCGCCGAGCGAGCCCCTCCCCCGGTAGCTCGGAAATCAGAAACTGGTATCCCAAACTCCTCGAGAAGCTCTACGTTGAGACGCATTTCAAAAGAGAGACTCTCCAGGATGGCACGCAAAATATCAAATCGAGAACTTCCCAGGGTAAGGCCCAGAATGGCTCCCCGAGAATTCTCATCAAGGTAAGGAGTGCCTGAGCCCGCAAAGTGGGGCAGAATAAGGAGCGAAGAGGGTCGGTCAGAAATGCGCTCAATAAGCACCTGATAGACATCCTTCCCCTCTTTTTGAGCGATTTGCTTTTCTACCTGTCCAAATTCATCTCTGAACCAGCGCAAGAGAGAACCACCAGAAGCAATATAGGCCAGAGTGAGGTAATGTCCCTCCACAACGTGAGGATAGCAGCAAAAACTGTTACGCATCATGGCTTCATCAAAAGAAGGATTTTTTCCCAGGTTAAGAGCCACACACTCTGAAGTACCAATCCCATACATCGCCTCACCAGCTCTGCTGGCTGCACATCCCAGTACACCGCAGGGTTGATCATGACCTCCACTGACTACCAGAGGTCTCCTGCCCAAACCAATCTCCTCAGCAACACTTTTAGAGAGCTTTCCCGCCACCGTACCTGAAGGCACAGGATTAGAAAGTCGATCCTCATCAATCCCCATCAGCCTGAGGATTTCGGGAGACCATCTTTTCTTGCGGACATCAAACATCATAGTGCGTCCAGCCAGCGAGAAATCAATAAAAGGACCTTCACCGGTCAGCCTGAAAAGAACGTAATCTTCCACACACATAAATTTCCAGGTCTTTTCAAACACCTGAGGCATATTGTCCCTCAACCAGAGGATCTTGTTTGCTGTATACATACCATGAATGGGCATACCGGTTATCTGGTAAATTGGCCATTCCCCCAGCCTTTCTTTCCAGAACTCAACATAGCGGTGAGAACGGGTGTCAAAATTGCAAATTAAATTGGTCAACGCTCGCCCCTCTTTAGAAAGAGGAACCATTGATTCTCCGTGAGAGGTAACACCTATCGCTTCTAAGGGTTCCTTTAAAACAAGGACAGCCTCTTTAAGGGCTTCAACAACTGCACTCCAGATGAGTTCAGGGTCTATCTCCAGCCATCCCGGCTGAGGAACAAGAAAAGGATATTCTCGATAAGCCTGAGAAAGCACCGCACCTTTAAGGTCAAAAATGACTACCTTACAACCACTGGTTCCAACATCAATGCCTCCTATTGCCAAAGTTTATGCCTCCTTTTTCAGGAAAAATCGAGAATTAAAGGCCACGAATAACAACCCGCTGAGTAACAGCACAAAAAAGAAAATGGAACGCAAGCCCAGGTGGTCACCCAGAAAGCCAAAGAGATAAGGAAAAGTTAAAGCTCCCAGACCTCCAAAACCCACTATGAAACCCACAGAAGCAAAATGATTCTCCTCAATCCGGGAGGTGAGATGAGCAATGATCAAGGGCCAGATACCTGAACAGCCCAGACCCAAACCGCCAAAGGCCATCAGAGCAAGTTCTATGCGGCTTGTAAAAAGCAAAAACAACAGCGAAATTACATTCATCACGCTTCCGATTCGCAAAAGCAGAGAATAATCAAAGAACCGGGAAAGGAAAGCAAACAGGAAACGGCCTCCAGTAATCATCGCCCAGAAAATCGCAATGGCTGTTCCACCCCAGAAAATCGTACTCTGCAACTCCCTCACCAGATAAGTGCTCATCCAGGAAGAGGAACCAATTTCTGCTCCCACGTACAAAAGCATTGCTAAAGCCATAACACCTAAAAACCCTTTCCATCGAGAAAGAAACTCCATGGTAATCTTCTCCCTCTTGGGGGAAGAAATCTGGAAAAGCTCTCTCGACTTAAAAACCAGGGTAGCTAAAAGTATTGCCACCAGAAGGAGAAAAATGTAGAGCAAGCGCCAGGGTACTCCTCGTGAAAGCAAAAAACCAGTCAAAAAAGGCCCTATGCTTGCTCCCACCCCAAAGAAAACTTGACTCAGGTTAAGAGCATAGCCTTCTTCGCCACGAAAAAAACGGGAAATCACTGCAGTCAGGGGAGCCTCGAGTAAACCTCCTCCTGCGCCGAGCAAAAGCATTCCTAAGTTCAGATACAGGAAAGAAGGGGCCATACCCAGCATTGCAAAACCAGCAACTAAAAAAAGATAACACGCAAAAAGCACCCATCCTCCGCCGAAAAGCTGAGCCGACCAACCACTTGAAAAAGTCAAAACCACATAGCTCAGGTAATACATGAAAAACAGCCTTCCACCAAGAGTGGCAGAAAGATTAAACTCCCTAAGCCAGACTGGCAAAACAGCACCATGCATGATCATCGATATAGCTAAAAATAGAAAGGAAACTCCAGCCAGAACAAAAAGCTTGGTTTTATTTTCCATAAAAGCGCGCTATGGCTTCCCTCCAGTAATCAACGCTTTGCTTCATGCTGGGAATAACGCTTTCCTCGCTCAAAGCATGAGCTGAGTAGAAAAACTCGAAAACCAAAATGGTTTTCTTGGCTCCAGATTCCTCAATAGCCTCCAGAACCTTTTCTGGAACAATTACTCCCTGTGCTTTATACTCCTCGGTAAAAGGCCAGTGTCGGCTACCTCTGCGATCGGTCTGCTGAATATGAATGGAAGGAGAAAGATGAGCCAGCTCTCGCAACCAGGCGTAAGCATCCAGGTCACGGGGGTCTGAGGAGCGCAGGTACCCGTGCCCCACATCAAGACAGAGCAATACTGGAAGATATGATTTTTTATTGACCAAATCCAGCATCCGCTTGGTCTCGTCAATGGTACAGGGAAGCTCCCGGGGCAAAGACATGGGCTCCCAAAGAAAATATTTTTGCCCATTCTGGCGCGCCACAAAAGTTAAATATGAAATTTCTTCAAGCAAAACTTCAATCAAGAAATTTCTGCGCTGAGGATTACGATCATCAAGCTGACTCAAACTGCCCACATAAATACCGGAAGCTTCGGCCCCAAGGAGTGTGCCCATGCGAACCAGTTTTTCATACCAGCGAAGGTAACACCTGCGCATACCCGGGTCAGGCTGCAAAAGGAGGTTAAACTTGTGAGCAGCCTCTCCTGTAGAAACTGTATCTATGGCAACTCCCTTGGCTTCAGCCAGCTCCCGGATGTAAGCACAATTTTCCCTCACTATTTCATCATCAATAATCACTGGATCCAGCAAATCTACTGAAAACTGCACGTGCTCAAGGCCCAGTTCATCCTTGACCACCCGGAGCCACTCTTCGGGCTCCGGGAACCTGCCAATGGCAAAACAGTTGTTAATGCCAAGGTGTACCTCAGCCATTTTATATTTCTCCTTTCACCAGCTTGCGCACCGCTTCTACAATGTCCTCAGTAAGGGGGATGGAGTTGTCCTCAAGATATCTGCTACAAGGCACCGGTGCGTCTTTGGCTCCCAAACGGACCACAGGAGCATCCAGATAATCAAAGGCATTTTCCACAATCTGCATACCAATTTCTGCGCCAGCTCCACCTGTTTTGCAGCCCTCATGTACAATAACTACTCTACCCGTCTTCCGAATGGAGTTGCAAATGGTTTCTATATCGAGAGGAAGCAGGGTACGAGGGTCAACCACCTCGATCTCGATGCCTTCTTTAGCAAGAATTTCGGCTGCTTCCAGTGCTCTAAGCGCCATCCTTGAGTAAGCAACCACGGTAACATCCTTACCTTCTCTTTTCACATCAGCAAGACCCAGAGGAATGATATACTCTTCTTCGGGAACCAACCCTTTAGTATTGTAAAGCATCTTGTGCTCAATAAAAAGCACCGGATTGTCCTCCCGAATAGCAGCTTTAAGTAGGCCTTTAGCATCAAAAGGAGTAGCTGGCATTACCACTTTAAGACCGGGAACATGTACAAACCATGCCTCAAGGCTTTGAGCGTGCTGGGCACCTGAAGAACGACCGCAACCACCCTCAGTGCGAATAACCATAGGAACACGAGCTTTGCCACCGAACATGTAGCGAATCTTTGCTCCCTGATTAGCCAGCTGGTCCATACACAAAGTCATAAAGTCCACGTACATAATCTCCCCCACCGGGCGTAACCCGGTCACCGCTGCACCAACACAACAACCCACAATTGCTGCCTCAGAAATGGGCGTGTTGCGAACTCTTTCTCCACCAAACTCTTGCCAGAGACCACGGGTAACCCCGTAAGCTCCTCCATAAAGCGCAATATCTTCTCCAAGAAGCACCACATTTTCATTCCGACGTAACTCTTCACGCAAGGCTTCGTTGAGAGCTTCCCGATAAGTTATCTCTCTCATTGCTTCGGGAGCATATTCCAGAATAGAACGCACCACCTTGGTGCCCTTTTGGCGCTCGATTTCTGCAAAATCCTCCTCTACGTAAACATCTCTGGTGATTTCCTCAAGGGGAGGATAAGGACTTTTTTCTGCAAATTCAACAGCCTCTTCAACTTCCTTTTCCACTTCAGCATCAATGTTTTTGATTTCCTCTTCGGTAGCAATGTTGTTTTCAAGCAAATACTTGCGGAAGTTCTTTATGGAGTCCCGCTCTTTCCATTGCTTTTCCTCTTCACGGGTACGATAAGCTCGAGGGTCGCTTTTGGAATGCCCCAGATAACGATAAGTCTTGCACTCAATGAGAGTGGGACCTTCACCGCGCCGAGCACGTTCTGCAGCTTGCTCAACAGCTTCTTTCACAGCCAGGACATCCATCCCATCCACTACCATCCCAGGAATACCATAAGCCTGGGCACGTTCAGCAATGTCCTGAATAGGAAAGGCTTCACCCACTGGAGTGGACATGGCGTAAAGGTTGTTTTCGCAAACAAAAACCACCGGTAACTTCCATACTGAGGCCAGGTTAACTGCTTCGTGAAAAGCTCCAGTGTTGGCTGCACCATCACCAAAGAAACAGACAGTTACCTTGGCAGTATTTTTATAA
>CAZMZG010000007.1:0-47001 GCA_964570785.1 uncultured Atribacterota bacterium | reverse complement strand
CAGTTCACCTCGCCTCCTTACCTATGTCCCAAAAGGCCAACTCTGTCTAACTACTTGCACGTCATTGGGCGGGGCTCCATGTTCATTAGATATTTTTTGAACAGCTTGCTCATTGCAGCGTCGTCCACGGTCATAGTGCTCGGCGTCGCTCTTTTTTCGTCTTACAGCTACGCGCGCTTGCATTTTCCGGGAAAAAACTTCTTCTTTATCTTAATTCTGCTGAGCCAGCTTTTCCCCTTGGCGGCGATTATCGTTTCTTTGTACAAGCTCATGAGCCAATTTGGTTTGATAGATACTTACTGGTCCCTGATCATTGCTTATCTCACTTTTTCGGTTCCGGTCGGAGTGTGGCTTCTCAGAAACTTCTTTTTGGGAATTCCCAAAGAACTTGAGGAAGCAGCCATGATTGATGGATGTACCCGTCTTGCAGCTTTTTGGAGAGTCATCGTCCCCCTGGTGCGCCCGGGGTTGGGGGCAACGTTTGCTTATCTCTTCTTCATAACCTGGCAGGAATTCATGTTTGCCTTGACGTTTATTACCAGTGAGGCTAAGAGGACACTCCCGGTGGGCATATTTGACTATGTGGGCCAGTACGAAACCAACTGGGGTAATCTCATGGCCGCTTCTTCTCTGATCTGCATTCCGGTGTTCATTCTGTTTATGTTTGTCCAACAGCAGCTGGTTGGAGGTCTTACTCGTGGGAGCGTAAAAGGGTAATCCTGGAAAGCGAGACTTGGTTGATGTTCAGGTTGACCATTAAAACCGAATGTTGTTTTTCTGTTGGTTTTAGCTAATTTTCAAGTTTGGAGGGTGAGCAGAGGAAGCAGTAGGGAAAGAATGTACTGAAGTTTGGGATGCAGGAATCCCTAACCAGAGATAGCTGGAAAGTGGTAGTTTTGGGGTGTCTTCCAAGTTTCCTTGCCAGGCCTCCTTTTTTAAAGGATAATGCCCTAAAGGGGTGTTGAGAATGGAGAAAAGACAACTTGGCAATACCGATCTGGAGCTTTCTCTTCTGGGTTTAGGGGGCTTCCACTTAGTTGAACTCCTTTTTGAAGATGCGGTGCGTTTGATCAATCTTTATCTTGACCTGGGAGGTAATTACCTGGAGACTGCTGAACTTTATGGGCACGGGGATTCCGAAAGAAAAGTTGGAGAGGTCCTGAAAACCCGAAGAAAAGAGTGTGTGGTAGCAACCAAATCAAGAAGCAGGAAGAAAGAGGAAATACTTCTTTCCATTGAGGGGAGCTTAAAAAGGTTGAATACCGACTATCTGGATCTTTTCTTTATTCACGAACTCAATCGCTTTGAGACTCTTGAAGAGTTGCTTGCTCCTGGCGGGGCACTGGAGGGGGTTGAGAAAGCCAAAAAGGATGGGAAGATTCGCTATGTAGCTTTTTCAAATCACGTGACACCAGAGGTTGCTGTAAAAGCGCTCCAGGGTTACCCTTTTGATGCACTGATGATTCCTCTCAATTACTTTGATCGCTTCAACTTTCCAGGTTGGGAAGAGAGAGTCATTCCTCTTGCTCAAGAGAAAAAAGCAGGTGTCCTGGCCATGAAACCTTTTGCGGATGGTTTCTTATGGCGCAGCTTTGAGCAGGCTTTGCGCTATACGTTATCTTTGCCGGTGAGCTGTGTGGTTTTGGGGGCCAATACCGAAGAATACCTGAGGAAAGACCTGGCTATTGCGGAGAGTTTTGTTCCCATGAGTGAAGAGGAGAAAGAAAGATGGTTTAGTGAAGCCCCGGAACTTGGAAATTACGTATGTCGGCAGTGTGGCAAGTGCCTTCCCTGTCCTCAGGGTATTGATATACCTCGAATTTTCTTACTGGAAGGTCAATACGATCGCCAGATGCAGGATGGAGTGGTACGGGATCCTGCCGAGTACGCTCTCCGAGATCGGTTGCGTTTCTGGTTTGGTAATCAGGATTATGCGCAGGAGGCTTACTCTAAGCTTTCTAAAAATGCGCTTTCCTGTAATCGGTGTGGAGAGTGTGAAAAGCGCTGTCCTTATGGCATAGCCATAATCAGGAAACTAAATATTGCTCATGCCAAACTTACCGACCGGAGGCCCCCGGGTTACAGCCGTATTTCCTGAACTCTAAAAGCTATTGCCAGCTGGCAACAGCTTTTAAAAGGCTAATTTGGCTTGAATTTCTTCCACGCCCTGGCGCAGGGTATTCATTACGGTGCAAGCTCGCTCTGCCGCTTTAAGAATTCTTTCCCGCTCTTTTGGGGTGAGATTGCCTTCCATTTCCACTTCCATCTCGATTCTGGCAATTCGGGAAGGAGCGTCAGCCAGCTCTCCTTTAATGCGGGCAATTATTTTTTCCAGAGGGAAATTCTTGGTCTTGGCATACGCAAAAGCGGTTCCCGCAAAGCAGCTCCCCAGTGCTGCCAGGATGTATTCGGTGGGCCAGTGACCGGTTTCGCTTTCGGCTCCGCTACTTTTGAAAGAAACTGTTGTTTCGCCAATCCGAGCCTCAACTTTTCCTTTTTGGGCGATGAGCTCCACATAGGCCATATTTTTTACCTCCCCAGCGTGAACTGTGTTAATATTTTTAAAAACATTTATTTTCTGGAGGTATTCCTATGCCTAAGAAGTCGCTGGTGTTTGTTGTTCTTCTTTTGGGACTACTATCTTTGTTTGCCGGTTGCGCTCAGGTTGAAGTAGCGGTTAAGGTGGACTCTCAGGCTACCATTCCCCGGGCCAGGGTAGTAATTTATACTCAGGATTATACGGTGTTTGACAAAGCGCGTGCTTTTGCACTGCAAGAGTACAAGAAACTTTCTCCTGAGGACCGGGAATTTATCTCTCTTCAGGAAAAGAGAGACGCTCCTCCTTATGCAGTTGCCTGGGTGTGGGATTTCAGTAAGCACCCGGAAAAGTTAAAAGAGTTTACTGAACAGTTTCTGGGAGAGGACTTCACACTCTCTAAGGACGGGGACTTAATAATTTTACGAGGCAGGGTGGATGGTGAAGGCATTGAATCCTCGATTCAGGGACTTAATTCCTGGGGTGTAAGACCCTTTTTAAGTTCTGTGGATCTGGTGGTTAAAACTTATATGCCTGGTGAAATCCTTAGCTTTGTTGATGGGCAGGTGGAGGGTAAAACCTGGTATCAAACTTTTAATCTGGGCAAACTGCTTCAGGAAAAACCGGTTATTGACATAGAAATTATCGCCCGGGAGAGATAGGAGGTAGATTTAGATGACCGAAAAAGAGCGAATACTGAGGGCTATAGAATACCGGGAAATTGACCGGGTTCCCCATCACATTGATTTTACCATCCCTGCCTGGGAAAAAATGGCCCGGTTTCTTGGGAATCCAAATTTTCTTGATGAATGGGGGAACCACCTGGCTTTTATAAAGGCGATTCCTCCTGATGGTTTTTCAGAAGTAAAACCTGGCTTTGTGCAGGACGAGTGGGGAGTGGTGTGGGACCGCCACATTGACCCAGATATTGGCAATCCTACCCCTGTCCTGGACAGGCCATCACTTTCAGGATACCGTTTCCCTGACCCGGATGACCCGCGGCGTTTTAAAGGAATACCTGGTTTTGTGGAAAAGAACCGGAATAAATTCCTGCTTTTGCGCCAGACCTATACTCTATTTGAGCGGGCCTGGAGCCTGCGAGGAATGGAAAACCTGCTTTCTGACATGGTTATGAATCCCGAATTTGTAGAGGACCTTCTGGATCACATCAATTATTTTAACCTGCGGGTCATTGACAAAGCTCTGGATATGGGTCTGGATGGAGTGCATTTTGGAGATGACTGGGGCTGGCAGCAGGACCTTATTATGGGTCCTCGTTTGTGGAGAAAGTTTATAAAGCCTCGTCTTGCGGAACTCATTGCTCTTGCCAAGAAAAAGGGTAAAAAGGTTACCCTCCATTCCTGCGGTAAAGTTCAGGAAATTCTTCCTGACCTGGTAGAGATTGGGCTTGATGTTTTTAATCCTTTTCAGCCTGAAGTGATGGATATCTTTGCCGTTAAAAGGCAATATCAGGGCAAACTGGCTTTCTGGGGAGGGATAAGCATCCAGCGCCTTTTGCCTTTTGGCACCCCGGAAGAAGTGAAAAGGGAAGTCAGAAGAATTATTGAGGAAATAGGCAAAAGTGGAGGCTATATCGCTGCTCCTTCCCATGCCTTGCCCAGGGACATTCCCTGCGAAAACATACTGGCTATGATGGAGGTCATCTGGAATCAGTAAGTTTGGACGAGTTCTCTTGCAAACTCTTCGCTGGTCAAGTAGGTGTCCTGATAAGTAAGGAGGGGATTTCCGCTTTCCAAGACAGTGGTGCGCACGGTCAGGAAATTTTTTCCTGCTTCTGCTTTTTGGGTGGCAACAACTTCGGTTTTAAAAGAACGTTGCAGGTGGTTTTCTTTCTCCCCCCATAGTGATACAGTAAGCATTTGATTTTCGTCCACTTCGGCAAAGATGACCACTTTCTGATCTTTAAACCGGAAGCGAAAATCCTTATACCCGTAGCTCACTGCAGCATCTCTTCCAGGCGGAACATAGGCAGTTTCCGGGTAATACCCGGAGTGGGGGTGGCGCTCGACGATTTGGGCTTCGGTGAGAAGAAGGGCATTGTATAAGGTGGATGCTACCTGGCAAACACCTCCTCCAAAGCCGGTGCTTAGGTTTCCATTCACAAAAATCGGTGCTTCCTGGTAACCGTCGTCCTTTCCAGCTTCCCCTACTGCTTCATTGAAAGAAAAAACCTTGCCACGTTCCACGATCAAGCCATCTATGGTCTGAGCGGCCTTTTTGATGTTGAAGAGGGCCCCTTCATCTTTTTCACGGCAGGAGGTTTGGAAGGAAGCCAGGAGGTACTTGCACCCTATTTCCTCAAGGACCTGCCTGGTATCTTTGCGAGGAGGTATGGTTTGCGTCATGGCGATTTCTATTTCATTTTTACCTTGCTCAATGGCCTGGATTATTTCCTGCAGGGCTTGTTCTACATCGATACTTTTTCCATGCCGGGCTCTCTTTACTTTGCCTGCGAGGAGCGAGGCCTCTTCTGGAGGAAGATGGGTTTTTTGAGCAAGTTCTTGGAGCCACTTCGAAGTTGCTTCAAGGTCGTAGTTGAAAACGGGGGTTACCTGAGAAGCTTTGGCTTTCAGAATGGCCTTCCGGGTTTGGACAAGATTTAAGCCCCATCCCAGCTCTTTTTTGGGTAACAAGAAAACTTCTTTTTGTATCCTTACTTTGAAGGGTTTGTCCAACCATTCTTTATTTACCAGCTCCAGGAAGGGGAGTAGTTCGTTTCTTTTGAGGTTGGAGAGGTCGTAGTTCCAAAGATGGATACTGCTTTCTTTTGAATAATTATTGCCAGAAAAAGACAAAAACAAAAAGGCTACAGCCAAAATTCCCGCTACAACAACCCAAAAACCTTTGTACGCCATGTCTGCCCTTCAAGGAGTGCTTTCAGGGTTATTTTCCAGATCGGATACTGACTCCTTTTGAGGGGATTCTCCTTGAGAGACGCTCTCGCTTTCCTCTGCCTGAGCTTCCTGGGGTTGCAGAGCTTCTGAGATGGTGATGGTGCTTTTTTCGCGAAGTTCGGCAATCAAATGCTCCAGGCGTACGTTTTTCTGTTCATTTTCTAAGATTTTGCGTATATCGTCTTTGGCTTCTTCAAAGGAAGTGGTTTGTTGGGGTTTAAATTCGAGAACCTGATAAATTCGGTAAACATCTCCCACTTTGATGACTCCAGTAACTGCATTGGGTTGGTCGGCAAGTTTTTTTATGGCTTCTCGGGCTTCCTCGGGTATTGAACCTTCACTGACCCAGCCCAGGTCCCCGCCACTGGAGCTATACTGGTCCTGGGATACTTCTTGGGCCACTTTGGCAAAATCTTCTCCAAGATAAATGCGTTTGAGGGCTTTATCGGCTTCTTCCTGTGAAAATACAGTTATCTGGCGCAGGTGATACTGGGCAGGAGTGGTAAAGAGATTCTTGTTTTCCTCATAATATTTTTTTATTTCTTCTTCCGGTATTTCAATGCCTTGGCCGAGAGAATCGATAAGTTTTTGAATCATAAGCTCTCTCTTTATGGATTCGCGAAGGGCTGGCAAACTGATGCGCTGATAGCTCAGGAAATTATTGAATTCCTTCTCAGACGGGAAATTGGCCTTAATTGCGTTAAGTTGTTCTTCTATTTCTTGAGAGGAAACTCTTATTTTTCTAGATCGGGCTTCCTGGTAAAGTAATTCGTTGTTAATGAGATTTTCCAGGGTCATCATGCGCAAAAATTGGAAGGCTTTTTCATCCATTTGGTTCAGGGTTTTGCTGTCGTAGCGAGAAAGGAGATTTCGGAAAGCGGAGTCCAGCTCTGAAAAAGTGATAACTGTGTTGTTGACTGTTGCAGCTGCTGCCTGAGTGGTCCTGCCTGTGCGCCGATAAGCTCCATAGCCGTAATAAATGGTTACCGCAAAAGCAACCACTACTATAATCAGTATTACATCAAGGTTTTTGCGCAAACTTCTCATCATTTTCCGTCCACCTCTTAATAGCCTTCCATTATTGTTTAATAATACTACTTTAAACGTTTTGGCTTGTCAATTTGCTTTTGTTTGGATACATTATTAAAAAACCGAGGGGGTATTCGAGGATGGAATTTGATGTTAGGAAAATTCAGGAAATATTGCCGCATCGCTTCCCGTTCCTCCTGGTTGATAGAATAATTTCGCTAGAAGAAAACCGGGTGGTAGGCATTAAAAATGTTACCGTCAACGAGTGGTTCTTCCAGGGGCATTTTCCTGGACGGCCAGTTATGCCCGGAGTTTTGATTTTGGAAAGCATGGCCCAGGTTGGAGCTACCATGATGATGAATATGGAAGAATTTAAAAATTGCATTCCCTATTTCACCACCCTTGAAAATGTTCGCTTCAGAAGACCAGTAGTGCCTGGAGACCAGCTGGTTATGGAGCTTACTCTCTTGAAACTCAAAAGGAGGATGGGTAAGCTCAGTGGAGTAGCTCGGGTTGGTGATAAAGTTGTGGCTGAAGCAGAAATTGGCTTTTCCTTAGTTGAAGTTAAGGAGGAGTAGGAATTGGAAAAATTTTTTGCAAAGCTCAGCGGTATTGGTTCTTGTGTTCCGAGTAAGGTTTTGAGTAACCAGGATCTTGAAAAGATGGTGGATACCAGTGATGAATGGATAACCACTCGTACTGGAATTAGAGAAAGAAGAATTGCCTCGCCTCAAGAGACGACCTCTTCGCTGGCCCTTGAGGCAGCTCGTCGAGCCTTGCAGATGGCCCAGGTCGATCCCCGAGAGCTGGATTTGATTGTGGTGGCCACAGTTACCCCCGATATGTTTTTTCCCGCTACGGCCTGTCTTCTGCAACGGGAGCTGGGTGCTCCCCAAGCAGCCTGCTTTGATCTTGAGGCTGGATGCACGGGCTTTGTTTATGCACTGGTTATGGCCGAAAAGTATCTGATTGGAGGTGGGGGTAATAAAGCCCTGGTGGTTGGTGCGGAAACGCTTTCCAAAATCGTAGACTGGGAAGACCGTACTACCTGTGTTCTGTTTGGGGATGGAGCGGGAGCCTGTGTGCTCGAGAAAACGGATCACCCGGGTTTGATAGCTTCCTATCTGGGTAGCGACGGTGGAGGCGCGCATCTTCTGGAGCTTCCAGCTGGAGGCTCCCGCATACCAGCTTCCCGGGAAAGCGTGGAAAAACGGTTACATTACATAAAAATGAGTGGCAACGAGGTTTTTAAATTTGCGGTGAGGATAATGGAAGAAGCTTCAAGGGAAGTAGCAAAGAGGGCTGGAGTAGGACTTGAGGAAGTCGCTCTATTTATTCCTCATCAGGCCAATATCAGGATTGTTGATTCTGCTGCCCGAAGGTTAAAAATCCCCCAGGAAAAGATATTTGTTAACGTGCACAAATATGGCAATACTTCTTCTGCTTCCATTCCCATCGCCCTTGACGAAGCCTATCGGGAGGGAAAAATCAAAGAAGGTGATCTGGTGTTGCTTGTTGGCTTTGGTGCGGGTTTAACCTGGGGTTCTGCACTTATTCGCTGGTGAAAGGGAGGTTTTGCTCTTGAGAAGAAAGGTGGTTGTTACTGGGTTAGGGGTGATCAGTCCTGTAGGTACTGGTAAGGAAAAGTTCTGGCAGGCCCTGCGGGAGGGCCGTTCAGGTATAAAGCGGATTGAAGCTTTTGATCCTTCCGATTTTGATTCCCAAATTGCTGGCGAGGTACGGGACTTTGACGTGGAAAAGTTTCTCTCCCGCAAAGAGGCTCGCAGGATGGATCGCTTTTCCCAATTTGCGGTGTGTGCTTCAATGATGGCCGTTGAAGATGCGGGTCTGGATGTGGCGCGCATAGACCGTAACCTAATTGGGGTGATTCTTGGTTCAGGTATTGGAGGTATCAAAACTTTTGAAGAGCAACACAAGGCATTGCTAGAGAAAGGACCTTCTAAGGTTAGCCCTTTCTTTATTCCCATGATGATTGTCAATATGGGGGCAGCGAATGTGGCTATTCAATTAGGTTTGAAGGGGCCTAACAGTTGTGTTTCCACGGCTTGTGAAGCCTCAACCCATGCGCTGGGTGAGGCACTGCGCATTATCCAGCTTGGAGAGGCTGACTGGATGCTTGCAGTAGGTGCTGAGGCCTCCATTACTCCCATTTCCCTGGCCGGGTTTTGTGCCATGAAAGCCTTGTCAGTGCGCAACGACGAGCCGGAAAAAGCTTCCCGACCTTTCGATCGAGACCGTGATGGTTTTGTGATGGCCGAAGGTGCTGCTGCGATTCTGCTTGAAGCAGAAGAAGTTGCCCGAAAAAGAGGAGCTCGGATATACGCTGAGTTGAAGGGATATGCATCAACCTGCGATGCCTACCATATCACTGCTCCGGACCCGGAGGGGAGTGGAGCAGCACGGGCCATGCTTCTTGCCATGCGGGATGCGGGGATAGGACCCGAGGAAGTTGATTACATAAATGCTCATGGAACCTCAACCCCGCTCAACGACCGTATGGAAAGTCTGGCCATAAAGCGCGCCTTTGGAGAACGCGCTTATTCTCTGAAGATAAGTTCTATCAAATCAATGGTGGGCCATCTTTTAGGAGCAGCTGGAGCCGTTGAGGCTGCGGCTACGGCTCTTGCGATTTACCATGGGATTGTTCCACCTACTATCAATTTTGAAAACCCCGACCCGGAATGCGACCTTGATTACACCCCTCAAAAGAGCGTGGAATGCTCTATTCGTAATGCCCTTTCCAACTCTTTTGGGTTTGGTGGACACAATGGAGCGCTGGTTTTTGGAAGGTATGGTGAGAGTTGATGCCCTGGTGGTTGGTTCCAATCATTAATTACCTTTTGGGTTCTTTGCCTTGTGGCCTTATCGTGGGCTGGGTAATGCGAGGAGTTGATATAAGGAAATTTGGGAGTGGCAATATTGGTGCTACCAACGTTTCCCGGGTGGTGGGTTTTAAGGGAGCCTTGCTGGCAGGAATACTCGATGCTTTGAAAGGGTTTCTGGGAGCTTGTCTGGCTAGTGCTTTCGTGTCTCATCCAGGCTGGTGGCTGGTTGCTACTTTTTTGATCGTAATCGGCCACAACTGGTCGATTTTTCTTGGTTTCAAGGGTGGAAAGGGTGTGGCTACTACTCTGGGAGTGCTTTTTTGCCTTTCCTGGCCTGCAGCCTCCCTGTGTTTTCTTTCCTGGGTGATAGTGGTTGCTTTGACGCGCTATTCTTCTCTGGGTTCTCTCACCGGGGCAGCCTTGATGCCCGTTTTTCTGGTGGTGTTCGATCGTCCCTGGCACTTTGCATTCTGGGGAATACTTGCAGCGCTGCTCGTGTTTATAAGGCACAGAGAAAATATTCGCCGATTACTTTCCGGTAAAGAATTGAAGATCGGTCAGAAAAAGGAGCGTGATTGAAATGGTAAGAAACATTGTGAAAGTGAATCAGGATAACTTTAAACAAGAGGTTCTCGATTCGGAACTCCCCGTGCTGGTTGATTTCTGGGCTACCTGGTGTATGCCTTGTCACATGCTGGCTCCCATCGTGGAAGAAATTGCCGAGGAGTGGGCTGGTAAGCTCAAGGTAGCCAAGCTCAACACTGATGAGTCCCCCTCTGTGGCCCAGCAGTATGGTATCCACGCCATTCCTACTCTGATCATTTTTAAAAATGGCCAAGAGGTAGAGCGACTGGTAGGATATCTTCCCAAGAAGAATATCGAACAGAAGCTGAAAACGGTTGTTTGATGCGCTTTCTCTTTGCGTTTCTGGGGTTGGTTACTCTCTGGGTGGTGATTTTTGGGAGCATAGAAGCTCTGGCTTTTGAGCCCTGTGAACAGTATGTTTACGGCTGGAATCGGGTGAGAGTGATTACCCAGGTGCATGTAGAGGATAAAGTGGTGGCTTTGACCTTTGATGATGCTCCGGCTCCTGCTCTCACGGATATTCTGAAAGTCCTGAGCAGAAGAAAGGTTAAAGCCACCTTTTTTGTTATTGGTGCTCAGGCGCAAAGATATCCTGAGTTGTTGAAAAGCATAGTTTTGCAGGGCCATGAGTTGGGAAATCACTCTTTTTCGCATATCTTTGATGACTCTAAGAGCCTTGAAAAATTGATAGAAGATATACAAAAATGTGAAAAGGTAGTTTTTAAGATCACGGGCCGTATCCCTTTATATTTCAGGCCTCCTGGAGGCTTTCTTAACAACCTGGTAAAAGAGGCCTGTGGACGTACTGGCTACAGTATTTTGATGTGGTCTCTGGATACCAGAGACTGGGCGTTGAGTGATTGTCAGGAGCAAATCACGGAAAACTTACTTACCCAACTTTCTCCGGGTGATATTGTTCTTCTGCATGTGGTTCCTCAAACTGCTTCTTTGCTTGATGAAATGATTGAAGCAATCCAAGAAAGAGGTTATCAGATACTACCTTTGGGCGATCTTTTGAACATGGCCTATGGACGCTGATTTTTCCTGGCCAGAAGAATGGGTTCCACTTCGGGGAAAACTTACCGACTTTGCAGGGGTGATTATGGTGGTTGCTCCGGTGGATCGGGGGAAAACCACTCTGGTCAGGCTTATCTGTGATTTTTTCAAAAAGTATGGTCGGGATTTTGCTCTGGTGGATAGTGACCTGGGTCAATCTGTAGTGGGTCCACCTACTACAGTGGGAATGCTTTCCCCGGGGAAAGGCGTAAAACTTCAGGACTCCCTTTTTACTCCTTATTTCCGTTTTGTGGGTGACACCACTCCCTCCCGGCACCTGCTTTTGACTGCACTTTCCGTGTTTGAAATGGTGCAGATGGCTCGAGAGCTTGCCAGGATAGTCGTGGTCGACACCTGTGGCCTTTTTCGGGGTTTAGAGGGTCTATACCTTAAAATGTTGAAAATAAAGTTATTAATGCCCCAGCTGGTGGTTGGCCTGGGGAGCGAAGAGGAATTTGCTGTGCTCAGGTCCCTGGGAATAAAAGATTTTCTGGTTTTGCCTCCCCCAACCGGGCTCAAGAACAAAAGCTTTGAGGAGAGGAAGAGTCATCGAAAATTGCTTTTTGCGGAATACTTTTCCAAAGCCAGAGCCTTTGTTCTGGAATTGCCCAGATTGCGTCTTTTTGCTCCCCTCTCTCCTTATTTTTACCTCCAGCAAGTTATTCCCCTGGAGGAGGGGGTGGTTTTTAAAGTGGGAAGAAAACGGTATCACATCTTTTGCTCGGAGCAAGCAAAGAGAGGCGCTTTTTCTAAGGGATGGAGTGGATACTGGGTCTTCCCTGAAGACATGGGCAACCTGCTCTGCTGCCTTTATTCTAAGCAGCTTCAGGAGATAGGGCTGGGAGTTCTTAAGAAAATCGATCTTTCTGAGGGCAAAGTAGAAATATGGGCTACTCCCCTCTGCAAGGAAGAGCCTCACTTCGTGGTTTGTGGCGACCTGAGGGTAAGCCCTCGGGGCGAGGAAATGGGCCGTTTGTCCTGGAGAATTTTGAGATAGGAAGCTCGAATTTATATTTCGAGGTAGTGGGTGATAACTCCCTCCAGTTTGTTTAAACTTCCCTTTAACTGGTCGATTTCTTCTTGTTTTCCAGTGAGTTCTAATATTACCAGGCCGTCTTCGGCACAATATTCGGGAGAAACTTCGTGAAGTCCCAGGCGGGTTTTTATGTTACACCCGAACTGGGTGAGGGTTTCCTGAACTTGGGGAGCTTGTTTTGAGCGGGCCGCAATCTTGAGTATCAGAAGCCTGTACATTTCTACCACCTCTTTGGAGTATTTTTATACTTGGACAGCATACTATAAGACACCTGGATTTAGAAATATTAGTTTTTTTATAGAAAAAGTAGAAAAACCTATTGACAAGTTATTTTTGGGTAACTATAATTCTCAAAACAAAGTGAATCAAGGCTCGAGATCGAGGATAGGGATTAGTAGTCAGGGGGAGGAACAGAGAGAGCCGGGGAAAGGTGGGAGCCCGGTTTCCGAAACCCGACGAAATGGCCCTGGAGAGGTTGTGGTGAAGACAAGTAGCCACAAACGGTGGCTCCGTTAAAGGCAAAGAGTGGCTGGCGAGTTCTTTTTGTCGGTCACAAGGGTGGTACCGCGGGCAACCCTCGCCCCTTGGGCGAGGGTTTTTTTATTTTTAGTTCCCTGAAAAACGGAGGTGATAAGGGGTGGAGGGAAAGTTACGTAGTTATGAGGAGATTAATCAGAAAATCCGCGAAGGCAAAGCGGTGGTGGTTACTGCCGAAGAAGTAATTGAAATGGTTAGAGAAAAAGGTCTGAAAGAGGTAGCCCGCCAGGTTGATGTGGTGACCACAGGCACTTTTGGTATCATGTGTTCTTCGGGTGCTTTTTTGAACGTTGGACATACCAAACCCCGCATGAAGATTTCCGAGGCATATTTGAACGGAGTAATGGCTTATTGTGGCTTAGCAGCTGTGGATATGTACATTGGAGCAGCTCAACCAGCTAAGGATGACCCTCTTAACAAGGTGCATCCTGGCGAGTTCCGCTACGGGGGAGGCCACGTCATTCAGGACCTGGTTGCCGGGAAAGATATTCTGCTCGAAGCCTATGCCTATGGCACGGATTGTTATCCGCGTAAAAAGCTGGTTACCTGGATTAACCTTAAGGACTTGAACGAAGCCTATCTTTTCAATCCTCGCAATGCCTACCAGAATTACAATGTAGCGGTTAACCTATCCGATAAAACTATCTATACCTACATGGGCATTCTCCTTCCTCACCTTGGAAATGCTGGTTATTCTTCGGCAGGCCAATTAAGCCCCCTTTTAAACGACCCTTTTTATCGGGTCATCGGGGTGGGAACCAGGATCTTCCTGGGAGGAGGAATTGGTTACGTTGCCTGGCAGGGTACCCAGCACGATCCTTCAGTGGAGCGTAACCAAAGGGGGATCCCCAAAGGTGGTGCCGGGACACTGGCCCTGATTGGTGATCTGAAAGGAATGAGTGCTCAGTGGCTCTGGGGAGTCAGCATCAGGGGTTATGGTTGTTCTCTTGCCGTGGGAATTGGTGTTCCCATTCCCATTCTCAATGAGGAGACTCTTTATTATTGTTCAGTGAGTGATGAGGAAATACTGGCGCCGGTGGTCGATTATAGCTCTGCTTATCCTGAGGGAACTGGCGAAATTCTCGAATACGTTAGCTATGCTCAATTAAGGAGTGGCAGAATAGTAGTCAAAGGCAAGGAAGTTCCTACTTTCCCGCTTTCCAGCTACCAGCGAGCAAGAGAAATTGCTCAGACCCTCAAGCATTGGATTCAGGAAGGTGCTTTTGAACTGACTCGCCCGGTGATTAACCTTCCTGGTGTAGAATCGGGGGTGCGCTTTAAAAACCTCAAGGAGCGCCCGGTTGAAAACTTCACAGTGACTCTAAAGAGGTGAGCACGATGGCCATTTCTCGGAAAATCGTTTTGCACTTCCCAGCTAAAGTTGTGGACAGGCCCATAGTTTGTGAACTGGCATTTCGTTTTGGGCTGGCTTTCAATATCTTGAGGGCTTCCATTTCGCCACATCGTGAGGGCATTATGGTCATGGAAATCATTGGTGAGGACGTAAACCAGGAGAAGGGGTTGCAGTATCTACGAGAACAGGGAGTGCTTATTGAGTCTCTCAGTCAGGATATTCGCAAAAATGACGAACGCTGCATCAACTGTGGAGCCTGTGTTGGCGTTTGTCCTACCTCAGCGCTGTTTATAGAAAAACCTTCTTTCGAAGTGCGTTTTGATGGTGCTAAATGCATTGCCTGCGAGATGTGCGTTATGGCCTGTCCAACTTTTGCCATGGAGGCGTTGATTTGAGTGTGGAATACGTGAAGCGATGGTATCGCCGCTTGATGCAGGTGCCCGATCTGGTTTCTTTTGAAGTTAAAATTGAGGAAAGCGACCTTTTCGTAATGGCCGATTTTGATTTACGAGAAAGGGTTAGGGAGCTCCTGGAGAGAGAGCGTAATAATCTGAAAGCCTACTTGCGTTACCATCCTGAATTTTTGAATTCTCTGGAGCCTCTTCGGGTACCTGCTTTTGCTCCTCCTGTGTGCCGGCTTATGGCCTGGGCTGTTGAAAAGGCCGGGGTGGGCCCCATGGCCGCAGTGGCTGGAGCCATCAATGAAAGGGTTTTTGAAGGCGTTAAGGGAGAAGTTACAGAATTTATAGTGGAAAACGGTGGAGACCTGTTGATTGTCTCCGGTCAACCCAGAGTGGTGGCAATTTATGCTGGAGAAGGGTCTCCCTTTAGCTTTAAACTGGGTATCAAGCTTCCCCCTGGCCGCTGGGGGGTGGCCACTTCTTCAGGCAAGGTGGGTCCCTCTTTGAGTTTTGGCAAGGCTGATGCTGTGGTGGTGATCAGTGATTCTGCAGCACTGGCTGATGCCTGGGCAACCAGTTTAGCTAATCTGGTAAAGGACAGAGAAGATATGGAAAGAGTATTGCGAGTTAGTGAAAGCGCTTATGGTGTTCAGGGGGTATTTGTGGCTTTTGGAGAGGTTATGGGGGTAAGAGGTAAAATAGAACTGGTTGCTCTGTGATTTATTGTGGGGAGTTGGGAAAATGGAGGAAAGGCTTTGCTCTTTTTGTGGAAAGCCCATCCGGGGAAGGGCTTTTCGTGAGCGATCTTCAGTTACCCGGTTTGCGCCGCTCTTTTTTCACCATGAGTGTGGAAAGAAATATTTCGAATCTGTTTGGAAAACCCATTTTCGCTGGTATGGTTTATCTCGGGATGAGGTCCTCGATTTTTACCGCTATGTCGATGAAAGCTTAAACATTGCTTTTGAAGAGGTTGTGCTTTAGGTCTTTTTCCCACGTTTGTTGCTTCGGAATACTTCCTGCCTGGGTTGGGTTTTCAGCCAAAACCTTCGTTTTGTATTCGCCTTTGAGGAAGGAGCGATTTTGATGCAAAGGCATGGCTGGATATTTCTTCCCTTGGTTCTCTTGTTCCTCTGAAGTATTGGGGATTTTGATTCTTCGTGTTAAAATTTTCCCATGTTACGAAAACGCAAACCGGCTGATTCTGTTAAGGTTTCGGATTTTACACTGCTCTGGCGCTTGGGGAAACCGCTTTTTACGGCCTATCTTTCCAAAAGGTATACTCGATGCAATGTGTTTGGCGATTTCCCAAAGCCTCCTTTTGCACTCCTGGCTAACCATTTGAGTGCCTTGGACCCTTTTATAATCAGTGCTTTTTCTCCTTACCCTATCCACTGGGTGGCCAACCGCCTGATCTTTCACCATCCCACCTTGGGTGTGTTGATAAGGATGGTTGGTGCGATACCCAAGCAAAAAAATTACCCAGACCCTCGTGCAGTGAAAGGTATCTTTGAGGTTGTGAAAAAGGGCGGGGTAGTGGGTATTTTTCCTGAAGGGTCGATAACTTGGTCGGGGAACTTTGAGGGGATAATGCCCGGTACTTCAAAGCTGGTTAAGGCGTTGGGCATTCCGGTGGTGGTGGCAAAGATTAAAGGAGCTTGGCTTGCCCAACCGGTTTGGGCGGAGAGCCGTAGAAAGGGTCCGGTGGAAGTGGAGATCAACGTGTATGATGATTTTCCCGATGAGGGGACCCTTTTTCATTCTGAGTGGGACTGGCAGCTTGAGCGAGGTTTTGAGTACCGAGGTGACCATAAATCCAGGGGGATTGAGAGGATAATATGGTTCTGTCCTGAATGCGACACTTTCCGCTCTGTGGAAGCTCTGGGGGATGCGTTTGGGTGCCACCGCTGTAGAGCACAATGGGTTTTGGACCAGTATGGTTTTGTGGAAGGAATTTCCTTAGTCGATTTTATGGAGGTCCAAAAAAAGAAGCTGTCCCGCTTTGCACAGAATCGGGGTTTAGAAATTGCCGGCATTCTGGTGTCTATTAGAGATCGTTTTAGTGGTCGTCTGAAATCTTTAAAAAGGGGAATGCTCAGACTGGATCGTGAGGGGCTGAAGGTGGGAGACTTTCATTTTCCGTTGCCAGCTATCAGGGCTGAGAATCTTTTTCTAAAAGACATTTTTGAGTTTTTGTGCTTGAACTGGCTTGTTCGGGTGCATACCGGTTACTCTTCCTTTTTGCTCTATTCGATGCTCAAAGAATTAAAAAAAGAGGCGTTTTCCTTTGAAGAAAGAAAGTTTATAAAAAGACCAGTAATGACCTGACCTGTGGGAGGTTTGAAAAAGTGGACCTTATTGCGGATCTTGAATTCAGAGGGCTCATTTACCAGATTACCGACCTGGATGGATTAAGAGAACGGCTGTCCAAAGGCAGGATAGTACTCTATGTGGGCTTTGATCCTACTGCTGATAGCCTGCATGTGGGGCATCTTTTGCCTGTTCTGGGGTTGCGTCGTTTTCAGCTGGCCGGGCACAGCCCCATTGCCCTGGTGGGTGGAGGCACTGGTTTAATTGGCGATCCAAGTGGAAAGGCTACGGAACGAACCCTTAATCCTCAGGAAGTGGTTGAGGAGTGGTCGCAGAAAATACGTTCCCAGTTAGAGCGCTTTCTGGATTTTGAAGCTATTTCCAACCCTGCCCGAATTGTTAATAATTTTGAGTGGCTTGGGGAATTGAGGATGATCCCCTTTTTGAGGGATGTTGGAAAGCATTTTTCTCTGGGTTACATGCTTTCCAAGGAGTCTGTGAAATCCAGATTGGAATCGGGCATATCTTTTACCGAGTTTTGTTATATGTTGCTTCAGGCCTATGATTTTTTGCAGCTTGCCCAGCGCTATGACTGTGAGCTTCAGGCGGGAGGCAGTGACCAGTGGGGCAACATAACAGCAGGGATGGACCTTATCCAGAAAGTGCTGGGGAAAAAAGTTTACGGCTTGACCTTTCCACTGGTGACCCGCTCTGACGGCACCAAGTTCGGCAAGACCGAGCAGGGGGCAGTCTGGCTTGATCCAGAACGCACTACTCCCTATCAGTTTTATCAGTTCTGGTTCAACGTGGATGATAGGGACGTGGTTACTTATCTTAAATATTTTACTTTTTTGTCCCAAAAAGAAATCCTGGAGCTTGAAGAAGAAGTGCAAAAGAATCCTGAACGTAGAGAAGCCCAACGCGTGCTTGCACGGGAAATGACTGCGCTGGTGCATGGAAAAGAAGCGCTGAAGCGAGCGGAGAAGATGTCTCGAGCACTTTTTTATGGTCAGGTTCAGGAGTTGGCACTTTCAGAGCTTGAGGAAGCGTTTAGAGATGTTCCTTCCTGTGAAATTAAGGGGCAGGAAAAAGTTGGTATTGTTGATTTGCTGGTTTTGTGTGGTGCGGTCTCTTCGAAAAGAGAAGCCAGAGAACACCTCAGAAATGGAGCCATTCAAGTTAACGGGGTTAAAATACAAGAAGTTGACAAGACTTTTAGGTGCCAGGATTGTCTGGGTGGGAGGTATCTGGTGATTAGAAGAGGCAAGAGAAACTATTACTTAGCAAAGTGGTTGACTTAAAGCTTTGGTGGGAGGGTGGGGTATCTATGAGTGAAGAAAACCGTACTTTGAGAGGAAGGTGGAAGGTCCTTTTAGGAGGTTTTCTTCTTTCTTTGATGGGTGGCGTAGCCTATGCTTGGGGAGTATTCGTGGTTCCCATGATGGAGCGGTTTGGATGGTCAAGATACGGTGCTACTCTTCCTTTTACTTTTTTTATGCTGATTTTTGCTTTTTTTATGGTTCCTGCTGGTCACTGGCAGGATAAAAAAGGTCCCAACAGAGTAGCCCCGTTGGGAGCGATTCTTTTTCTGGCTGCTTATGTCTTGTCCGGACTGGTAGACCGTTTTCCCAACCCCTGGTGGCTGGTTCTTTCCTATGGTTTTCTGGGTGGTCTGGCTTGTGCGCTTACCTATAGCTGTGTAGCCCCAGTTGCCAGAAAGTGGTTTCCGGACAAACCTGGTTTAGCTGTGTCTCTTGCAGTAATGGGGTTTGGTCTGGCTGCTATTTTTTTCGCTCCTTTGAAAGCTCGTTTTTTGATCCCTGTCTACGGCATAGAAAAAACTTTTTTAGTGATAGGAATCTTAACTTCGGGGATTTCTCTTTTGGCTTCACGGTTTTTGAGAAATCCCCCTCGGGATTGGCCTTTCTACAAACAGTGTTTGCAAACCGGACAGTGTAAGACTGTGGAAGTTCGTGCTGAGCTTGCCCCATCTCAGGTTATTGGAAAGAAGTTATTTTGGGAATTGTGGCTTATTTTCTTTCTGGTGAGCACCGGTGGTTTTGTATCGCTAAGCCTGATTTCTTCGTACGGTCAGGAAGTTCTGAGTCTCGACTCTCTTTTTGCTTCGCTGGCTATCTCTGTTTTTGCAGGTGTTAACGGGTTGGGTCGTCCTTTGGCAGGTTATTTAGGTGATCGTTTTGGAGTTCTTTCAACCATGATTGGGGCCTATGTATTGCAGGGCCTTACTTTAGTGCTCTTTGGAGAACTGGTTTTGAGTCAGGCCAGACTCTATGTAGCTTCGGCGATGGTGGGTTTTGGTTATGCGGTGAACCTGGCTCTCTTTCCTACTCTGATAGCTCTTTGTTTTGGGATTAAGAATTTGGGAGCCAATTACGGTCTTGTTTTTACAGCTTTTGGTGTAGCTGCTCTGGTTTCTGGAATAGGTTCCTGGATGTTTGATCTCACCGGGAGCTTTACGCCTGCTTTTGTATTTAGCGGTTTGATGGCTCTTCTGGGGGCAGGGTTGAGTTTTTTTGTGAAAAGGGCGTATCAGTTGTACTAAGAGAATGGAAGCGACGTGTCAAAAGCCGCGCGCCTCACCTTGGTCGTTATGCGATGAAAATGAGAAAAATGCGAAGAAAAGACCGGAAAATTACGGATAGTGAGTCAAAATCATTGCTCAGGAAAGCAGAATATGGGGTGTTATCTACTGTCGCGGAAGATGGAACTCCCTATGGTGTGCCTTTGAGTTTTTGCGTCATTGACGATTGCATATATTTTCATTGTGCCATTGAAGGACAAAAAATTGATAACATCGAATATAACAAATCTGTCTCATTTTGCGTTGTTGGAGATACTGAGATTTTGCCAGATAAGTTTAGTATAAAGTATGAGAGTGTAATAGTTTTTGGGAAAGTTGAAGAAGTATTTAACAGCGAGAAGCAAATCGCCCTGGAAGAATTATTGCGCAAGTATTCTCCGGGATTTTTTGACAAAGGAATAAAATATATTGAAGATTTAAGGGACAAGACCAGAGTGTTCAAAATTTCCGTCACTCAATTAACCGGAAAGGCACGAAGATAATAATTTTAGCTTAACAAAGCCATCTTTTGGCAGCCCTAATAAGCACTGAAAAAACTAATTTTGTTTAAGGTTGACTTTTCTGTCGAAAAGCAAGGAATTATCTTTGTCCTCCTGCGTTCCTCTTCGAAACTCTTTTCAGCCAAATTGGTCGTCCTTACATAGCTCCTCTGTCTAAAAGGGAGCTTAACTAATTGAGTAACGCGTCCAGGTTTTCTTTAAAGGTCCTGGCAAGAGAGGAATATCTGTTTAGTTTTTCTGTCGCCATGATTATAACTCAGGCCACCCTTTTTACAGGAATTATAAAAACATCACCCGAAGAGCTACAAAAAGACTTTTAGGGGGCTCAAAAACAGCGTTTAAAAAATCCACCAGAAAGAAGAGCACTTGAGGCCTATCTTGCTTGAACTGCCTGCCTGTTAGTTGACTTTTATAGCCAGCGGTCACGGGCCAAACAGCCTGTGGCCGTTTAACATGCTAAAGAAGACGAGAGACGCAATGATGCTTAACGAAATTTCCGAAGAAATACGCAAGGGAGAACTGCTAGCGGTGTCGGTCGTGGCGAGGAAGCTAATATGTGGTCATGGGGCCATTCTAAACTGGATTTACGAGGGCAAGGTTAAGGGCATAAAAATTGGTAATAGGTGATATATAAAAAGGGGAGTTTAGAGGTTTTTTAGCTAAAGACCCATTTGAGTAACCATGGGTCCTTCCAAAAAAGGGCTTGTTGTGGCAGGGCGGTGCGACCTTTTATTAGGAACCGTAAGGCAAGATTGGTGTGTTTGGCCGCTAGTTTTTGTCCAAACAAAAAAACCAGTTAGCTTGTTTTACTAACTGGCCTAAAATTTTTAAAAATTTGGTAGCGGGGGTCGGATTCGAACCGACGACCTCCGGGTTATGAGCCCGACGAGCTTCCTGACTGCTCCACCCCGCGTCGTTTCAAAATTGCCTTCCTAAGACCAGACTCTATTTTACACAAAGAGCAATATTTGTCAAGGGTTATCAGTTCCTTATCTTCTAGGCCTGGCTCCCGCAGCCAGGTAAACTTGACTTACCCGGGCTTTGTGATACAATTTCCAAAATCTCCTTGAAGGAGGTCAGTGTATGGGGTTATTCTATCCTCTGGAGAAGGCTGGCATAGTAAATCCCCGCAATGTGTACTATAACCTTTCTATCCCCAGGCTTTTTGAGCATGCCCTTTATAAGGAAGAAGGGGTGTTGTCTTCTAGCGGGGCCTTTGCTGTGTGGACGGGCAAATACACTGGTCGCTCTCCCAAAGATCGTTTTATTGTTTGCGACGAGAGGACTGAGAAGGAAATAGACTGGGGTGCAGTTAACATCCCTATTGAACCAGATAAGTATCGCAAGCTTAAAGAAAAGCTGTTGAGCTACTTGCAGCAGAGGGATGTCTACGTTTACGATGCTTTTGTGGGTGCGGATCCGGACTATCGAATGCCAGTCCGCTTTATTAATGAGTTTGCTTATCAGGGTGTTTTTGTTCAAAACATGTTTCTTGAGGCAACTCGAGAGGAGCTGGCTCGTTTTGTACCTCAGTTCACAGTTATTTGTGCTCCCAATTTTCATGCCATTCCGGAAGTGGACGGAGTCCGTTCGGAGGCTTTTGTAATCATTAATTTCACCGAAGGCATGGTTATAATCGGGGGCACTTCTTACGGTGGAGAGATCAAAAAAGCCATTTTTACTGTGATGAATTTTTTGCTTCCTGAAAAGGGAGTTTTACCCATGCACTGTTCGGCCAACGTAGGCGATGAGGATGACGTGGCGGTGTTTTTTGGCCTTTCGGGAACCGGGAAGACTTCTCTTTCTGCTGATATTCAGAGAAAATTAATTGGCGATGACGAACATGGGTGGTCTGATAAGGGTATTTTTAATTTTGAAGGCGGATGTTATGCAAAATGCATCAACCTTTCTAAAGAAAAAGAGCCTCAGATTTACCATGCTATACGTTATGGTGCGATAATGGAGAATGTGGTTCTGGATGAAGAAACCCGCGAGCCCGATTTTTCCGATTCCCGATATACTGAAAACACAAGGGTAAGTTACCCTATAGAGCTTATACCCAATGCTCTTATACCGGGAGTAGCCGGGCATCCCAGAGTGGTCATTTTTCTTACTGCTGATGCTTTTGGAGTCATGCCCCCGGTTGCTAGACTGAGCAAGGAGGAGGCAATTTATCACTTTATTCTGGGTTATACCAGTAAGTTAGCAGGAACGGAGAGGGGTATTGTGGAGCCGGAAGCCACTTTTTCTTCCTGTTTTGGAGCACCCTTTATGCCGCGTAATCCCCTTGTGTACGGGAAAATGCTTGGTGAAAAAATCGAAAAGTATAAAACTCGGGTTTATTTAGTGAATACAGGATGGACGGGTGGACCTTACGGACTAGGACACCGCATAGACATAGATTACACCAGAACTATTGTAAGGACGGCAATCGAGGGAAGCATTGAGGATGAAGAATTTTATCAGGACTCGGTATTTAAATTTATGGTGCCCAGAAAAGTAGGCGATTTGCCGGAAGAAATTTTTGTTCCCAAGAACACCTGGAAGAATCCTGAACTTTACGATCAAAAAGCCCAGGAGTTGCGAAATCATTTTGAAAAAGCTATGCAAAAGTACGGTCTTTCTCTCGGATAACTGAATGATACTGCCTGCCTGGAAAACAGGCAGGCGAGTATTTGATGAACAACTAATGGTTATGGGCTCTTTGAGTTACCTCTTTGGCCCACTTTATTCCTTCAGACTTCAGGCGTTCTTTGCTTTTAAAGAGACTCCAGAAACCTTTTTCTCCCGAAACAGTAGCACCTTTTCCTTCCAGGGTTTTTCTCATCTTCTCTAAGGCGTTTTTGCTTCCGAACAGTGCGTAAGTAACAAAAATGTGCACTTTTTTGCCTTTCCAGTTTTTATTTTGAATGAAGCTTAAAACCGGTGGTGCAATAGTACCTCCCCATACCGGACCGCCTATGAAAATCTCGGGGAACTGCTCGATGGAAATGCTTTCGTGATAAACAAGCGGTAATTTGCCTTTTTTGAAAGCACCAGTCATGTTCCAGGCTCCTGGCAGGCGGTTCTTGACTTTCTTAACTCTTATCTCTTCGGTTTTGGTCCCCGTTTCCTGGGCGATTCCCGAAGCCAAAGCCCTGGTTTTTCCCGAACGAGAGTAGAAAATGACCAGTTTTGCCATTTTAGCCCCTCCTGTTGAGTTTATTCTTAAAGCTGGTAAAGCTCTTCATCGCTCAGAAGCGTGAATCCCTGGCGCTCCAGGATACTCTGAGCACGAGGTTGGCTTTCCACCTGAAGAACCAACACTGCCTTTTTCCCGCTTTCTATGACAAAACCGTAAGCGTCTTCTATGTTGATCTGGTTTTCAGTAAGCGCTCTGGCTATGCGGTGCAATCCTCCCGGCTGGTCTTCCATGACCACCGCTATTACCTCCTGTAAGTAAGCTGGTAGGTTATTTTCACGCAGGATTGCGTAGGCCTTTTGAGGTTGATCGGTAAGCACTTTGATGACTCCAAAGCCGTTGGCACTTGAGATGGTGATTGCTCTAATGTTTATGCTGGCCTGAGCCAGAAGGCCAGTTATTTTTTCAATCCTGCCGGGTTTATTTTCTGCAAAGACCGAAATCTGGTGGGCCATGCTTTCCAACCTCCTTCTATTACATTTTACGCTGGTCGATGACTCGCACTGCTTTGCCTTCGCTGGCAGGAAGGCTTCCCGGTTCTACCAGAATCACATCGGGGGTGACCAGGATCTCGGCTCGCAATTCTGCCTTGATCCTCTCCCGGAGTCTTTCCAGTTTGAGCAAGTTTCCAAAGAAGAACTCTGGCTTTATCTCCACTTCCACTTTCATGGTGTCTTTAAAATCTTCCCGGTCCAGAATAATCCGGTAGTTAGAACCCACCTCGGGTATGTTCATAAGTACCTTCTCTATCTGGATGGGGAAAATGTTTACTCCCCTGAAGATGAACATATCGTCGCTTCTTCCTCTGATTCTGGAAATTCTGCGGTGGGTTCTTCCACAGGGGCAGGGTTCTTCATAATAGAAAGCGAGATCACGGGTACGGTAGCGTATGATAGGCGTTGCGTCCCGGTTCAGGGTGGTCAGAAGAATTTCGCCTACTTCACCGGGCGGGCAGGGCTCAAGAGTTTCGGGATCCACTATTTCTAAATAATAATAGTCTTCCCAAAGGTGCATGCCTTCCTGGTAGACACACTCAAAGGCTACCCCGGGTCCGTTCATTTCAGATAATCCGTAAGAATTGTAGGCCTTGGCACCGAAAGCCTCCTCGATCCGGCGGCGGGTTTCCTCGCTGTGAGGCTCAGCTCCGATTAAAAGGGTGTGGAGATAAAGATCCTCTTTGGGATCTAAACCTTCGCTTTTGATGATGCTGGCAAGGAGTAGGGCATAGCTGGGTATGATATGGATGACCGTAGTTTTGAAGTTGCGCATGAACCAGATCTGGCGCTTGCTGTTTCCTGGGCCAATGGGAATGGTGAGGACGCCTATTCTTTCTGCTCCATAGTGCATACCCAAACCCCCGGTGAAGAGACCATAGCTCATCATGTTTTGGAAAACGTCTCCCCGCCGCACGCCCACCATGTAAAGACAACGGGCAACCTGGTTGGTCCACTTTTCGAGATCTTCGGCAGTGTGATAGATCACGGTCGGGGTGCCCGTGGTTCCTGAAGAAGAGTGGAGCCTTACCACTTCTTCAAGGGGTACTGCCAGAAATCCGTAAGGGAAGTTGTTGCGGAGATCTTCTTTAGTGGTTGGTGGGATATTACGCAGATCTTCGAGGGTTTTTATTTTTTTAGGATCCAGACGGTTCCTGCGGAAGAGTTCTCTGTAGAAAGGCGTTTTTTGGGCCTGTTCTAAGGTTTTCTGGAGTCTTTGCTCTTGGAGCTTTACAAGCTCCTGGCGTGGTATGGTTTCAATTTCTTTTTCCCAGTACAAATTTACTGCCCCCTTTGAGATGGTTTGCAAAGTAGAAGCTTTTGATTCATGTTATTTTTATAACACAATTTTTTAGGGAGGAACAAATATTCTTAAAGGCAATTATAGTTTTAGAAATGGGTTAAGATTTTTTAATCTTTGACAAGTGGCTTCGGCGAAAAGGTGACTCAACGGCAGGCTGTTACTGATGGGTTTTTTAAATAGTGTTTATCAGTGAGCGTTTGAAGTGATGATATACTAAACATGTCGGACTGATTATCCTTTTGATAAGGCCAGGTCGCTCTTTGGGAGGTGTTTTATTTGGACTTTGAGCTTAGCGTGGTGCTTAGTTTTGTAGCTGGGCTTCTTTCTTTCCTTTCGCCCTGTGTTTTGGCAATCGCTCCCGCCTATATTGGTTACTTGAGCGGGGTGGAATCCATAGAGAAGGAGCGTAAAAAAGTTTTATGGCATACTCTGCTTTTTGTGGGCGGATTTTCAGGAATATTCTTCTTGATGGGTATTGGAGCTTCAGCGCTGGGAGGGGTTTTTCTGCTCTATAAAGATTGGTTTAATCGGATTGCTGGAGCGGTTATCATCGTTTTTGCGCTTCAGGTTATGGGTGTTTTGAAGATACGTCTTTTGTATGCTGAAAAAAGAGCTCAGTTTAAGACAAACTGGGCCCAGCTGCGCAGTTTCATTCTGGGTATTTCCTTTGGTTTGGGTTGGACTCCTTGCGTGGGGCCTATTTTGGGTGCTATCTTGCTTTATGTTTCGGCAAGAGCGCAAATCTGGGAAGGTGGTCTGATGCTGGCTTTCTATTCTCTGGGACTTGCCCTGCCTTTCGTTCTCCTTGGTGTGGGCTGGGGCAAGGTGATGCAGGTTTTGAAAGGGTTCCAAAAAAGGGGAAGACTGATAGAGATAGCGAGTGGTGCTCTGCTTTTATTTCTGGGGGTTTTGATGTTGTTTAATCGGCTTGATTTTTTGGTATACTGGCTGGGCATTGGTAACCTGATGAGTCCCGAGTATCTATTGATCGAATAGAGGTGAAAAAAATGCCCGTCAAGGGCAGCAAGGAAAAAATCAAAGCTTTTGGCGAAGTTTCACGGCGATTAGGTCTTTCTAACCGGGTTTATAGAGGAATTCACGCTATACCGGTTGAAAAAATAGTGGGCAGTGTGGGACGAGCGGCAGACCTTTTGCCAGGCTTCAAGCTTAAACGCCTGGATACCCGCTACTATCGTATAAGGAGGGCTATGGAAAAGGGAGAGATTTTGCCTCCCATCATTGTTTATAAAGTAGGGGATGAGTACTATGTGCTTGATGGAAATCACAGGGTCGCGGTAGCTAAGGAACTGGGAGGGAAGTTCATTGATGCTGAAGTGATAGAATTTTTTCCTTCTCCCAAGGTTGAAAGCAGGGCCTTGCGCAAAAAGAGGGCCGAATTTGAGAAAATTACCGGCCTGAAAGGCATTGATGCTACTGAACCACGCCATTACGATGCTTTTTTGAATTACATTCAGGATCATGCTAAACAAATGAGTGCTTCGCTGGGTAGAGAAGTTCCGCTTCAGGAGGCGGCTTTGAATTGGTTTTTGTGCGTATATACTCCCGTGGTTCAGAAGATAGTAGAAAAAAATCTTGAAGAAGCCTTTCCGGGTAAAGGTCTGGCTGATATTTTTGCCTATATAATGGATTACAAGTGGTTTCAAAGTCAGAAGGCAGGTTATGATATAGGCTTTGAGAAAGCTCTGGAGGGTTTTATTAAAGAGATTGTGGGAATTGAGCAACCTGAGAGGTCTGCTTTTGAAAGAAAGACCTGGAGCCAAAAGGTTGGAGGATTGCTGGAAGAGGTTTTGCCATGGTTAAAAAAAGAATAAACTTGAAAGGAGGGATTACACGTGGAGCTAAAGGTAATTTCACTTAAAAATCCAAAGCAGTATAATTTTATCCTGGGTCACTCGCATTTTATCAAAACCGTTGAAGATCTTCACGAAGCGCTGGTGGGAATTTCACCTCATCTCAAGTTTGGCATCGCTTTTTGCGAGGCTTCTGGACCCTGTCTGGTGCGCTACGGTGGCAATGATGAGGAACTGACGGAGCTTGCCAAGGAGAACGCGATGTTGCTTTCGGCTGGTCATGCTTTCATAATCTTTCTCAAGGAAGGTTTTCCCATCAACGTGTTGAATGCGGTGAAGATGGTGCCGGAAATTTGCAGGATTTTCTGTGCCACTGCCAATCCGGTGCAGGTAATTGTTGCTGAAACTGAACAGGGAAGAGCAATCCTTGGGGTTGTTGATGGCTTTAAAACTAAGGGTCTGGAGACTGAGCAGGATATTGCAGAGCGCAAGGCTTTGCTGAGGAGGTTTGGGTATAAGTTGTGAGTGTGGTGCGTAGGGGCTTTGTGGATTCTCCGCTTCATGGGGGCAGGTGTCCCCGCTGGCTCTTTCAGAGAATGCAGCGCCTGGGGAGTTTGGTTGTCGAGGCTACAGTAGAGTTTTTTGGTGCCGAGGAATTTTTACGTCGTATATCGGATCCAGTGTTTTTTCAGTCTTTGGGTTGCCTCCTGGGTTTTGACTGGCACTCAAGCGGGGTTACCACTACTCTTTGTGGAGCACTGAAAGAAGGTATTAAGGGCAGGGAACGTGAGCTGGGAATTTTCATCTGTGGGGGTAAGGGGGCTACTTCCCGCAGGACCCCCCAGGAAATCCAAACTTATGGGGAGCTCTGCTCTTTCTCTTTTGCCGACAAGCTCGTCTATCTAAGCAAGATGACCGCTAAAATTGACAGTGCCGCTCTGCAGGATGGATACCAGCTTTACCATCATGTGTTCTTCTTCACCAGTTCTGGTAACTGGGCAGTGGTACAACAGGGAATGAACGAAACTTTGCGGCTGGCCAGGAGATATCACTGGTTAAGTGAGATGGTTAGGGATCTGGTTTGTGAGCCTCACCGTGGAGTGTGTGCTCAGCGTAGGGAGGAGAGAGCGCTTAATCTGGTAGCCCGGGAGAGCGAGAGTTGTCGGGAAGGCATGGTGCGGCTTGTTGACCAGAGTGCGGAATCGCTGATTGGAGAGATGCAAAAAGTTTTACACCTGGCTTTACCTTCTCGGCACCATATCGAGGAGGGAGATTTTGATCTCTCTCGCATTTCTAAAATCCTTTATAATCTGTGTGCGGAAAGGCCGGTTAACTTTGAGGGGCTTCTGGCTACTCCCGGGGTGGGTCCTAAAACCTTGCGAGCCTTAGCCCTCACTTCAGAAGTAGTTCTGGGTGCTCCTCCCAGCTTCAAAGATCCAGTAAGCTTTTCCTTTGCCCATGGTGGGAAAGACGGGATCCCTTATCCTGTGGATCGCAAGGTCTATCAGGAAAGCATTGTCTTTCTTGAGGAGCTGGTGCGCAGAGTCAAAACCGATCCTCAGGAAAAAAACAAGATGTACAGGCAGCTGAAACTTTTAAGTGGTTGGTAAGGGAGGTGTTTTTCATGGATGCCATTGAAGCCTTGCGAGGGAGGCGTTCCATCCGCAGATTTACCGATCAACCCGTGGAAAAGGAAAAGATAGAAATTATCATTGATTGTGCCAGATTGGCTCCTTCGGCGATTAACATTCAGCCTTGGGAATTTGTGGTGGTGACCGATAGTGCAAAAAGAGAGGAAATCGCTCGGCTCACCGACTATGGTAAATTTATCAAGGACGCGCCGGTTCTGGTCGCTGTTTTTGGTAAGGAAACCAAGTATTACCTTGAAGATGGCTGTGCTGCCACAGAAAATATTTTAATCGCTGCTCACGCTCTGGGTCTTGGTGCTTGCTGGGTAGCGGGAGACAAAAAAGCTTATGCTGAAGCAGTAAGAGAGAAACTCGGTGTTCCTGAGGGTTACAAGCTGGTAAGCTTGATTCCCATTGGGTATCCAGCTGAACGGCCGAGAGGGGAAGTTTACAAACGGGCGTTAAAGGACGTTCTGCACTGGGAAAAGTTTTAAAAGGGGGTGCTTTGGTTGCTGGTTGGCGTGCTTTCTGATAGTCACGACCACCTACAGAACTTGAAAAAAGCTCTGGAAGTCCTTCAGAGAGAGGGAGTCGAGTTGATCGTTCATGCTGGAGATTATGTTGCTCCCTTCAGTGTGGCCCTGCTTGCTCAACTTTCCTTGCCCTGGTACGGAGTGAGGGGCAACAACGACGGGGAAGTTCTGGGAATTTTCGAGCGCTCTTCCGGCAAAATTTCCAGCCCTCATTTAAGGATAGAAGAGAAGGGTTACCGTATCTGGGTTGCTCACTATCCTCAACCTGCAGAGGTAGCCTTTGAAAGCGGCAATTTTGACCTGGTGGTTTATGGACATACTCATCAGGCTACTGTAAAGGAAAGCCAGGGCAAATTGCTGGTTAACCCTGGGGAGGTGTGTGGCCTCTTGAGTGGTAAGCCTACCGTCGCAATTTGTGATTTATCGAGAGGGGTGGCTAAATTAATCGAGATTTGATTTAATATTACAAATAGTGCTTGTGTGGGAGGTTTTTTGGGTTGACTATACCACGAGAACATTTCAGGCAGGAACTTCAAGGATTACAGGAGAGCCTCATCAACATGATCAAGGCCGCAGAAAAGATGCTGGTCATGGCTATTGAGTCTTTTAAAGAAAGGGATGTTGAAAAGGCTAAAGAAGTCATCGCACTTGACGATGTAGTAGATGATTATAATTTTAAGATTGAGGAGAAATGCTTGCAGCTTATTGCTCTTGAACAGCCGGTTGCCAGAGACTTGAGGACCATTGCAGCAATTCTCAAAATTATCACTGATGTGGAGCGTATTGGTGACTATTCCATAGATATTGCTAAGTTCAGCATTCGCCTTGCTAATGCTGGTCAATCCCTTCTTAAGGCGGTTGCTGATGTTGCGAAGATGGCGGAAATAGTTGTGGAGATGCTTGAGGATACTTCCACAGCTTTTATTCGGAGGGACTTGGGGATTGTGCAAAGAATTGTTGATCGTGATGAGCAGGTTGATGCCCTGTATCGCACCGTGCACGAGGGTGTGGTGACCAGCATTGAGGAAAATCCAAAGCTTGCCCGGCCGAGTATCTGGGTCTTGATGATTGCTCGCTACTTGGAGAGGATAGGAGACCACATTACCAACGTCACTGAGCGGATATACTACATGGAAACCGGTGAAATGATTGAGCTACACCAGTGAGGAGGTGTTAGCGGTGGAAAAGAAACAGATTATTTACTTTGAGAAGCCAGGAGCGGAGAATACCGATCTTACTCTGGATTTTGCTCTGGAAAGGGCACTTCAGAGTGGAATTGAGCACATTGTAGTAGCAACGAGCAGTGGTAACACGGCGCTTAAGCTGTTTGATAAAGCCAGACAGCACTCTTTCGAAGGCAAGCTGGTTGCGGTTACCTATCACTGTGGTTTTAGCGGAGGAGATAGCATATCCCTTTCTCCTGAAGCCAGAGAAAGACTTGCTGGGGCTGGTGTTTCAATAGTTATGTCTTCTCATGCCTTAAGCGGCATTAATCGATCCTTTCGGGAAAAATTTGGTGGTTTGAGTATACCCGAGGTGATTGCCGAGAGTTACCGTCGCATTTCTCAGGGTTTTAAAGTGGCTGTGGAGGTAGCCATTATGGCCGCTGATGCGGGATGCGTTCCCACTGACCGGGAGATAATTTCCATTGGTGGGAGTGGAAGGGGTGCTGACACTGCTTTGTTGCTACGAGCGGCCCACCAAAACTCCTTTTTCAAGCTCAAGATTTGCGAGATATTGTGCTTTCCAAAATACTAAATAAGGAGGTTTTCGAGATGGCATTGACTTTTAAAGCAAGTGGCAAGCTTCAAGAGGGTTTGCGCGTGGATGTTCAGGTGCGTCAGTTCCAGATGGCTTTTGATGAGCCAGAGAATCTGGGTGGTAAGGACTCGGCACCCAACCCGGTTGAGGGTTTGCTGGCTTCTTTAATTGGATGTCTGGGTATAGTGGCCAGAGTGGTGGCTCAGGAAAAGAATCTGCCTGTGGAGGGTGTGGAGATAGAGGCAGAGGGAGACCTGGACCCCCGGGGCTTTATGGGCCAGTACGATCTGGTTCGTCCAGGCTTTCTGGCTGTGCGCTACGCGATTAAGGTCAAAGGTGACCTTAGTGATGAGCAGCTCAGAGCTCTGGTGGAAGAAGTTGAGAAGAGATGTCCAGTTTCTGACACTCTGGGTAAAGGAACCCAGGTTAGCGGCACTTTTGTTAAGGCCTGAAAGTTTAGGATGAAAAGGTGTGTTTGACAAAAAGTGTGGTCCTGCAACGGGTGAGGTGTGGGGCTACACTTTTTTATTTATGCATTGATGGGGGAGGCTCGAGATGAAGGCAGCGCTTTTGAAGGGTATTGACCAGCTGGTTGTGGAAGAAGTTCCTGATTACCGGGTTTCAGAAAGGGAAGTTCTGGTTCGGGTGCGCTCCTGCGCTATATGTGGTTCCGACATCAGGATAATGCATTATGGTAACCCCCGGGTTCATTTCCCCCAGATAGTTGGTCATGAGATTGCTGGGGAAGTGGTCGAGGTTGGAAAGAATGTGAAAAAATTCAAGCCTGGGGATAGGGTGGCCATAGGGGCAGACATTCCCTGCGGAGAATGCTACTGGTGTCAGAATGGAATGGGTACTAACTGTGCTATAAACTATGCTATAGGGTATCAGTTTCCGGGTGGTTTTGCCGAATACATTCTTTTGAACAACCTTACTGTGGTTCAGGGAGCAGTACATCGTATGCCTGGTTCTCTATCTTTTGATGAGGCGGCTCTTGCTGAACCCCTGGCCTGTGTCATAAACGGTCTGGAGATGAGTTCTTTGGGGGTTGGAGATACTCTTGGAATTATTGGAGCCGGGCCGATTGGTTGTATGATGATAGAGATGGGTCGCTACATGGGGGCTACCAACATCATACTAATCCAGCGTTCTCTGACCCGACTGGAAGCTGCCAAGCAGTTTGGTGCTGATCATTATTTTCTTTCTGGAGATGAAGGCTTGGTAGAGAAAGTCATGGAAGTAACTAACGGAGAGGGCATTGATGTGGTGATGGTGGCCTGTGCTTCTCCCAATGCTCAAGAACTTGCATTGGAGCTGGTGCGCCATCGAGGAAGGGTTAACTTTTTTGGGGGATTGCCTAAGGGTTCTCGAAAAATCAGCATTGACAGTAACCTCATTCACTATAAAGAATGCATGGTTCTGGGGAGTCACGGCAGTTTGCCGAGACATCACCGCAAAGCCCTTCAAGTAATGGACAAAGGGATGGTAAAAGCTTCCCAGTATATAACTCACCGCTTTCCACTTGACAGGATACACGAGGCTTTTAAGGTGGCAGAATCTCATCAGGGCTTGAAGGTAGTGGTCAACCCATGAGCCAAATGAGAGCCCTGGTTTTGAGGAGTAAAGGAGAGCTGGTTCTCGAAGAAGTGGACTTGCCTCAGCCAGGCGAAGGTGAAGTGCTGGTTAAGGTGGGGGCCTGTGGAGTTTGTGGTTCAGATTTGCCGAGGATTTTCGGTGATCTGGCCTACTTTTATCCACTTATACCGGGGCACGAGTTTGCGGGAGAGGTGGTTAAAGCGGGCTGTGAGCTTGGCAAAGAATGGGTTGGAAAGAGAGTAACAGTTTACCCTCTCATCCCCTGTCGCAAATGTTCCTTTTGCGAATCTGGTTACTTTGAGCTCTGCGACACTTATGATTACCTGGGTTCCCGCAGAAACGGAGCCTTTGCAGAGTATGTGGTTGCTCCGGTTACCAATTTGGTTGCCTTGCCAGAGGAGGTTTCCTTGGAGGAAGGAGCACTTACCGAGCCGGCTGCGGTAACCCTGCATGCGGTGCGCCGCTCTTCGATATCTCCTGGTGACCGGGTTGCTGTGTTTGGTCTGGGCCCCATTGGTCTTTTAACTGCTCACTGGGCTCGGCTGGCTGGCGCGTCTTTAGTGGTTGGTTTTGAGATTGATTCCCGGCGCAAGGATTTTGCAAGACGCTTTGCTTTCGATGCCGTTTTATCGCCGGACGAAGAAAAAACAGTACTTTTTGATAAAGTGTTTGAAGCTTCGGGAAATGCATCTGCTTTTTTACAGTCTCTTTTCCGGGTGCAAAAAAGAGGCACCCTTGTTTTACTTGGAAACCAGGAAAGAGAATTTACTGTTTCCCCACAACATTTTAGTCTCATTCTTCGCAAGGAAATTAAGCTGTTGGGTAGCTGGAATTCCCATTTTACGAGATTTGATTCCGATTGGGAACGAGTTTTGCTTTTAGCCGAAAGAGAAAAAGAAGTTCTCAGAAGAGTGATTTCACACCTGGTGCCCCTGGAGAAGGTTCCTGATTTTTTAAACGCAATGCTTCAAAAAGAAGTTTTCTATTCCAAGGTGATTATCGCTCCGTGGGCTGAAGGGGGAGTTTCTGTTGTCAGTTAAGATTTCTGCTTCTTTAGATTGTGCTGATTACCTGAACCTGCTTTCTGAGGTGAGGAAGCTGGAAAAGAGCGGAGTTGATATGCTGCACATAGACATCATGGATGGGCATTTCGTGCCCAACTTTGCCATTGGCACCAATTTGATGCGCAAGCTCCGTCCCCAGACCAACCTTCTTTTCGATGTCCACCTGATGGTGCAGGATCCAGAACGCTTCATACCTCTTTTTGCAGAGCTGGGAGCAGACATCATCACTTTTCACGTGGAGACCAGCACTCGCATTTATCACCTGATTGACCTCATCAAAAAGCACCAGAAGAAAGTGGGGATAGCTCTTTCACCCGCCACACCTTCTTCCGTACTGGAGTATCTTCTCCCTTATCTGGATCTGGTGCTGGTTATGACCGTTGATCCAGGATTCGTTGGCCAGAGGTTTATTCCTGAGGTGGTAGCCAAGGTTGAAGCAGTTCACAATATGCTTATCGAAAAAGGTATGCAGCTGGATATCGAGGTGGATGGAGGCATTGGTGAAAAGACAGTTCCCCAGCTTAAAAGAGCAGGCGCCAATGTTTTCGTTGCTGGAACTTCCAGTATTTTTTCTGGAAGAGAAGACGTAGAGATAGCTGCTCGCCGTTTTAAAGAGTTCTGCGAGAGGTGTTAGGTCTGGACTGCATTTACTACCGTTTTTACAGCACATCCTGGGGGTCAGGTCTCACAGCTTATTATGACCATACTCTTTTTCGCATACTTCTTCCTGCCTGGTCAAAAAAGGAACACCTGGTTTCCTTTTTGAAGAAAGATCCCTTTTGTGTGGGGAAAGAGTTGGTTTTCAGTCCTGAACGGGGAAGGACTGAAAAGTTTCTGGAAGCTTATTTTACGGTGAATTGCCTGGTGGATTTTATACCTTCTTTTGATTTTTATCTTGAGCGCTTTACTCCTTTTGTAAGGAGTGTTCTCTGGGAGCTGAGAAGCATTCCCCAGGGCGAAGTAATTACTTACCGGGAGCTAGCTCAAAGAATTGGCAAGCCCAATGCACAGAGGGCGGTGGGATTGGCTTTAAGTAAAAACCCCTTTCCTGTTTTGCTACCCTGTCATCGGGTGGTGGGTAAAAAAAGCTTAGGAGGATTTTCCAACTATGGTTTGCGCTGGAAAATCCTCCTGCTTTCTCTGGAAATTAGCAGGCGCGATTGTTTTCCTGAGCACTAACAGCTACCTTCTTGGATTTAGCGGGCTCTTCCAGAAGATGGCTTACTTTTTTATACAACAGGAAGGTGAGTGCTCCGTTGATTGCGCCCTTAAGCAGGTTAAAAGGCACGATAGCAGGGAGGAGCATTCCTATCACTACGCTTCTTGGAACTCCAAGGTATATGGGAGTTACTACCAGGTTGGCAAGGACCATCACTCCAGTCATGAAAAGAGGGGCCGCGATGAGTCCCAGCAAGGCTCCCTGCCTGGTCCGATTTTTAGAGTAGATAAAACTCGCTACCAGTACATAAGTTCCTGTTGCCAGAAAATGCATTAAAATACCCCAAGGTCCTCCTTCACCAGTTATGAGTGCAAAGAGAATGGCCACTATAGCGGTAGCCATTATTCCCAGTGGTGCTCCAAATTTGAAGCCGGCAATCAGCACAGGCACATCACCAGGGTCATAAAGCAAAAAAGGTGCCTGAGGGATAATGGGGAAATGAATCAGGAGACTGATCACCAGGGATAGCCCACTCAGGGCGGCGCCGTAAACCAGTTTTTTCAAGGTTTTTACCTCCCTTTTTGCTTCTTCAGGAGGCAAAAAGCCCTGGAAGATTCCAGGGCTTGGGGGCTTTGCTTCTTCTCCCATCCGGACTTTACCGTCGGCCCCGGATTCACACCGGATCCACCCCTTTTGGGGCTCGCGGGCTTGAGGCTTTACACCTCTTACCGCCGGTCGGGAATCGGACTTTTGCCCTCACCCTGCCCTGAAGAAGCCTTCAGTTTGTGCTTTAAAAACTGAAATGATTCTAAGGGAAGAGTTTAATTTTGTCAATTTTTTACCAGCAATTTTGATTACCGAATCTAAGTGGCTCTTTATTTTGGCCTTGACTGTTTACATCATTGGGGTTTGTTGGGTTAAACTGATGTCGTGAGTTGTTATTATTTATGCGCTGGAGAAGAAAGGAGAGAGCAGTATGAGGTTACTGGAAGGAGTTGTTGTTGCTCACCTGACCCCCTTTGATGCCCAGGGTCGGGTTGATCATGGTGCTTTGCGAGACTATATGAAGTTTTTAATTGAAAAAGGTGTACACGGAGTTTTTGCCTGTGGCACTACCGCTGAGGCACAGGTTTTATCTCTTGAAGAGCGGAAAAAGGTTCTTGAAACCATAGTTGCTGCCAACGAGGGGAAAATGACCATTGTTGCTCACTGTGGTACGGTCAATTTTGAGGATACTTGCGAGCTCATCGAGCACGCTCGTTCCCTGGATGTTGACGGAGCAGGTGTGGTAACCCCTTTTTACTATTCCTACAGTCAAGAAGAACTTTATGATTATTATTCTGCTTTAGCTCGAAAATTCGAAGACTTCCCGCTTTACCTTTATAACATTCCCTCCCTTACCGGGAACAACCTTTCCGCTTCCACTGTTTCTCGCCTGGGACAGGAATTTCCAAACATAGTTGGCATTAAGGACTCAAGTGGTAGCTTCAATACTATATCCGAGTATATCTTATCATCTCCTGGTGAGTTTAGGGTTATAGTAGGCTGTGATCGGCTTTTTCTTTCGGTGTTAATTTTTGGCGCACATGGTTCGGTAACCGGGCCGGGAGGAGTTTTTCCAGAGCCCTTCCTGGATGTCTGGCAGGCTTTTCAAAAGCGAGAGTATACAAAAGCCCAGATTTTACAACGCAAGCTAATTGCCATATCTAAGGCACTGGGAGAGGGAGCCAGTTTGGCTACTTTGAAGGCTGCTCTGGCAATACGCGGTTTCGGTGATGGTTTGATGCGCTTTCCCCTGCGGCCTCTTTCTTCTCTTGAGGTGGAAAAGCTGCGGGAAAAGCTGAAAGCAGTCCTTGAAGAGACCGGGTATGCTATTTGAAAAATTTGGTGCGGTTTCTTCTGTTTTTTAGTTGTTCGAGGACCTGGCACCCGTTGACTTTTCGAATGAATAGTAATATATTTCAGGAAGGTGAAAGCGTCATTGAGACTTGTTGGTGCGCCTGTAGCTCAACAGGATAGAGCAACGGACTTCTAATCCGTAGGTTGGGGGTTCGAGTCCCTCCAGGCGCGCCAGAGTTATTGAGTGGCGAAAAATGCTTCTTTGTTTTCTTCGCTTTCCTCTAAAAAGCGCAAAGCTTGCTGAGGCAGTTTCTATAAGTTTCTTTAGTTGCCAATGAGCAATTCGCCTGGTAGTAGTCTCTCTAAAAGTCTGCTTTCTCGCCAATCCTGAAAGAAGACCCTTAATTCCCCGATAGCGCTGTTTTCAAAAAATATTCGTGTACTCTGGTGTCGGTGGTGAGTTCGGGATGAAAGGTACAACCAATTATCTTACCATACTGGATCATTACTGGTTGTTCCCCAAGAAAGGAAAGAACTTCCACTTTATCTTCGAGCATTTTTTCTATTTTAGGAGCTCGGATAAAGACGCCCGGGAAAGGCTTTGCAGAATCGAAAGAAAGATTAATCTGAGTGGTGAAGCTTTCCTTTTGTCTTCCATAAGCGTTTCTTCGTATTCTAATCGGAAGCACTTTTAGTGAAGCAAAGCTTGATCCCTCGATTTCCTGGGCGAGCAATATCAGGCCTGCACAGGTAGCTAACACAGGCATGCCTCCTTTGATAGCGTCTTTTAGGGGCTTTAAAAGGCCGGAGTTATGAAGGAAAATGCCCATTGTGGTGCTTTCTCCTCCGGGGAGAACTAAAGCGTCTATTTCATTCAGCTGCCGGACATAGCGTATTCGGCACAACTCCACTTTAAGTCGCCTTAGCATTCTTTCATGTTCTTCAATTCCTCCCTGAAAACCGAGAATGCCGATTTTCATTGTTTACCACCCCCGTTCCTGTAGAGATGCTTCAAGTTCTTCCACGCTGAGGCCCTTCATAGCACCTTTGATTCCTTTACATGCTTCAAGAAGTGCTTCAGAATCGTCGAAAAAAGTGCAAGCCTTTACAATGCTTCGAGCAAAGGCTGCTGGGTTTTCAGACTTAAAGATGCCGGAACCAACGAAAATACCATCAGCCCCAAGCATTCTCATTAGAGCAGCGTCTTGGGGGGTTGCAATTCCGCCAGCAGCAAAATTTACTACGGGAAGGCGTTTTTTCCTGCGGACTTCCTCAAGAAGGGCAACAGATACACCCATTTCCTTAGCTACTCGAGGAAGCTCTTCGAGAGGTAAGGTACATATAAAGTTAATTTCTCGCATCATCCTTCTCATGTGTCGCACAGCTTCGACAACGTTTCCCGTTCCGGCTTCTCCTTTTGTTCGAATCATTGCTGCACCTTCCTGGATTCTTCGTAGGGCTTCTCCAAGATCTCGAGCACCGCAAACGAAAGGTACAGTAAAAGCGTTTTTGTCAATGTGGCATTCTTCGTCGGCGGGGGTAAGAACTTCGCTTTCGTCAATGAAGTCTACCCCCAATGCCTCGAGTACTCGTGCTTCGGCAATGTGCCCGATGCGCACCTTCGCCATAACCGGGATGGATACGGCTTCCATGATGGAAACGATTCTTTCGATTGAAGCCATACGAGCTATTCCACCTTCGCGACGGATATCTGCAGGTACTCTTTCAAGAGCCATCACAGCTACTGCCCCTGCATCTTCTGCGATACGGGCTTGTTCGGGAGTGGTTACGTCCATGATAACACCATTTTTGAGCATTTCCGCAAGACCCCTTTTGACTATCCAGCTTCCTTGCTCCATTTCTGAAGCCTCCTTTTTAAGGGTATAAGTATAAAAAAAGGCCCCAACCTTTGCTGGGGCCTTAAATAAATATTAACCTTCGCTCATTCGGACTATACCGTCGGCACCGGATTCTCACCGGTTCAACCGCTGAGGCTGATGGGCTCGTCCCCTTGCCTTGAAGGGGCATCACCACCGGTCGGGAATTGGAGGGTTTCCTCCTCACCCTGCCCCGAAGGTTGAGAAACTTTTTATTTTATTGTTTTGCACCAAATATATAGTGAATTTAGCGGGATGTCAACAGAGAGTTTTTGGATTATTTAACTCTACGGAGCACCAAAGAACGCTTTTTCTTGCATTGCTTGCAGCAGGCGCAAAGCGGTATAGATTAGATAAAAGGAAGTTACCGTTATAGCCACAAGCGCCAAGAAAGAAAGCCAGAGAACTTTGTTTTTCATTTTTTCCTCCCTAACGATTAAAGCCTCTGCAAGGCCTTTTCGTTCAATAATTATGTTTTCCTGTTGATAAGGGGCAGTTCCCAGTAGGGCAACCCGCCTCGCTTTCTGATGGTTCCTGGCAGGTTGAGCAGGTTTCCTCTTCACATTCCTGACAAACGCTATACCAGTCTTCACAAAAGGCGGAACACTGGCTGAGACAGGTTGTTCCGTCAAGAACAACGCTTCCTTCCTCGCAACTACAGACCGTGCAACCTTCGCACCACTGGGCACAGAAGCTGAGGCAATCTTCAAGGCAAGAGAGAGTGTCTATGGAAGATTGCTCTTCGTTTGTCTGAAGTGGATTTTCTGAGTTTTGAGAATCCAGAGCTGTAAAAAGGCATCCAGAAGCGAAAATAGAAAGACCCGTAAGACACAGGGTTAAAAGAAGCGCCAGCACTAACCTCAAAACTTGCATAAAGCCCATCCCCTCCTTTTTTGATTAACGTTAATATTATAATAACCTATGAAAGGGTTAGGGCTTTATAGAGTTATCACAAAATAAAGTAGTTGTTTGAGTTTTCACACTGGAATATTTCAGCAAATTTGGAAACGATTTGAGGATCAAAGAGAATTCCCGATTGTTTTTGAAGTTCTTCCAATGCTTGCCTGGAAGTTAGCGGTAAACGATAGGGCCTGCCCATTACCATCGCCTCGTATGCGCTTATCACCGAACCCATTCGAGAAAATAGGGGGATTCCCTCTCTTTTGAGACCCTGAGGATAGCCCTCGCCATTCCAGCATTCTCTAAAAGAGAGAATGGCTTCACTTATGGATGTAAGCTCTAAAAGTTGGGAAGCGATGCGATATCCTCTTTCCGGGTGCTCTCGAATTGTTTGCCACTCGTTAGGATCGAGCTCAGAAGCGGGTTTTTGCAGGATTTCTGGGGAAACACTTAATTTCCCAAGATCATGGAAAACCAGGAGCTTGGCGAGCAACTCTTTGCTTTCTGGGGAGAGTCCCAGTGCGGTTGCTAAACTCAATCCCAAACTTATTTTTTGGAAGATCGACAGGCGAGGTTCGATGGGGTATATTTTTTCTTCGAGGCACTTTCTCAAAAGCTCCAGAATCTCTTTTTCGAGCTTTCTTTTTTCCAGAGTTTTGTGGTGGTACATTTCTTGCTCAGCCTGATCCAGTATTTTTTCGATGTCTTCCTGAGGATGGTTTTTGGTGGCTATACCCCAGGCAAGAGATATCGGAATAGGGCATCTGGTATTTCCGGGGAAACGGTGGGCAGTAAATCTTTCCATGAGCGCTTCTGCCTGCTCTCGGCTGGTTTTGGGAAGCAGAACGGCAAATTCATCTCCACCTATTCTAGCAATGATGTCTTCTTTACGGCATATTTTACGCAGTTCCTCTGCTACCTTGACCAGGAAGCGGTCTCCCTCCCGGTGTCCAAAGGCATCGTTTATCAGTTTCAGGTAATTCAGGTCAGCCATTACAATTGAGAGGGGCAACTGCCTTTCTGTGTCCAGTCTTTCCAGTTCGACTTTAAAATATAAGCGTGAGAAAAGACCAGTGAGGGGATCTCTTAGCGGGGTGGTCCCATCATTTCTGGTGGATTCGACCAGCTTTTTGAAAGTTTCCTCGCTGGTATGCAAAAATATCCAGATTTCTCTTTGATTGTCGCTCGCCATTGTTTTGGGGAAACGAATTCATTACTGGTAACTATATTGTAGCATTGGAATCAAAAGATTAGAAATCCTGAAACAGAATGAGAGTGAATCTTTTTGACGCAATTAGTGCTCCAGTTCGGCTTTTTCAACTCTTTTAACGGACACAGGTGGGGCATTCTTCGGCTTCTCTTTTGCGAGATCTGGATTCTTGGGCTTTCCAAAGTCCTTTCTGGTTGTTTCGGGCTTCTTCTTCGAGGAAAAGTAAATAAGATAGCTGGTTTTCTCCAGCCGTTTCAGTATCCACCTCAGCGAGGCCTTCTTTGATGAGCTCACCGTTTACCAGAATCCATTCTTCCCCCTCTGGACACGAGCACTTGATATAAAGAAAGCCTACCCAGATCTCTTCCTGTTGGGTGTGTCCGGTGGCAAAATCGAAGTAAACTTCCTGATCCTGCAAAAGCTCCCGTAAGAAGCTCTTACCCTGTTCGAATACGCTGAAGTCACCCAGGGGAGGCTTAACTCCGGCAAGCTTGATTCTTACTTTTTGCGTTTTGCCATCACAGCACACCTTGGCAACAACTATATGGGGACGGGGAACTTTGAGGACGGTAACCGGCATGGGCCCTTCCTGAGCAGGGGCTATTGCTGCGAAGAAGAGCAAAGTGACCACAGAAATTGTTAGTATTAGAAAACCAGATTTCACTTTGCATCCCTCCTTATCAGTATATGGCTCCTTCAAGAAGTAGGATGCCAAGTATTATAAATAAAGCGGCAAGGGCAATTTTCGAAAAAAGGATGTTTTTCCGCCCGAACTCAACTATTTTCTTGGAACGACTGCCGAAATAAACACTCAAAAAAACGGCAAAAAGAGGAATAATGAAGAAAGCGTTATAAAGCAAAAGATAAAAAACGGCCCGGATTCGATAGGCGGTTTCTGAATGGATCAACATGATGATGGGAAAGTAGATTTGTCCGGTACAGCCCGCTTCCAGAAAGGAGACAACTACTCCACTCAAAAGAGCTGCTATGATTAAGCGCCGTTCGGCAAAACTCTGTTTCAAATACTGGTTGATCTTTACACGCCAGCTTTTAGGAAGACCAAGAACGAAGCCGGTTTCTCTGCGTTCTTTTTTGTACTGGATGGCATCCTTGATACTTAGAAATGCAAAGAGGAACAATAGAGCAGCCATAATTCCGTAGGCAATCTGGGAGATGATGTGGTATTTTCCAAGATGTTGCCAGATCTCAAAGAAGAAAAAGCCAAGCAGGAAGTAAGTTACATACACGGCGATACTGTAGGTGATGCCGACTTCAAATATTCTCTTACGCTCATGTCCCAGCAAAAAGAGAAGATTTACCATGAAGACTATGGTAGCAAAGGCACAGGGGTTTAAGCCATCGAGCAGGCCAGCTCCAGCGATAACCCAGAAAGTAGCTTCCTTCAAGCGTGAAAAAAGATATTCTTCCAGTTTACTTTTGCGAGTGGTTTGTTCTGTCCCTGGAGGGACGCTTCCCTCCAGGGTTTTTTTGATAAACTCTTCCAGTTCTTGTGGATAAGTGTCCGGGTTTTCGGAAGCCAGATAACCAGCGTCCGAAAATATTTCCACCGAGGTTTTTTCTTCCACCTGCCAGTATTCTTCAAGTTCAACCAGTTTGCGGTAGTTACTTTCTATAACGTAATCGAAATACACCACTTTTATCTGATCCTGATACTTGGCGAAGATTGGGGGGGTTATTTCATTTTTGATTTTGCGACATACTGGACAGCGAGAGGAGTAGAAAAAGAGAAAGACCGGTTTTTCCTTCACCTCTAAAGTTTTAAGCAAAGGTCGGGAAATTTCTTCTCTGAGGATCATGGAAATTTGCTTTTCCCAGTCGGAAAGCCCTTTTAGCAAATTTTCGGAAAACTTCTTCCCACTTATGATTATGATTTGATCCGGATTTTCTCTTTTAAGGAAATCGTCGATCTCTTTAAGGTCAGGTTCGGAGCCTTCCTCCCAGAAGTTAAGTAGGATTGCCTTGTGGTAATTGTAGGTAAACACGTACCAGGGCAAGGGGAAGTCCTGCTTTAAATTTTTCGGGGGGTTGGTGACTACAATGCTCGAGTTTTTGGCAAGCTCCTTTATAATTTGGCTTTTGGTTTCCCAATCTTTTGAAGAGGGAAGAACGACGGATTTTGTGTCTTGGGTAGAGAGCATTTGTAGCCAAGCTTCCTCACTCAAGGAGTGATTACCTGTATCCACCAGGAGCACGCTGTCCTGGGGTAATTCTCCAGGTGGTTTGTCCAAATTTCCCAGGATGGCTATCTGATAAGCAGCGGCAAATTGTGCGAAAACAAGGATCGTAAAGGCAGCAGCAATTGTTCCCCAAAAAATCCTCTTCACTATCTGCCCTCCTTTCTTATAAGCCTTTTTTGCTAATAAACCATAATACATTATATCTTTTAAAATTGAAATTTCTTGAGATAATCGTAAGGGGTTCGGGATTGATCTATTTCGTTGTTTGGCCAGCGTTGTTTTTTTGGATAGCTCTCTTGATTACGCTTTATGTGAAAGAATTCTCCGTGCTTTCTGGGAAGGAAAAAACCTGGAAGAATAACATCTTCTCAAGCTGTTAAAAGGAGTATGTAGCATATCCTGCTTTCTTGTATACTAAGATAGTCTTCAGCAGAGGTTTTCTATGTTTGCCGGTGATTTGACGGGGGCGATTCTGACCTCGCTTTTGATTTTTGGGGCCAGAATAACCGATGTGAGCATTGGGCTTTGAGAGTGATTCTGGTAGCAAGAGGGATGCGCAGGCTGGCTCCTGTTCTGGGTTTTTGTGAGGTACTCATCTGGGTTGTCGCCATAACCCAGATTATGCGTAACTTGGATAACGTACTGGCTTACTTTGCCTATGCTGGTGGGTTTGCAACTGGTACTTATTTGGGCATGTTACTTAAGGAAAAACTGGCAGTCGGCCTGTGTATGCTGTGAATCATAGTTTCGGGTGATGCAGGTGCTCTCATAGAGAGTTTGAAGCATTCGGGATTTGGGGTAACCATTTTGGATGGTTGGGGTTCTCGAGGTCCGGTTAAGATTGTGTACACCATTATCAATCGCAAAAATTTTTCAAAGGTGGTGGGGATAATTCGAAGGTGTACGCCCTCTGCCTTTTATGTGGTAGAAGATATTAGATCAGCATCGAGAGGAGTATTTCCTCTGATTAGAAGTGGTTTTAGTGTTTTTTTCAAGTCCGCGTTTTTGGCGTAAAGGCAAATAGCTTACAATTTCCTGCGCTTTTATAGGTAAAGTAGAAGGTAGTATCCCGGATTAGATATTGGAAACGATGCAAGGGACCGATGTTTGTAGTACAATAAAATCATGGTGAGAAAAGGCCTTGGCCCGCCCCCTGGTCAGGTTGTAGGGTTGGACTGGCCCGAGTTCAAGTCTCTGGAGAGAGACCGTCCCTTTAGGGGTGGGAGGGGATTACAGTATCGTCTAAAAGGAGGAAGATGGAATGCCAGAGTTTGTGAATCCCTTTTCGGGTATGGTTCCAGGAAGGAAGATGAGTAGAGAGGAATTAATCCGAGCAATACGTCTCAACATTGCCGCCGAGCATGAAGCGGTACATCTTTATCTTGCGCACGCTGCTGCTTGTGATCACCCCCTAGCTAAAAAGGTGCTTGAAGACATTGCTAATGAGGAAAGAGTTCATATCGGTGAATTCAGCCGCTTGCTGGAAATACTGGCAGCCGATGAAGCCCAGTTTCTGGAAAGGGGCAGAAAAGAAGTGGAGGAAATGATGGAAGAGACGGCAATAGAGGGCAACCAGGAAAATACTGAAACTGACAAAAGGTCAACCACTGGCTCTCCTTGAGCGAGATGTCTGGCTCCTGCTTGTTGGTTCTTGCTCCAGAGCGTTTCAACCTTCTTTTCCGCAAATACTCAAGCGGCAACCAGCTGGAAATTGAACGTATGCGCTTTTTTTGCGAGGCTGGTGTTTTGAAAGCGCCGATACTTGAGGAAGGAGGAATACTTTTGGGTTGGGGCGGAAGAGTTGGCCGGATTGTCCTGGCTCAGGATATGCACATAGGATTTATTGGACCAACCGGGAGTGAACTTGAGTTTTATATTTCCGAAGTACTGGTGTCACTTGTGGAAATTCCGGAAGTAATTTGCGTGCTTAAATGATCAAATCAGGAGTGCTTAGAAAATCAGAAGGGGAGGCTCAGGAGTTACCCCTTTTTGTGTATAAGGAGGTGTGGTTTTTGTGGATCTTGAATTGAAAGATAAAATTGCTGTAATCACTGGAGGTAGCAAGGGGATTGGGGAAGCAGTGGCCAGAGGGTTAGCTGGGGAAGGAGTTCACCTTGCCCTGTGCGCCCGAAACAGAGAGGAAGTCGAGAACACTGCCCGGAAAATCTCTGAAGAGTTTGGGGTTAAAGCACTGGGCTTTGCCTGTGATGTTAGTAAGCTCGAGGATATAGAAAAATTTGTGGAAGCGATTAAAAACGCCTATCCTGAAGGTGTGGATGTTCTTATTAACAATGCTGGAACCGGCAGTGCTGAAAAAATCATCGATGCTCCCGATTCAAGATGGCAGTATTACTGGGACCTGCACGTTATGGCTGCAGTTCGCCTTTCCCGCTTGCTGGCACCTCTTATGCAAAAACGGGGTGGCGGGGTGATTATCAACAATGCTTCTATATGTGCCCGGCAACCTCTTGATTATGAACCCATTTACAACGTGACCAAAGCTGCTTTGGTTATGCTTTCCAAGTGCCTTGCCAATGAATTTATCGCTTATAAGATAAGGGTTAATTGTGTAAGCCCTGGTTTGATTCTTACTCCCGACTGGTACAAGACGGCAAATATCGTGGGTAAGGAGAAGGGTATGACACCCGAGGAATACCTGGAAAGCATTGCCAAAGAAAATGCTCCCATCGGTAGGTTCGCCACACCAGAAGAATTGGCCCATTTTATGGTGTTTTTGTGTTCACCAAAGGCAAGTTACTGTGTGGGTTCCAACTACTACGTTGATGGAGGGTGGTTGCGGGTTACTGTATAATAGCTAAAACCGAAAGATTCGGGAGAGGACGTTTGAGTATGGTCAAGGATCACGAACGGTTTAAATTGATTGGGAGAAAGGTTGTTTTAAGGGTTCAAGATAGGATATGCGATAACCCTGAGGAGCTACTTTCCAGTAAGCTCTTCAGGGTTATCCTTAAGAAGGGTGTAGAAAGCCTGGTAGAGCGGAAGTCACCTCTTTTAAAAATTTTCGGCAAAGAAGAACCGGAAGAGGCAGACCTTGATCGTTTGTTGCAGGTCCTGCACTTTCTGGTAAAAATGCCACTGGACCTCATTCCCAATCTGGTAGAGGGTAGCGAATCTTTTTTGAAACATCGCCTGCTCTTCAACGATTTCATTGAATACCTTTACAACTTCTGGCGAGATTTTGAGCGCTACCTGATTTGCACCTCTCCGGGAGGCACCCCAGCACTCGACCACAGACCTTATCGCACCTTTAACAATACAGTGGAAACCCTGACTCACTTGGTGCGCAGTGTGTATCGGGATATTCAGGAAAACATAACCGGGGAGCATCCCTGGATATACCGCCAGGTCCGCGCAGGTACTAACGTTGCCGCTATAGCGGTACCCAAAGATGTGCCCTTGCCGGAAGGTGATTATCGAAAGAAACTTTCTTCCATACCGATCATAAGACAGATTCTTCTTTATCCGCCTTTGATTCTGGATCCACCTATGAACAAACGCACTGGACAGTTCAGGAAGATCAACAGAAATCCCCTGGAAGTGGTTGAGGTAATACCTGAAGAGTGGCTTTGCTATCCTGCTAAAGTGGGCCCCCTTCTGGTGCTGATTTATTTTCACGAAAAGTTTTACGAGCTGGGCTTTTCTCTATGTAATCTTTTCGAGATTGCCACTGATGACGACCTGAAGCGTAAGCCGGATGCAGTTTATCTCTTTGGTGTTCCTGGGGATTTCCTGGATCAGCTTGCAGATTTTCCAACCGTTTTTTACGATGATCAGAAGAATGATCTTCTGATCGCTGCTTGCCCTAATCGGGACATGTTTGGATATTTTGGTTATCTCAAAAAAATGGTGCTCACCCTTCATAACGTAAAGGTTATGAAAATGGGCAGACTTCCTTTCCATGGTGCAATGGTGAGGATTCTTCTTAAAAGCGGTAAGAAAGCCACTATTTTAATGATTGGAGATACTGCTGCTGGAAAGTCTGAGACCCTGGAGGCATTTCGCATTCTTGCCCAGGATAATTTAAGCGATATGGCTATTATCGCTGATGACATGGGTTCTCTCGAAATAAATGCAGAAGGTAAGATCAGGGGTTACGGTACGGAAATTGGGGCCTTTTTGCGCCTTGACGATTTGCAGCCGGGTTATGCGTTTGGGCAGGTGGATCGGGCAATAATTATGAGTCCTTCCCGAGTTAATGCGCGAGTAGTCATTCCGGTGACCACTTTTTCTAATCTTATCAAGGGCTGGGAGCTGGATTTTGTTCTTTATGCCAATAACTATGAGGAAGTGGATGAGGAACACCCCATTATCGAACGCTTTGGCAGTGCCGAAGAAGCGTTGAAAGTTTTTTCTGAAGGAGCTGTGATGAGTAAGGGAACCACCACTTCTACTGGAATCGTGCACTCCTATTTTGCCAACATTTTTGGTCCGCCTCAATACAGAGAACTCCACGACAAACTGGCTCGAAAATATTTTGAGGCTTTCTTTAGAAAAGGTGTTTTTGTGGGCCAGATACGTACCCGTCTGGGTATACCTGGTTGGGAAAGGAAAGGGCCGGAAGAAGTGGCCAAAGAACTCATCAACATTCTTTCCTGAAAAGCTTAAATTTTAAAAAGTTTCTGGTTAAACCCCTTGCAAAAAAGTCGATAACTCATTACAATACCTATTGCCATTTCGTACCTTGAAAAGTAAATAAGGCTCTGTAATACTTCTTCTGTTGTA
>CAZMZG010000006.1:0-48129 GCA_964570785.1 uncultured Atribacterota bacterium | reverse complement strand
CAGCACGTATCCGGTCAGGACCACGGTTTTGTTGTTGCTCTGGAGTTCGACCTTGGTAATTTCTGCCTCCAGGTATTCGGTTGAAGTTGCTGCGTTGTAAACTTTGTCAACCCAAGCACTGTAACTAGTATCCCATCTTCTGTAGGGGACGTATCTTTTTACGTTCACAGTCCAGCTGTCTGTGTTTTGGAAGCAGGCAAGGTCCTGAACCCAGATAGGCTGATCAAAAGTGATATAAATCTTGAATTGATCAGTTTTCACAGTTGGATCGGCGTAAATCTTCTGCAAGGTAGTAGTGGTTGAAGTCGGGCAGTAATCAGTTGGAGTGGGTTCGGTTGGCTCTTCGGGTTCGGTTGGCTCTTCAGGAGTGGTTCCCTGCATACAGCCAGCCACGGCAAAGACAGCAATCAGGGCAGCGACTACTAAAAGCAGCCATAAGCTTTTCTTCATCTTGTTTTCTACCTCCTTCTATTTTTAGAATTTTTCTGGTTTAGTCGGGTTTTAGAAGGGGCTTTTCCTGGTTTCGCCCGCTTCCGGAAGCTCCTCTCTTCGAAGGGCAAGGGTGCTACGTTTTCCCTCACTTTCTCCCTCTCGACCTCAGGGAGTTCGAAGCCGACGCTTCCTTCCCCGACAACGCTCATTATATACTACGCAAAGTAAAAAGGAAAGTTTCAGAAAGATTTTTCTTTTTGGGAGAAATTCCCCCAGGTTTTTGCTACAGGGAAAAAACATCAGGGTCGGATAGGATTTGGGAAAGCTCCAGGATAAGCTCCTCTAAGGAAATTTTCTCAAGGGAAAGCACCGCGAGAGCTTCTGGAGACACCCGGTAGAGGAAGCCGTCCACTCCCATGCCCACACCCAGGGTCACGCTCATCCAGTCGGCAAGGTGGGTGATGGCACATAAGGACGGATCTTTGGTAGCCAGATCTGGCTGGTGGTGAAAGCCGATGGCTTCAACCAGCGAAGAGGGGAAGCCCCAGTGCTCGGTTAGCTGAGCACCCACTGCGGCGTGATTGAACCCCAGAATCTCCTCTTCTGCCTCCAGAAAGGTGGAGCCTGTTCTGTCCACTCGCTCCAGAACTTCCCGGTAGCTTGCTTTGAGATAGGCATCCAGGATGAGCTTGCCAATATCGTGCAGCAAGCCCGCGGTGTAGGCTACCTCCGGGTGGGGGAATTTGGTCTTTTTAGCCAGCATTTGAGCAGAAAAAGCCACGGAAAGAGAATGCTTCCAGAGTTCTCCCCGCTCCAGAACATAGCCGCTGAGCTTTCTCTGCATCATGCCGCTTAATGAGGCGGTGAGCACCACGCTTTTTACGGTTTTAAAGCCCAAAAAGACGGTGGCTTCGCTCACGGTGGTGATGCGGCGGGGAATTCCGTAGAAGGCGGAGTTGGCAAGTCGCAGAACCTGGGCGGTCAGGCTCTGATCTTTTTTAAGCACTGCTTCTAGGTCCTGCGCTGATGCGCGGGGGTCTTCCACAAGTTCCATGACCTTATGTACCACCGCTGGAAGCGCCGGAAGCTCTTCAACTTTTCGGGCCAGCTCCTGGGGGGTAATTTTTTTCACCAGCGCACCTCCTGTCCTCCCCCATTATACTCCAGATTTTGCAGGAAGAGCACAGAAAAGCTTTCCGGACTCAAAGAGATAAAAAACTTTGCCGGGAACAGAAATTTTATCCCGGGGCTGCCTCCGGGAGGACAGTCCCCGGGAAAGCCCGATTAGCTGGGGCTTGGGGGTCAGGTGCTTTTTAGCTTTCCCAGTTTTTCTTCAGGAAGGCGAGACCCTCTTTAGCAATGTGGTCGGCGCTGGGAGCAAGAGGCCGCCAGATAGAGGCAGCACGGGCGATTTCTTTGACGCCCGGAACGAAGGATTCAATCACCAGGTCACCCTGATAATTTATTTCTTTCAGGGCTTTGAAAACTTGGTCCCACTCCACGTGGCCCTCACCGGGAGTTCCCCGGTCGTTTTCACAGGTGTGGACGTGGAAGAGGTAGTTTCCAGCGGTCTTTATGGCCTGATAGAGCGACTTTTCTTCGATGTTCATGTGAAAGGTGTCCAGGTGGATGCCCACCTGAGGGCTTCCCACTTCCTGGACCAGCTTCAGCGCATCTTCGGCGGTGTTCAAAAAATAGGTTTCAAAGCGGTTGAGAGGCTCCAGGGCGATTTTCACTCCGTAATCCCCGGCGATTTTTCCCAGCTCCCGCAGGGCGGTAACTGCTCTTTTCCACTCCTCAGGGGTTCGGGAAGTGCCGGTGAGCTTTCCCACTGCCGAGTAGCTGGGTCCGCAGAGAATTTCTCCACCCAGGGCAGAGAGGAGCTTGATGCAGCGGGTAAAGTAATCCATGGCTTCCCGGCGGATTTCTGCGCTGTCGCTGATTAAATCCCTTCTTTCTCCAACCACAGCACAGGCGCTCACCTTAAGGCCGTTTTCTTTCAGAGCGTTTCCAGTTTTTTCAACGCTTATCTGGTCGAGAAGGTCAAAAGGTATTTCCGCAACCGAGAAGCCCAGTTCTTTGACCCTGGATATGAGGTGTACCTCCTGGTCGGTGTAGGCTGCTGTCCAGAGAAACAGGTTAACTCCGTATCCCATATTTTTCACCTCCGGGAAAGTTTAGTTGATCCTTTTTTCGGTCTGAGGTTCGAAAAGATGGATTTTTCGGACGTCAAACCGGAAATAAAGTTTAGCGCCTGGTTGATAAGGTAGCTTCTCTGCTGAGCGCATCCTGATGGTGCAGCGATCAATGCGCAGGGTATAGACCTGGTAGGTGCCCAGAGGCTCGACCACTTCAAGAGATGCTGGATAGCCTCCCTCTCCCTCGTTTGGAGAGAGCTCAATGTGCTCCGGTCGGATGCCCAGGATAACTTTGTTTGAGGTAGCTTTCTTCAGAGAAGAGGCGTTTTCCTGATCCAGGTTTAAGGAGAAAATGCCTGGTCCGACTTCCAGAGTGTTCTCTCCTTTGATTTCTGCTGGCAGGAAGTTCATGGGAGGGCTGCCCACGAAATCAGCCACAAAAACATTTTCCGGACGCTGGTATATTTCCGCGGGAGTTCCCACCTGGAGAAGGTGTCCGTGCTGGATAACCGCAATTTCGTCGCCTATGGAGAGGGCTTCAGACTGGTCGGGCGTGGCATAGAAAAAAGTAGCTTCTGTTTCCGCCTGCAGTCTTTTGAGCTCAGTCCGCATGCTTTCTCTTATTTTGGCGTCCAGGTTGGTAAGGGGTTCGTCGAGCAGGAAGAGCCGGGGGTTGCGGACCAGGGCTCGGGCAATGGCTACGCGCTGCATTTCTCCTCCGCTTATGTGGGTGGGCTTTCGCTCGAGCAGGTGGTCGATGCGCAGCATCTGGGCTACTTCTTTCACCTTTTGTTCTATCTCTGCATTGCTGAAATTGCGGATGCGTAAGGGACTGGCTATGTTTTCAAATACCGTGTAGCGAGGGTAAAGTGAGAAGTTCTGAAAGACCAGGGCCACATCTCTTTTTTGAGGTGGCAGGTCGTTTACCGGAGTTTCTCCAATGATGATTTCTCCCCCATCAGGACGCTCCAGCCCGGCAACACAGCGCAGGGTGGTGGTTTTCCCGGCACCGCTTGGTCCAAGCAAGACAGTTATGGCGCCACTTTTTGCTTGCAGGGAAAGATTGGAAACCGCGGTGATTTTTCCAAAGCGTTTGGTCAGGTTGCGAATGGTAAGCTTTGCCATTTTGGTCACCTTCAAGCTATCATTTTTTCAGTCCTGGCGTCGAAGACCCGCACGTCTTTGAAAGAGAGGAAGACTTTTTTGCCCACCTCTTCAAAGAAATCTCCAGGAAGAGATGCTTTGAGTAAAGTGTCGTCGATGCGAAAAGTGAGGATGTTCTGAGCACCCATAGGTTCAAGGACGTACACTTCGGCTTCTATATCTCCCTTTTCCCCAACCAGGATTTCGTCGGGCCTCACTCCCAGGATCACTTCCCGGGGAGCATCTTTAAGTTTTTCTTTTTGTTCATCTTTGAGGCGAACGAACTGCCCGCTTTTTATCTTCACACCCAGAGCACCCTTTTCCTCGGTTAGTTCCCCGGGTATAAAATTCATTCCGGGGCTTCCCACAAACCGAGCAACGAACGTGTTGGTGGGGTAGTGGTACACCTCTTCCGGGGAGCCAATTTGCTGGATGTTCCCGAAATTCATGACGATGATTTTATCGGCCATGGTCATGGCCTCTACCTGGTCGTGAGTCACGTAGATGGTGGTGGCTTTCACGGACTTCTGGAGTTTTTTGAGTTCAGCACGGGTGGTTTCCCTGAGTTTGGCGTCAATGTTAGAAAGGGGTTCGTCAAGCAGGAACACTCTGGGACGGCGCACGATGGCCCGGGCCAGAGCCACTCTCTGCTTTTGCCCTCCGGTTAGCTGGCGGGGCTTGAGGTGCTTGAGCTCTTCTATCTGAAGCAGTTTCAGCACCTCTTCTACTCTTTGCTTTATTTCCGCGACTGGTCTTCTCTCTGCTCGCAGGGGGAAAGCCACGTTATCGTAGACGTTGAGGTGGGGATACAGCGCGTAGAGCTGAAACACGAAAGCGATGTTGCGTGCGGCTGGGCTCAGATCGGTTACCTCATCCTGATCAAAGAAAATCCTGCCCCCATCAGGACGCTCCAGCCCGGCAATACAGCGCAGGGTGGTGGTTTTCCCGCAACCCGAAGGGCCGAGCAGAACAGTGAATTCTCCCTCTTTAACTTCGAAAGAAATGTCCTTTACAGCTTCAACTTTTCCAAAACGTTTTTGCAGGTTTTCAACCCTCACTGAGGACATGGTCTTATTCCTCCTGAGCGCTTTCCAGGTCTTCAAGAGAAGGCAGGTGTGAGAAAAGGATGTACAGGCCGGTGCCGATGCCCAGAGGGGCAAATCCATAGTGGTAGAGTGCAAAAGTGAAAGGCTGACACAAACTGAATATTCCAAAGATGATCAAGAAAATGGAGAACGCTTCCATAAAGTTTTTTATCCTTGCCAGAGTTCGCATAAGCATCTACTCCTTTATGGCTCCAAAAGTAAATCCGCGGACCAGGTTACCACCTAAAAGGAAGGTAAAGACGATTACCGGGATGACCAAAAGGAAAGAGCCGGCAGCAATCTGCCCCCAGTTGACCCCGGCAGTGCCCAGAGAAAGAGCAATAGCTGGTACCGCAGTTCTTGCGTTTTCACCGGTGAGAAGCAGGGCAAAAGTGAACTCGTTCCAGCTCATGATCAGGCTAAAAATTGCTGTGGCGACCATCCCGCTTCCCAGCTCTGGGAAGATAAACTTGAAGAAAGCCTGGAAACGGGAATAACCATCAACCAGGGCTGCTTCTTCGTATTCCCGGGGTATGTCGTCCACAAAGCTGCGCATCATCCACACCGCGAAGGCCATGTTAAACACCGTATACATAATGATGAGCCCAAAGCGGGTATCAAAAAGCCCCAGTGCCCGGTACATCATGGCCAAAGGTATGGCAATTACCACCGGGGGAAGCATGCGGCTGCTGAGGATCACAAACAGGAGGTCGTCTTTACCCCGAATGTGCATTCTGGAGAAGGCATATCCCGAGAAAGTTCCCAGCAAAGTGGCTAAAATGGTGCTGATAAAAGCTACGATGATACTGTTTGTAAACTGCTTCAGAAAGGCTGAAGGTTTGGGTTTCACAACCACCTTGGTCCTTCCCAGGGCTCCTCCAGCGCCCACTATAAAGATGTTTCGGAAGTTATCTATGCGGGGTTTCCATACCCACTTGGGGGGTAGCGAAAAGGCTTCGACTTTGGTCTTGGTGGCTGTTGAGAACATCCAGTAAATGGGAAAGAGGTAAGCAAGAAGCATGGCTACCAGGATGACCACGATGACCCGATCTTTTAGTTTTCTTCTCTGGAATTCGTTCATTTTACTCGCTCCTATCTCCTTCTTACCCGGTTGAGGTAGGTAATGTAAATGTTGCTCAGGGCAATGATGATGATTAATAAAACGTAGGCGAGGGCACAGGAATCACCAGTACGCCAGTATGAAAAGGCCAGTTTATAAATGTAGTAAGGGATGAGCTGGGTTGAGTAACCCGGACCTCCCTCGGTCAAGACGTAGACTAAATCAAAAAATCGGAAAGCATCCATGGTCCTGAAAAGCAGGGCCAGAGTGAGAATTGGCGCCACAAAGGGCAAGGTAATGTAGCGGAACTTAAACCATCCGGAAGCTCTGTCCACGTCGGCGGCTTCGTAAAGATAGCGAGGCACGCTGGAAAGTCCGGCCAGGCTCAGAAGAACCATAAAGGGTGTCCAGATCCAGATGTCGGTCATCACCAGGGAGTAAAGAGCATGGCTGTAACTTGTGGTCCAGGCGATTTTGGGGATGCCGAAGAGATTGCCCAGAATGTAGTTTATAATTCCCCAGTTGGTGTCAAACATGAAACGAAAGAACTTTCCTATAACTGCTGGAGAAAACATCATGGGTAGTATGAAAAGCGTGGTCAGGACGCTTTTTCCGTAAAAATCGCGGTTCAAAAGCATGGCAATGCCGAATCCCAGCAAAAACTCGCAGACCACAGCCAGTACCACGAACTTCCCGGTGGTAGCGAAGCGTTCCCAAATATCCTTTTGCTGGAACATGAAGCTGTAGTTTCTGATGCCCACAAATTGAGGGGGTTGCGCGGTATTGGCCGAGTATTCACAAAAGCTCAAATAAAGCGACCAGATCAGCGGGAAAACCACCAAAAAAAGGAGCAACACAAAGGTGGGAATGATGAAAAGGTACAGCATTCCCCGGTCACTTACCCGGTTTGCCCAGGATTGTTTTATATCTGCCATTTCTGTTCCTCCTTTTTGGAGTGAGGAGGAGTGTCCTGAGGACACTCCTCCTGGTAGTTTTTTACTTTTTGTAATATCCTGCGCGCTCCAGAATTTCTTCGTGCTTTTCAGCAATCAGGTCCATGGCTTCCTCAGGGGTGTATTTTCCAAGTATTGCTGCGTTGAGAATTTCGGCCATTAGGGTACCCATTTCGTTGTACTCGGGGATTTCCCAGTAGTCACGCAGGTGGGGGTAGCTCGCCCGGGCTACTTTATTGACTGGAGCAAACTCGAGGTAGCGGTCGTCTTCGACGATAGACTTCATGCAGGAGAACATTCCGGCTTCAGCCCACTTCCACTGGGTTTCTGGAGAGAGCCACCACTCCAGGAACATCAGAGCTTCTTTTTTGTGCGGAGTGTAGGCGGAGATGCTCATGCCCTGTCCGCCGAGTTGTACCCACCACTCTTTTTCTCGGGGAGTGGGGAAGAAGTCGATTTTGTCCCAGTAAAGCGAGAGATCGGGGTCAACCAGCCCTGGGTAGAAAGCAAGGTAAGTACCCATCATGGCTACCAGACCCTGTTGCATGGCAGTGTTGGCTTCGTCCATACTGTAGTTGGCCGAACCAGGTGGGCAGTACTTGTAGATGTCTACCCAGTAGCGGGCAGCGGCTTTTCCGATTTCGTTGTTGAGGATGCCTTTCACCCTTTTGGTTTCAGGATCCCAGAGCTTTCCACCGAGGGACCAGAACAAGGCCAGGAACTCGTCAGTTAATCCACCGCTGGGGATGGGGGCCTGCCACAGGGCAACACCATAGAGGTTCTGTTCGGGACGAGTGAAGAACTCAGCGATATCTTTGAGCTGGCTCCAGGTCTCAGGGGGTTTGAGTTCATAACCGTATTTTTTCAGGAAAGCTTCTTTCTCCTTGGGGTCATTGAAAAGGTCAGTACGGTAAGCCATGCCGAAGAAGTCTCCCAGAGCCGGTACGCCGTAGTATTTTCCGCTTCCGTCGGGATATTCACAGAAAGATTTTATGAACACTTCGTAGAAATCATCCTTGTTTACGTGTTCATTGAACCAGTCAGTTATATCAAGCAGGTGTCCTCCAACCACTGCTTCGCCAACCCACTGGGAGTCAGGAAGCACGATGTCGAAACTGGTTTTTCCTGAAGCGAACTCGGTAAACACCTTGTCATGGTACTGGGGCCAGGGAATGGGCGCACCTACCACCTTGATTCCGGTTTTAGCGGTGAAATCTTCAGCAAGGGCGATCAGGGTATCCATCGGCGCCCAGCCTGCCCAGGTCACGGTTAGAGTTACTTCTTCTTCGGCCTGAGCATAACCAGCTACCAGAAGACCCAGCATCAGGCACAGCACAACCAACCATTGTACTTTACGCATTATTCTTCCTCCTTTCTAAGTTTTTAGAGTATTGAGTAAGTGAGGCGAAAGCGAGAGGTGAAAATTTAGCATTGGTTGACGGCTTTGCTTGCTTCTTCCTCACCTCCTTTCTTTTTTCTCGGTGTGCCAGAGGAGAGGCGTTCTACGATAACTGGTTTGATGTAGTGGAGTTGAGCTTTGGGTATGGAAAATTCCCCTTTCTCTATATATTGTAACAGAAATTCGGTACCTTTTTTGCTCATTTCGTATTTGGGCTGACGGACGGTGGTCAGCGAGGGATGAACGTAGGAACTGAAAATGATATCGTCAAACCCTACTACAGACATATCTCCGGGTATTTTCAGTCCACTTTCCAGAAAAGCCTTCATGGCGCCGATTGCTACCAGGTCGGAACTGGTGATCACGGCAGTGGGAAGGTGTTTTCCAGCAAGGAGCTTTTTGCCAAGTGCATATCCTATTTTCACCCGGTTGACCTGTTTTTTCTCAACCAGAATCCATTCTTCTTTGAAAGGTAAGCTCAATTGCTTGAGGTTTTCAATGAAGGCTCTCTGGCGTTTGATAAGAGACATAACATAAGGTGGCTCGCTCAGATAGGCTATTTCACGGTGCCCCAGACTGAAAAGGTGCTGAATGGCAAGCTGAATGCCAGCTTCATTCTCCACTATAACCGAAGGCCAGCGGTTGTTTACCGGATAAACGTCAACGAGCACTACAGGTATATCTGCTTTCTCTAATTTAAACCAGAGGTTTTCGTCTATGAGGCTGTAGCTTATAATAACTCCATCTACCTGCCACTGAGTTACCAGCTTCACGAAGTCGTGTTCCCGATCTTTACGGTAATTAGTAGCGTAGAGAATCACGTTGTATTTTTTTTCTCTTGCTGCTTCGGCAACTCCTTTGTAAACTTCGGCATAAAAAGGATTGGCAATGTCGGGGACAAAAAGACCGATGGTGCTGGTTTTCCGCTTTTTAAGGTTGCGTGCAGTAAGGTTTGGCCGGTAGTTCAGCTTTTCAATCGCCTTTTTTATCTTTTGTTTGGTTTTTTCAGATAAGGGTGCGCTACCGTTCAGAAAGTGAGAAACTGTTGACAGGGCAACTCCTGCTTCTCGAGCTACATCTTTCATAGTTACGTTTTTTCTTTGTGGCAAATCAGGATCACCCCTCTGACAGCGCTTTCTCAGTTAAGGGATCAAAGAACACCAGGTTTTCGAGTTGAAACGCAATGCCCACTTTTTCTCCCACTGTGTAATTTTCTTCAGCAGCCACCCTGCTTTTGAGTACTGTTTCCTGCACTTTCACCCTTACTATTTTGTCGGTGCCCAGGTCTTCTATGAGATATACTTCGCCTTCAAAGAGCGAGTCAGCGGCTCTTAACAGGATATCTTCAGGGCGTATGCCGGCCAAGACCCTATCGGGTACATTTTGGGCTTTGGTAAGAGCCGGCAGCTTGTCGAGAGAGAGGTAGGTTCCAATTTCTTCCAAGAACAATTTGTTTTCAGATATCTTTCCCGTAAGGAGGTTGATCTCTGGATTGCCCACAAATCTGGCTACGAAGAGATTTTTAGGTTTACGGTACACTTCTTCGGGTGTCCCAATCTGTATCACGTGTCCTTGATTGAGCACCACTATCCTGTCTGCAAGAGTCATGGCCTCCACATGGTCGTGAGTTACGTAGAAAAAGGTTGCTCCCAGGTTTTGTTGAATACTTTTGAGTTCCACTCGCATTTCCTCACGAAGTTTGGCATCAAGGTTGGAAAGAGGTTCGTCCATGAGGAAGACCTGGGGGTTTCTTACCATGGCCCTTCCCAGGGCTACTCTTTGCTGTTCTCCACCACTCAGCTTGTCTGGTTTTCGCTTGAGAAGGTGCTCTATTTTCAGGGTGGAGGCTACTTTCTGGATCCTTCTTTTAATTTCTTCCTCTTCCACCCTGTGAAGGCGGGAGCGCAAGGGGAAAGCCAGGTTATCATATACAGTCAGGTGAGGATAGAGAATGTAGTTCTGGAACACGAAGGCACAGTTTCTGTCCCGGGGGGGGATGCCGTTCATTTTCTTTCCCCCTATGAAGACCTCGCCCCGATCAGGTTCTTCCAGGCCACTCACGATTCTAAGGGTAGTGGTTTTCCCGGCCCCGGTTGGACCCAGCATGATAAGGAATTCACCGTCTTTAACAGTAAGGCTCACTCCTTGAAGGGCTTTTGTTTTCCCAAAACTTTTTGAAATGTCTTTAAGCATTACTTCAGCCATTTTTTTCTCCTCACCTTATGCGCATTCCATTTTCCTGGTCAAAGAAACACACTTTATCCCAGTCTACCTGAACCCATATTTCTCCAGAGACTTTCCTTCTCTGGGGATCTTCCACTCTTATGATATTTCCACCGGCGATTTCCAGAGCATGCAGGTTTTTGTAGCCCAGGGGTTCTGTACTGACCACTCGGGCCTTGAAATCGCCTTCAGAACCCACTCTCAAGAACTCCGGACGTATGCCAAGAAGGATTTTTTTGGTTCCTTTTTTCTGGAAAATTTCCTGAAGCAAGGGATGGCTCAGCGGAGAGCCGTCCACAAAAGCAAACTGGCTTTTTTCTTCCCGATAGCTGAGAGGAATGAAGTTCATCCCCGGACTCCCTATAAAATGGGCTACAAAGGTATTGGCGGGGTCAAGGTACACCTCCCGAGGGGTACCTATTTGCTGAATACGACCTTCGTTCATAATGATGATGCGGTCGGCCATGCTCATGGCTTCCAACTGATCATGAGTTACATAAATAGTGGTTGCCCCGATTTCCATGTGCAATCTCTTGAGTTCAGCGCGCATTTCCTCGCGGTGTTTGGCATCGAGACCACTCAAGGGTTCATCCATAAGGAAGAGCTTTGGTCGGCGCACCATAGCCCTTCCCAGAGCTACTTTTTGCATATCCCCGCCACTTAACTGGTGGGGCTTCAGGTTGAGTAGTACTTCTATCTTGAGGATTTTTGCAACGGATTTGACCCTGTTTTCAATTTCCTCTCGGGGGTGCTTTTGGGCAATCAGTGGAAAAGCAATGTTTTCGTAAACGCTCATGTGGGGATACAGGGCGTAACTTTGAAACACGAAGGCAATGTTACGCCTTGAAGCATGCAAGTTGGTCACATTTTTCCCTTCTATGATGATTTTGCCTGAAGTGGGCTGCTCCAGGCCGGCTATCATCCTCAAAGTTGTGGTTTTGCCACAACCTGAAGGACCAAGAAAGGTCACAAATTCCCCCTCGGCAACTTGAAAATCGATTTTATTTACAGCTTCGACTTCTTGAAACTTTTTGTATAGTTTTTCCACTCGCAGTTTTTCCATTTCTCTCATCCTCTGGTTATCTTTTAATTACGCCGAAAGTCAATCCTCGGGCCAGATATTTGCGCACCAGGAAAGTGAAAACTACCACTGGCAAAAGGAAGACGGTCACCCCAGCAGCAATTTGGCCCCAGTTGATACCCGATGTCCCCTGGACAGCTGCAATGGAGGGTGGAGCAGTGCGCGCGTGCTCAGAAGTGAGAATCAGGGCAAAGAAAAATTCATTCCAGGCAGTAATCAGGCAAAAAACAGCCGTGGCAGCGATGCCCGCCAGTGCCTGGGGCAGGATCACTTTGATGAAAGCTTCAAAGCGAGTGTAACCATCGACCATGGCAGCTTCTTCAAACTCCTTAGGAATTTCATCAAGGAAACCTTTCATTAGCCACACCGCGAAAGAAAGGTTGAAAGTCATGTAAAGCAGAATAAGACCTATCCGGGTGTCGAGAAGCCCCAGTGAGCGGTAAAGCACGAAGAAAGGTATTCCCACCACCACCGGAGGCAACATCCGCGTGGAAAGGATAAAGAAAAGCAGGTCATTTTCACCCTTTACCTTAAACCGCGAAAAGGCGTAAGCGGTTAAAGTGCCCAGAGCAACCGAGAGCAGGGTGCTGGATCCGGCTATGATGATGCTGTTTAAAAAGCGCTCCGGGAAAGGGGACCTTCCAATCTGGCCAAACTTAGCCACTTCCTCAAGAGCAAGATTGAACAGACCTTTGTAGCTGATGAGAGTTCCCTTAAAGAGGAACTTGGGCGGAATGGCAAAAATATCTGACCACTGCTTGAAAGAGGTGGTAATTATCCAGTAAATGGGGATCAGGAAGAAGAGGAGCGCCAGCGCGATTAAGATACCTTTCAAGATTTTTCGGTGCATGATGAAACCCCCTCAGGACTGCGCTTTGGCTTTGTTGATCCAGCGAATGAGCAGGTTGCTCAAAGCAATAATCAGAATGAGAATAATATAAGCCATGGCACAGGATTCACCAGTCTTAAATTTGTTAAAAGCCATGCGATAAAGGCTCATGGAGATGGTTTCGGTTACGTCTCCCGGACCTCCTCCAGTCATGATAAAGACCAGGTCAAACATTTTGAAGGCATCGATAACCCTGAAAAGAATAGCCAGAATTAAAAGTGGAGAGACCAGGGGAAGGGTGATCTTTCTGAACTTCAGCCACCAGGAAGCCATGTCGATATCTGCAGCTTCATAGAGCGATTGCGGTATGGCCAAAAGACCGGTCATGGAAATAAGCATCACGAAAGGTGTCCACATCCAGATATCCACGATGGCGATGGAGTAAAGAGCTATGTTGGGGTTGGTTAGCCAGGCTACCTTGTTAAATCCCAGAAGCCCTATCAAAAAGTTCAGCAAGCCAAAGTTGGTATCCATTATGAAAGTCCAGAAAAGGCCTACCACGACCGGGGCAAGCATCATGGGTATAAGCATTAAAGTGGTAACCAGCCCCCATCCCTTGAACCTTTCTTTAAGCAAAAGAGCCAATCCAAAACCCAGCAGGGATTCAATTCCCACGGCGATTATCACAAACTTGGCGGTGGTCTGAAAGTATTTCCAGATGAAAGGATCGGAAAGTATGCGACTGTAGTTGGTAACGCCCACAAAGGATATTTTCTTGCTCATCAGTGAAGAATAGTTTGTAAAACTCAGACCCAGGGACCAGAGCAAGGGAAAAACATTCATCACTATTAATACCAGGATGGTAGGTCCAATCAAGTAAAGCTTGATTCTGTACTCGGAAATTGCTTTTTTGTATTCGAACGCTCCGCGATCGTGCATGCTGTTCACTCCTTTTCCGGGGGCGGAGAGCCCCCGGAAGTGCTGCAGAAGCCCTGTTCAGTCGAGGTACCCGGCTTCTTTGAGGATCTGGGTGTGTTCACGGGCGACAGCATCCATGGCTTCTTTGGGGCTCATCATGCCGGCACAGGCTGCAGACCAGTACTTCTGGGTTACCTCAAGGAGTGCTGCGTATTCGGGGATATTCCAGAAGTCCTTGACCACTTTCAAGCCTTCGGCGAGAGCCGGATTATAGGGTTTGGCATTGAGAAATTCTGGCGAATTGAGCAAATCGGTGAGAATGGGGATACCTCCCATGGCCATGTACTTTTTCTGGGTTTCTTCCTGGCACCACCACTTTATAAATTCCAGGGCAGCGTCCCGGTTTTTGCCGTAGGTAACCACATTGAAGCCCTGACCGCCCAAGGTTGCGTATTGTCTGAATACTCCGTCTTCGCCAACTTTTCCGGGGAAGGGGAAGAAGCCCACTTTGTCATGGTACTGGGGATTGGTTGCTGGATTAACAAAACCTTCACACCAGGAACCCCATTCAAACGCCATAGCCACAAGACCCTGGGCGAATGCCTGGATACATTCGTTCCAGTAGTAATTTTCTGAGCCAGGAGGTGCATATTTCATCAGGTTTACGTAAAATTCCAGGGCTTTTACTCCGGCTTCACTGTTGAGATAACCTTCTACCTGGTAGCTGTCTGGAGCGTGATAGTCTGCACCAAAGCTCCACATTACTGGCTGGAATCCCATGGTTACTGCATCAAAAGTTTTGGCAGGCCAATAAGCAAGACCGTAAAAGTTCTGGTCGGGTCGGGTAAAAAATTCGGCAATATCACGTAATTCGTCCCAGGTTTTGGGAACATCCAGTTCATATCCGTATTTTGCTTTAAAAGCTTCCTTTTCTTTGGGGTCTTCAAAGAGGTCTTTGCGGTAGGCGATGGCTGGAACATCCAGTACGGCTGATACTCCATAGTATTTCCCGCTCCCTGTTGGATACTCCGCATAGTACTTGAGTGGTGCAGGAGCCAGCTTTTCAAGGTCGATATTCTCTTTCAGCCAATCGGTCAACTCTACATAATGGTTTCCAATGGCCGCTGCTCCCAGGAGCTGGCTGTCTCCAACTATGATGTCATAGCTTGAATCATGGGCAGAAAGAGTTACCAGGATTTTATCGGTATATTGCGCCCAGGCCACGAAGTCGAATTTTACTTTCACGCCGGTCTGGACTTCAAAGTCTTTCTGGGCTAACTCGTAAATCCAGTGCCCTGGGGTGTACTCACCGCAGAGAATGCTGAGTTCTTTCTGGGCCAAAGCAAAGCTGCTAACTGCAAGTAAAGCAAACACTAAAATACTTACTAACAAGAGATTCCTTTTCACTAAAGCCCACCTCCTCATTGATTTTAAACCTTGCGATTTGATATTCTCCCTTCTTTTTTATTTGCTGTTTCTCACCTCCCTTGTTAACTTATGGTTATCATAACCTTGAGTGGGTTACCTTTTCTCTCGCGGGCAATTTCCAACCCTTCTTTGAGTTTTTCAAGGGGCAGTTTGTGAGTTATCAATGCTTCAGCATCTATTATTTTACTGTCCAGGATTTTTATGGCTTCCACCCAGGTGAAGGGAGCAAGCCAGGAGAAGCGAATGGTCTTATCCCAAAGGATGGAAGCTAACGCAGGTACCTGTACGACGTCTTTTTCTCCAGGAAGGCCAAAATACACAATTACCGAACGCCTTCCAGAAATTTCGAGTGCCTGCTGCATGGCTTCCTGGGAGCCAGTAACCACAATGACCCGATCAGCCATTTTGGAGTTAGTGAGTTCAGCTATTTTGGCCTTAAGGTCAGAAGCGTAATAAGGAGAAGAAGAATCAACGTTGTTGATGAGCACATCTGCGCCCATTTTTTCGCCCACTTCGAGGCGATAGTCTCGAGTTCCAACCAGGAAAACTCTCCCTGCTCCACTGCGCTTGGCCAGAGCCACTATGCTCAAACCTATAGGTCCGGGTCCAAAAACCACTACATCGTCACCAAGGCCTATTTCCAGGTTCTTTATGCCATATACTGCGTTGGCAAGAGGTTCCACAAAAGCTCCAGCCTCAAAAGAGACCCCTTCGGGAAGCTTGTAAACATGGTTGTAGCTTGAGACCACGAATTCCGCAAAACCGCCATTGGTAGAAACGCCAAGGACTTTCTTGTTTTCGCACAGGTTCACAAAACCCTTGTAACATACTTCACAAGCATTGCAGTACTGTACAGGATTTGCAGTTACTTTATCTCCGGGTTTGAAAAGACCTTTTTGGGCAGGTATATCACCAACTTCAACCACTTCTCCCGAAAATTCATGGCCGAGAATTAGAGGTCCTTTGCCGGTGGGTGTTTCCAGAGGGGACATGCCGTAAAAGTAAGCTACGTCTGAGCCACATATTCCACAGCAACGCACCCGGATAAGCACTTCATCGGGTGCTGGTTTGGGAACTGGCACTTCTTCCAGTTCCATGCGGTTGGGTTCATAAAAAACCCAGGCTTTCATGGTTTTTGCTGACATTTTTATTACCCCCTTATAACATTCCCAGGCGAGTGAAGAGGTCGCGCAGGAACTTGATGGAATCGGCGGTTATGTCCCAGGCATTGGGCCAGAAGCAAAGGTCAATGCACCACCATTCTGATTTATAACCATTTTTAACCAGGGCAGGTATTACCTCTTCGAAGTTAACGTACCCGGTGCCAAAAGGAGCATGGGTGCTGGTTTCGTCGTCATGCAGGGTATTGTCAGAGTCAATCAGGTGGACATGACCGATGCGACCATCAAGCATTTCTATGAATTCCAGAACGCCTCCTTTGAGGGTTTCTTTGGGTTCAACTTGCTTGGCACCAACCACAGCACACATTTGGGCGTGGCTGGTGTCAAAGAGGACTTTAAAATTATCACGGTTTACATCATCGTGCATTTTTTTGACTTCGCTGGGTTTGTTGAAAATGAAGCCCGGCTCAAACTCCCATACGATGGCTTTCCCCGCATCTTTGGCTTTGTCGGCGCATTTCTGAAACATTTCCACAACTCGTTGCCAGGTTTCCTGGTAATCCCAATCAGCAGGAAAAGGAGTCCCAGTTACAGTATCGACTCTTAATTTTTCGAATCCACAGTCCACGCAGAGCTCCAGCGACTTATCAAACATATCCTCATAGTCTTTGACCACTTTGGGGTCACCGCTTGCAAAGGGGAAACTCCACAGGTCTGGCACATAAGCACTTACCCCAAGTCCGTGCTTTTCCAAAAGGCCAACCAGCTTTTTGCGGTCTTCTTTGGTGGGATAGAGGTCGGGGTGAGCGTGGGGTTTAAAGCCGCCGAGTTCGATTCCATCAAAACCCAGCTCGGAAAGCCTTCTGACTACTTCTTCGAGTGGTACCGGGTGGTCTGCGTAAGGTCCTATAGCGTATGCCCAGCTACCGATGGAGATTTTTGCTTTGGCCATTTTGTTCCCTCCTTAAGGGTGATTTTGGGGTTTTATGAAAACGTTTCTATAAAATTATAACTCAAAGTGAAAAACGTTTCCATAGTTTTGGAGAAAATTTTGGGAAATTTTTTAAGAAGGGCTGTGCTACAGCACAGGTGTTTTGAGGAAACTGGCTTGATGTAGCGAAGCTCATTTCGAGGTAAAAAGATTGCTGTTTCTTTATTAGTTGCAACAAAGATTTGGAGCTGATTCTTCTCCCGGATTTTACCTAAACCTCATGTTGGCTTGTGCGAAGATAAATATACTTTGAAAGTTTTTAAATTTATCTGGGGGGTAGCTTGGAGCTACCCCCCAGATTTTTGCGGCTACTCGCAAGGTCTCCCGCCTAAAAACTCATCAACGTTTTCGGGCGTTACCAGGGCTACTGGAACATATACCACTTCAGGAAGTTTTTCTCCTTGCAACACCTTTAGCGCGTAATCTACGCCCATCTTGCCCATTTCATAAGGTTGTTGGGCGACTGTAGCAGCAAGTTCTCCGTTTTTGATAGAGCACAGCGCATCAGGAATAGCGTCGAAACCAACCACTATGATCTGGTCCTCCAAGCCTGCGGCTTTTACTGCTTCCAGAGCACCGAGTGCCATTTCGTCATTTTCGCAGAACACGGCGTCGAGGTCGGGATGCGCCTGAATGAAATTTTCCATGACAGTCATACCTTTGGCTCTTTGAGAGTCGGCTGGTTGCTTGGCCACGATTTCAATTCCGTATTTTTGCATGACTTTGGTGAAACCTTCACCCCTTAAAGCAGGGATAACATAACCCAGCTGGCACTGAATGTGAGCTACTTTGCCCTGGTATCCTATTTTCTCGGCTATAAACTCTCCTGCCATTTCTCCACCTTTAAGGTTATCGGATACTACGAAGGTTTCTATCTTGCCAGAGTTTACTCCCACATCAAGCACGATGACCGGTATCCCCGCCTCATTGGCCACTTCGACACAGCTTCCACCTGGATCTGGGTCCCACGGCGAAAGAAGGATAACGTCGACCTTTTGCTGAATCAAGTCTTCTACCTGGGCCAGCTGTTTGGCGGGGTCAGTGCGCGCGTCCAGCACAATCACATCAATATTGCCGATCTCAGCTGCCCGGTCTTTGATTCCCTGAGCTACCATCTGCCAATACTGGTTACCAAGGTCTTGCACCGAGTACCCTATAACCACTTTATCCTCGGCTGCGAAGACTGCGGTTCCAAACAGAAAAAGCACTACAACGACAAACCAAACGAACTTGCTCATTAATTTGCCTTTCACTTTATTCCTCCTTTCTGCTACAGAATGTTTGTTTTTCACCATCAGTTAGTTGATGGTGACTTACTATTGGTTGACTTACAGACTTTCCTTGTTTTTATATCTGTTCTTTCACCTCCCCCTACTCATTTTGGCTCTGCTGTCAGCAAGCACTGCTGCAATGATTACAATGCCTATTACCACCTGCTGCCAAAATGGGTCTACATTAATCAAATTAAGCCCGTTTCTTATAACTCCCATAATCAGGGCTCCTACCAAGGTTCCCAGTATAGAACCTTCTCCTCCAGAAAGACTGGTGCCTCCTATGACCACCGCTGCAATAGCGTCCAGTTCGTAGTTTTGACCGGCCAGGGGATGTCCGGAGTTGATGCGCGCAGTAAGAATAACAGCTCCCAATCCTGCCGTTAGACCACTTATGGTATAGACTATGGTTTTGTAATAGTCTGTTTTTATACCAGAGAGCCGGGTGGCTGTTTCATTACTACCTATGGAGTAGACGTATCGTCCAAAGACAGTATGTTTAAGTACCATAAAAACTAGAATGTATACTACAAAGGCAATGACCACCGGCATAGGTATGAAGCCCAGATACCCTGTGCCCAGGAAACGAAAAGATTTTTCAAAGCTACTTATGGGCCTACCCTGAGTGTACACAAAGGCCAGACCCCTTGCTACAGCCATCATACCCAGAGTGGCGCAAAAAGGTGGCAATCCTCCTTTACTCACCAGCGCTCCGTTGGTAAATCCAAGCAGGGATCCCAGCCCCAGGCCGACCAGAACTCCCATCAGTGCGCTACCAGTGGATTTGAGGACGCTTGCCAGTATCACTCCACAGAATCCCAGCACCGACCCTACTGATAGATCTATGCCACCGGTAAGGATCACAAAAGTTTCTCCGGCAGCCAGGATTGAGATGTCGGACACCTGACGAAGGATGTTGAGGATGTTGCTCCCCTTGTAGAAAGTGGGTGTAATGATGGACAGCACCACACAGAGCCCCACTAACCCAATAACTGAACCCAGACCACGCAAAACCTTTGTAGCACTTTTCTGGCTGTTAAGATTTTCCATCAGTTTTCATTCCTCCTGCTGCCGCCATGATTATCTTTTGGGGAGTGGCTTCCTTCCTAAGCAGTTCAGCCACGATTCTTCCTTCTCTCATCACCAGTATCCGGTCACTTATTCCCAGGATTTCGGGTAGTTCTGAGGAGATCATAATAATGCCGACTCCCTCTTGGGCCAGCTTGTCTATCAAGCTGTATATTTCGGCCTTTGCGCCAACGTCAATGCCCCGGGTAGGTTCATCAAGGATGAGAACACGGGGGTTTTTCTCCAACCATTTCGCAACCACCACTTTTTGCTGGTTTCCTCCCGAAAGATACAAAACTTTTTGGTCTAGGGAGGGGGTTTTGATGGAGAGCTTGTTGACCTGTCTTGTAGCCATTTCTCCTTCTTTGAGGTTGTTGATCCATCCCCGGGAAGATACTTTTTCCAGGTTGGGAAGCGAGATGTTTTCCCTAACACTCATCCCGAGCAAAAGGCCATGCTGGGAACGGTCTTCTGGAACCAGACCTATCCCCTTTTGCACCGCGTATTTGGGGTGTTTGATGATGACTGGTTCACTTTCGATCCACACTTCACCCTCATCCAAAGGGTCTTCACCAAAAATGCTCCTGGCTACCTGAGTTCTTCCAGAACCCACCAGACCGTAAATACCAAGTACTTCTCCCTTTTTGAGGGAAAAGGAGATGTTTTCAAAAATCCCTTTTCTGGTTAACCCTTTTACAGTCAGGATGATTTCTTTTCTGGAGAAATTTTGAGTTTTGGGAAACATGGTTTCAATCCTTCTACCCACCATCATAGCCGCTATGTCTTCCTTGGAAACGTCAGCGTTGTTTACAGTGGCTACTTTGCAACCGTCTCTCAGGACGGTTATTCTATCAGCTATTTCCTTAATTTCCTCCAGGTGGTGTCCGATAAAGATGACTGCCACTCCCTGCGAAGTCAGCTTTTTGATTTGCTTAAACAGTATTTCGGTTTCACCCCTGGTGAGTGCAGAGGTGGGCTCGTCCATGATTATTATGCGAGCGTTTTTAGAGAGGGCCTTGGCTATTTCAACCATTTGCATTTCTGATACAGTGAGGTTTTTAACTATGACTTTGGGATTTATAGGGATTTCTAATTCTTTAAGAACAGCTTCGGATTTGGCCCAGAGCTCCTTCCAGTTTATTTTTCCAATCCGGTTGTGAGGAAGTGCAGAAAAAAATATGTTTTCAGCCACTGTCAGGTGGGGGACTAAGTTGAATTCCTGAAAAATCATGCTTATTCCCAACTTTTCTGCTTCCAAGGGATTGTTAATGCTAACTTTTTTCTGATTGAGAAGAATTTCTCCTTCGTCTGGTGGATAAATGCCGATTAAGACCTTCATCAGGGTAGATTTGCCGGCTCCGTTTTCGCCAACTAAAGCGTGTACTTCGCCTGCTTTGGCTTCGAAATCAACCTTTTCGAGGGCCTGCACGCCGGGGAATCTTTTGGAGATGCTTTTCATGGCCAGTAGAGCATTTGCCATCTTCGATGCCCCTGCTTTTTAGCGAGTTTACGTCGCGATTTTATAAAAACGTTTTCATGAATAGAGAGTATTATAGCAAAATACTTTAGGGAAGTCAACGCTGGCCTTCAGTAGGGTACTGTCAGCCTCCAGTGTTGAAAATTGATCTAAATTGATAGAATAATAAACTGATAGAAATATCTTTTTTGGTTTTCACTTTCTCCTTTTCTAAACTCAAAAGATAAGTAGCTATTACTATTGCATAGTTAACCTGTTGTTCGTCTTTTAACTCGAGAAAAGTTCTCAGATGTTTGAAGAAGTTTTCTTTTTTGTTCTTTTGGGGTTCTGACTATCTCAGGTTCTTTTTTTAGCTTCAGGATAAACTACTTCCAGTAGCTTCCCATATTCCTCAGGTCTCCTCAACCACCAGAAGCTCCACTTCCTGAAGTCTTCTCTGGTATATATGCAGCTCAAAAGCTTTTTCTCAATATTCTTTTTTTTAACTTTTTCCTGGGCTTATTCTGGAAGTTAACTCAAGGTAATATTTTTATTGCTTAGTTTTTCTATGTTTTTTCTATATGAGGCTCTATGTGAGGTATTTCTTCTTTTTAGGCTTGGTTTCTCTTTTAGCAGGAGATACTTCTATCTCTTTTTAGGGTTAAGCGGTCTTAATGTAGGATTGTAACAGTCCCTTAACTTTCCTGATTTATCCTGAATTTTTGAAAAGATTCTCTGCCAGAATTTTTCAAAAAAGCCTGTGCTACAATATTTGAGAGGAAAAAAGGAGGTGGTATGCAGTGCTGAAGCGTATTTTGCTCTGGGGGTTGTTTTTGGGCCTGGTTTTGGGTTTTTCAGCAAGCTGGGCTGTGGAGGAAGTCCAGCCTCCTTACAGTTTTGACGTTACTGCTGAAGGGTACGCTCAAGTGATGTTCGACCAGGGTTATAACCTCTACCAGGAGGGCCGTAAGGAAGAAGCGATTCAGTTTTTCATCGAGGCAGTTTCCACCAAGCCCAACTTTATCAAAGCCTGGAAATGGTTAGCCCGTACCTATCAGGAGGAAGGAATGTACGATGAAGCCATTTGGGCCTGGGGTAAGGTGCTTGAGCTTGTGCCTGACGACAAGCAGGCAGCGTATTTCAAAGAAAAGTGCGAAAATTACAAAAAGTATGGAAAAGCAGTTTGGGACAACTTTGAAGAAGGAATAGTTGCTTATCAAAATGGCGATTATTTTGCTGCCATACCGCTTTTTGAAGAGGCGATTCGCAACAACTCCAAATTTGCGAAGGCTTATTATTTTCTGGGCGCTGCTTTGATTAAGGTGGGGGATTACCACCGCGCAGTATGGGCTTTTGAAAAATACCTTGTCTTTCATCCCGATGACGAAAAAGCTCAATACTGGTTGAAGGTAGCCCGAAAAGGTGCGGCTAATCTTCAAAAATAGCTACTGCCCGCACCGGCGAGCCGGTAAGCCCTTGCAGTTTCAAGGGAAAGGCGTAAAACCAGAAAGATTTGCCAATGAGCTTTCCGAGATTAGTCAAGGATTCGTAGATAAGGATTTCCTTTTCAAGTAGCAGGCGGTGGGTAGAATAGGGCTCAAAATCGATGGAAGGCGCATCAGTGCCCACCGCTTTTATTTTTTGCTGGATGAGAAACTCAGCTACATCTTCCCCAATGCCCACTCCTTTTTGAAAGTAGTCGTTACCTGGGTAATGCTTCTCTGCTCCTGTTTTGAAGAGAATTATTTCTTTACCCTGGATCAGGTCTTCCACTTCTGGTATTTTTTTCCGGAGCCCTTCGAGGTTTACAGTGCTCCCAGGTGAAAACATGCTCAGGTCAAGAGCTGTGGCTTTTCCGAAGGAATGTTCAGGGGGTATTTCATCGATGGCTTTGCCCTGAGGCAGGAAATGGGCTGGCGCATCAACGTGGGTGGCCGTATGTTCCACCATGAAAAGAGCAAAGGTGGCATAGCCGTGATTTTCTATGACGGTCCAGGGGAAAATCACCGGCTGAGGCTGTCCTGGAAAGACCCAGGTTTTTTCGGAAATGGACCTGGTCAGGTCAATAACTTTTTTCATGCGTCACCTCCTCCAGTGTAGGCGAGCAAAAGATAAAAACCGGCCAGCCTCCTCCAGGGCGAAAAGCGTTCCATAAACTGTTCGCTTTCTAAAGGTGTGGGCATTTTACCGTTGAGGTAGAGCTTGCTCAAAGCCTTGCGTACCCCAAGGTCAGAGCAAGCAAAAATATCTGGTGGGCCCAGCCAGCGGGTGACTATAAACTGGGCACTCCACTTGCCAATACCTGGAAAGGTGGTGAGAAAGGAGATTATTGACTGGGGGTTTTCTTCGCTCAAAGAGTGGGGATCCAGGGTGCCTTCTTTCAGAGCCTGAGCAAAGTTGAAAATGGTTCGGGCCTTAGTGCGGGATATCCCTATCTGACAGAGTTCTTCGGTGCTGGAGGTGGCGACTTCCTTGGGAAGCGGAAAAGCATAAAGTTCCCTTCCTTCGAAAAGGTTTTTTCGGGAACTGAATTTTTTTATGAAACGTTCTCTCAATGTAGAAGCCACTTTCATGGAAACCTGCTGTTCCAGGACGGTGGTTACTAAGGCTTCAAAGAAGCTGCGTGTCCGGGGCATCCTGGTTCCTGAAAATTTCCTGATTAAGTTTTTCATAACCGGGTCTTTATCAAATTTTTGGTAAAAGGGGATTACTGGTTCGTTGCTGCTTAGTACATGGGAGACTATGTGATGAACTTCTTCTTTTTTGAAAGCGCCCTGCCACTTTACCTTGAGGAGAGGGTTTTCCGGCGCTCCTTCCTCCTGGATCCGGATCGCTCCGGCTCGGGGAGGAAAATCAATCCCAATCAAAATTTCCTCCCCGTTCCAGAAGAAGGAACTGTCCTGAAAGCTTGAGTAAGCTCTACGCCAGTGTCTCGTGGTAAAGGGCGCAACGGGTTTAATAAGCAACTCCACTAAGAGTAAACTTCAATGAACCTTTGTATGGAACGGTCGTAGGTCCTTTCCACCTCTTCCGGGAAAAAGCAAGCGGGAAGTTCGCCGTGAGCCCGATGGTACATGATACATTCACAGCATTTACCCTTGCGAGGGCAGCCTGGATAGGAGCAGGGGCATTTGGCAAGGTTGGCTTTGAGGTTACAATCTGGCATACTCTTCACTCTCCTTTTCCACTTCAGGGATTATTTTGGGAGCCTTTTTTATCTTTTTTTCAAAAAGAAGATAGGTCTTGAGGATTTCAAGGTACATTTTTATACGGTGATATAAACCCAGGAAGGGACCGTACTTTTCTTCTTTGTGGTAATGGCTGATGCCCCAAAGAGGTATCATTTCAATATTGCCCCCAAACTGGCGCGCATACCTGGTTATAAACACTTCTACTCCAAAGCGGCACCAGGAAAAATCAGGCAGGTTGCGTATCCACTCTCCCTTTACCGCGCGCTGGCCATTGAGGATGGGAAAGAGCTTTTGGGCAAGGTCGCTCGACTCTCTGCCTCCTTTAAAGACGCCTATGGTCATATCCAGGAAGGGATGAATAGCCAGGGGCAGGGTCAGCGAACGCAAGTGTTCTTCTCGAAGGTTAATAAGGTCTGCATCTATGAAAAGGTAGATATCTGCATCAGGAACTTTTCTAATGGCATTTACCAGAGCTTTTGCCTTGCCAAAGTTCTTAGGATGACGCAGGAAGAGCACAGGATAAGCAGAAGCAACTTTCCAGGTCGCGTCATGAGAGCCATCATCGACTACCACTACCTGGTCGATGAAAGAAAGCTTGCAAAGAACATCGAGCACCCTTGAAATCCTTGGTGCTTCGTTGTATGCTGGGACTATAGCGACAACTTTTTTGTTCTGAAGCATCTTTTTTCTCTTGGTTTTTTTGAATCTCCGGGCTAATATTATACCAGATGGTGGAAGGGAAACAAAAACCTTGTCGGCAAGTACCGAGAATTTTGCCAGAAAAGCATATTATTTAGCATTAGCAGTAGCCATATTATACTTAGTTTACCTTTTGCGGAACGTTCTGGTACCCTTTGCTCTGGCCGGTATTCTTGCGTATGCCCTTACTCCTGCAGCCAGATTTTTGAAGCGGCGGGGTTTACCCTGGAAAATATCGGTAGCTTTGATTTTTCTTCTTTTGCTTGCTTTTTTTGCTTTTTTGTTTTTTTTGATCGTTCCGGAGACCATCTCTCAGGTGCGTGCATTAACCGCACACCTTCCCGAGTACACAGGCAAAATCATTGATATAGCCCGAGTAATTGACGAGCGTTATCCAGGTTTGAATCTTGCCAGAACCCTGGAAGATTTTTTGCACAATCTAACTACCAACCTTCAATCTTATTTAACTGGTTTGATCAAAAACATTTTTGACCTGGTTTCCTTTCTCATGAATGTTATTTTTATAGGTTTTGTGCTCACGCCCTTCATCCTCTATTATTTCATGATTGATGCGGTAAAAATTCGCCGTGCCTTGCTGAGCCTTTTCCCCGTTGAAAGACGCAAGGAATACGTTTTTTTGCTCCGCAAAATTGACGCTGTGGTGGGGGGATTTATCAGGGGAAGGCTTTTGACCTGCCTTTTTGTGGGTGTATGTGTGGGTGTAGGCCTTTTCTTTATGGGTATTGAGTTTCCCCTGGTAATTGGGGTAATAGCGGGAATTGCTGACATCATTCCCTACCTTGGTCCAATAATTGGGGCGGTTCCAGCGCTTGTTTTTGCAGCTTCCAAGTCCATATTTCTGGTTCTGGGAGTGGTAGCGCTTTTTGCGGGAGTAAACCTGGTAGAAGGGGTGGCCATTACACCCAAGTTTCTGGGCAAAGAAACCGGCTTACATCCCATCACCGTTTTGTTTGCGCTAATTGTGGGGGGCAAGCTTTATGGTGCCCTGGGGGTTATCGTGGCTATACCGGTAGCTGGAGTCCTGAAGGAGCTTTTTAACTACTACCGCCACAAGAGTTTTCCTCACTGAGTAAGGCCAGTTAGCTTTTTGATTTCTGTATCCAGTGCGACAAGTATTTCCCCAGCTTTACCGTGAAGAGCGATTTCTGCGTGCTGGTCATAAGGGGTGCTTTCCAGGTTGATGATGATGAGCTTTCTGGCATAGCGGGGGAGGAGGTTGGCTGGTGATACGGTCAGGCTGGAGCCGACTACGATCACGGGAAGTTTGCGGGCCAGTGCTTGTGCTTTTTCAAAGTCGGGAGGAAGTAGGTCTCCAAAAAGCACCACATCAGGCCGGATCTGGCCTCCGCAGGAACAGCGGGGTGGTATTTCTCCACTTTGAACCTTGCTTTCCACTTCTTGCATAGAGTAACTGTTCCCACAGCTCATGCAGTGGGCGCTGCGCAGATGACCGTGTATTTCAAGCACTTTTTGGGAGCCAGCTTTCTGGTGCAGGCTGTCGATATTCTGGGTGATCACTGCTTCAACCAGTCCTCTTTTTTCCCATTCAGCAAGTACCTGGTGGGCGGGGTTGGGGCGAGTGTTTTCAAAACGCATGAGAATGCGCAGCCCGGTTCCGTAAAAAACTTCTGGACGCCTGAGCAAAGCATCAGTAGAAAGCACCCACATGGGGTCATACTGTTCCCAGAGACCGGTGTTCTTGGTTCTGAAGTCGGGAATTCCGCTTTCAGTAGAGATTCCCGCTCCAGTAAGCACTACCCAGGGTTTTTCGCTTACAATTAACTCGGCAGCTTTTTTCAGTAAGTCTTTCAAGAAGCCTCACCTTCTGCAAGATATCTGGTGATAAAGGTCCTGCTTGCTTCGGACAGGTTTTTGCTGAGCACAAGCAAGGAGTGGCTTTCAGCACTCCAGGGGTTTCCAGAAAGGTCGAAAATTAATGCGCCGGCTTCCCGCGCAATGCAGATTCCAGCAGCAATGTCGTAGAAAGAAAGGTCGGCCTGGAAATAGCCCTCCATGCGCCCACAGGCCACGTAAGCAACTCCCAGGGCAGCACTTCCCAGAGAGCGAATGGCCTGGCACCTGGGAAGAAGAGAAGCGTATAAAGACATGATCCTTTTCCAGGCTCCTTCGGAGTGAGGAAGGCCGGTACCGAAGATGGCCCGGTTAAGGTTTTTTACTTCGGATACAGTTATCGGTTCCTCGTTCAGAAAAGCTCCCTTGCCCCGACAGGCGTAGAAAGATTCCTTAAAATTAGGAGCAAAAATAACCCCTATCACGGGTGAGCTCTTCTCAAAATAGGCAATGGATACTGAGAAGAAGGGAATTTTGTGCATGAAGTTTGCCGTTCCGTCTATGGGGTCAATAACCCAGGTTGAGGAAAAATCTTTCAAAGGATAGCCACTCTCTTCTCCCCATACTGTATCTTGGGGAAAGTGGCTTTTGAGTTCCTCGGTGATTAACTCCTGGACTTCCCGGTCCACATTGGTAACCAGGTCGGTGTCCCTCTTTTTTTCATCCACGCTGGTGATACGTTTCTGGTTTTGCAGAGCATATTCACCTGCACGTTGTGCAATTTCAAGCGCTACTTTCAGGCGTTCCTCAAGCATCGCACTTCTCCTTTCTAATCGCCAAGATAGGTACCCATGGATCTTGCTACGTCGAGCAGGGGGTGGTTTAAGGGAACGGTTTTAAGAGAGGCAATAGCTTCTTTAATGGGCACAGGGACAATATCTTGCCCCCTCAGAGCTGGGAAATAACCAAATTTTTCCTGAACTACCAGCTTTACAGCCTCTGCTCCGAAACGAGTGGCCAGTATGCGATCGAAAGCAGTGGGCGAGCCTCCTCTTTGCAAATGCCCCAGAATTACTACCCGGCTTTCTATGTCAGTACGAGATTCAATCTCCCGTCCCACCAGATAGCTGATCCCCCCCAGGCGTATTTGGTCATAGCTTTCAGCAACTTTTTTCTGGATTACGTAATCTCCACCCCTGGGTTTTGCTCCTTCGGCCACCACGACGATGCTGAACCTTTTGCCGGCAGCAACTCTTTTCTGGATAAAACGGCATACTCCTTCCATATCAAAGGGAATTTCCGGGATAAGGATAACGTCTCCGCCTCCGGCAATTCCGCTTTCCAGGGCTATCCAGCCTGCATATCTTCCCATCACCTCAATTACCATAGCCCGGTGGTGGGATTGAGCAGTAGTGTGAATGCGGTCAATGGCTTCGGTAGCCACGCTCACTGCTGAGTCAAAGCCAAAAGTGAGATCAGTGCCGTTTAAGTCATTATCAATGGTTTTGGGAACTCCAACCACGTTTAATCCTTTTTCAAAAAAGCGCTGGGTGATATGAAAGGTGCCATCCCCTCCTATGCAAATTAGAGCATCAATACCTGTTTCCCGGTAGGTTTCGATGACCTGTTCAGAGCGGTCTTCAAAGCGCAACTTACCATTTTCCCATACTGGATAACGAAAAGGGTTGGCTTTGTTGGAAGTGCCCAGAATGGTGCCTCCCAGAGGCATGATTCCTGACACGTCGTTGTATTCCAGTTTTCTCCACTTTTTCTCCACCATGCCCTGAAATCCATCCAGAAAGCCTATGACTTCAAGAGTATGGTCGAGTATAGCTTTTTTGACCACGGCATGAATGACTGCATTGATGCCCGGACAATCTCCGCCAGCGCTCAGAACTCCTATTCTTTTTATTTGCAAAATGAGTACCTCCTCTTTGAAGTACAAGGTGTGGCGAGTTAACTGCCGCCGTTTATTTTACAATATTTTGGATATCTGGCAAAATATTAAAAAGCTGTTATGGCGAGACTTAACCTGAAAAGAGCGTGAATACAATGCTTTTGCAAACTTTCTGCCACATACCAGGAATAGGCGAGAAAAAGGAGCGCAAAATATGGGAACTGGGTATCCTCTCTTGGCAGGATGCCCTGCAGGATCCGGCCTTTTTACAGGTACTCCCCTCTCCTCTTTCCCGCAGGGCGTATGCGTATCTGGTGCGTTCTTTTGAAAAATACGAGAAAGAAGACGTGACTTTTTTTGATCGCTTACTGGGTAATTTTAACCGCTGGAGAATTTTCCCCCAGTTTAAACATCTTACTGCATTTTTGGATATTGAAACCACGGGAATGGGCGCTGAAGCCTATATTACCGTGGCAACTCTTTACGATGGAAAAAGGGTAAAAACCTACGTTTTCGGGATAAATCTTGAAGAGCTGGCTAATGATTTACGTAGTTACAAGGTTTTGATTACCTTTAATGGTAAGTCTTTTGATATTCCCTTCATAGAGCGCTTTTTTGGAATTGAGCTTCACCAGGTACACATCGATCTTCGCTTTGTACTGAAAAGCCTGGGTTTGCAGGGAGGCCTCAAGGCTTGTGAGCGCCTGATAGGGATAGACCGGGGTCCCCTGCGGGGAATAGGTGGCTTTGAGGCAGTTCTGCTCTGGCAGAAATACCTTGAGGGATGTCCTGAAGCCCTGGAAACTCTGCTTGCCTATAACGTTGCCGATACCATTAACCTGGAGAGACTGATGATTTTTGCCTATAACCAGAAGGTTAGCTTGCACGCTTTCCCCTTTCCACTCCTTTCTGAAAAGCCACTGCGGCTCGCTTTGCCTTACCGGGTGTACCCCGAGGTGATACGGGAGGTAACTTATGAAAAATTACGACTCTACCAGTGAGTCCTGCTTCTCTCTTCCTCCGCAGGAGGTGGAAAAAATCTGCCGGGGCGAGCACGAAAACCTTTTTGCGGTGCTGGGGATGCATCTCCTTGAGGAAAATGGAGTTGTGGTGCGTGCTTTTTTACCCTATGCTCAAAAAGTGTGGGTTGTGTTAGGGGAAGAGAAGAAGAACTGGCCCCTGCGTAGGATACATGCTGAGGGTCTGTTTGAGGCTTTCTTGCCTCTCTCGGCGCCAGTCAATTACCTGTTGCGGATAGAAACCGACTGGGGGGAATGTCTGACGGCTGACGCTTACTCTTTTGAACCTTTGCTTTCCGACCTGGATATATATCTTTTCAAAGAAGGAACGCATTACCAGGCTTTTAACTTTATGGGAGCGCATTTTGAAGAGCGCAGAGGTGTTGAAGGGGTTTGTTTCAGGGTCTGGGCGCCCAATGCCTTGCGAGTGAGCGTGGTTGGTGATTTCAACCGCTGGGATGGACGGGTTCATCAGATGCAGAACGTCAAACTTTCCGGAATATGGGAAATATTCATTCCCGGAGTGCAGGAGAGCGAAAAATACAAGTTCGAAGTTCGTGCTAAGGAGGGGCATCTCCTACTCAAGGCGGACCCTTTTGCATTTGCCAGTGAACTGCGCCCCAGGACGGCTTCGGTTCTTTACCGCAAGGAGGGCAAGTTTTCCTTTTCCGATCAGGACTGGGTGGAGCGCAGAAAGTCCAGGAACCTTCTTGAGGAACCTGTCAGCATATATGAAGTTCACCTTGGTTCCTGGAAAAGAAACCAGGATGGTGGTTTCTTGAATTATCGCGAGTTGGCTCATCTTTTGGTGAACTATGTAGAGAAGATGGGCTACACCCACATAGAACTTTTACCTGTTGCTGAACACCCCTTTGATGGTTCCTGGGGTTATCATGTGACCGGTTATTTTGCTCCCACCAGCCGCTATGGAAAGCCAGAGGATTTCAAGTACTTTGTTGATTACTGTCATCGCCACAGGATAGGAGTAATTCTGGACTGGGTGGTGGCCCACTTTCCGAAAGACGCTCATGGATTGGCCCGTTTCGACGGCACGCCTCTTTTTGAGTACCCTGATCCTCGCAAGGCAGAACACCCTCACTGGGGCAGTCTGGTTTTCGACTATGCCCGAGAGGAGGTACGCAGTTTTCTGATTTCCAACGCTGTTTTCTGGCTTCAGGAGTACCACATTGATGCCTTAAGAGTAGATGCGGTAGCTTCCATGCTTTACCTTGATTATGGCAGGGGACCTGGAGAGTGGGTTCCCAACGTTTTTGGTGGCAAAGAAAACCTGGAAGCTGTGGATTTCCTGCGTACCTGTAACCGGGTAGTTTACCAGTGGTTTCCGGGAGTTTTCACTGCTGCTGAAGAATCTACAGCCTGGCCAGGAGTAACCCTTCCTCCTGAGGCAGGAGGACTGGGTTTCCTTTTTAAGTGGAATATGGGATGGATGAACGATTTTTTAACCTACATGAGCAAAGACCCCGTCTACAGGAAGTATCATCACCAGAATTTGACCTTTCCCATTGTGTACGCTTTTTCGGAGAATTTCATCTTGCCTCTTTCCCATGATGAAGTAGTGCATGGCAAGGGCAGCCTGATCAACAAGATGCCTGGAGATACCTGGCAGAAGTTTGCCAATCTGCGCCTGGCCATGGTAGCCATGTTTGGCTATCCTGGAAAAAAGCTGCTTTTCATGGGAAACGATTTTGCACAGTGGCGGGAATGGAACCACGATGGAGAGCTGGACTGGTTTCTCCTAAAAGACAAGAATCACCGTGCTTTTCAGCGCCTGGTTCGAGATTTGCAGATGCTTTATCGTCGGGAAAGGGCGCTCTGGGAAAACGACACTTCCCCCCAGAGTTTTCGCTGGATAGATTGTAGCGATGTAGAGCAATCGGTTATCTCTTTTTTAAGGTTTGGAAAGAATGATGAGGAGTGCCTGGTTTTCGTTTGCAACTTTACCCCGGTTCCTCGCTTTCGTTACCGTATTGGAGTGCCCTTTCCAGGATTTTACCGGGAAGTTTTGAACAGTGATTCCGAAATATACGGGGGAAGTAACTTGGGTAACTGGGGAGGGATAGAAGCTTCAGGGGAACCCAGGCACGGGTTCCCCTACTCAATTGAGCTGGCCCTGCCACCACTCGGTGGACTCATCCTGAAACCCGACCTTCAAAGGGGACGATAAGTTTTCGCATATTGAGCGGCTATCTGGCAAGCTTCATGCATACTTTCCGGGTTGGCTTTGCCTGACCAGGCTATATCATAGGCGGTGCCATGATCTGGAGAAGTCCTTATGAAAGGAAGCCCCAGGGTAACACTCACCGTTTTGAAGAAATTGATGCATTTGGTAGCAATGTGACCTTGGTCGTGGTATAGGGAAAGAACCGCATCGTGAGAGCCCTGCCGGGCAAAAAAGAAGACAGAATCTGCAGGGAAGGGTCCTTTGGCATTAATACCTGCTTTTTGAGCTTCTCTAATGGCAGGGCTGATGATTTCCAGTTCCTCTTTACCGAGAAGTCCTCCTTCTCCAGCATGAGGATTAAGAGCGGCTACGGCGATACGGGGGTTGCTTATACCCAGTTTTCGTAGGTAGGCGTTCATCTTTTTCAAGAAGGAGAACAAACCATTTCTGGTTATTTTTTGAATTGCTTCAACGAGGGGTAAATGGCGGGTGAAAAAGAAAACCCTCAAGCTGTCAGTTTGAAACATGGTAAAAGCTTCTTGAGAGGCAGTTAGCTCCTTAAGAATTTCGGTATGACCTATAAAGGGCACTTTGGCTGCGTGCAGTGCTTCTTTATTGAGAGGAGCGGTTACCAGAGCTCGAGCTTCGCCCTGTTTGATTAGTTCCACGGCTGTCCGCAGATACTCGAAAGAAGCTCTGCCCCCCTCTGGGGAGACTTTACCCCAGGAAGAAAAATCTTGAGGAAGGATTTTAGGGTCAACTATCAAAGGAAGATTGGTTTGGATTTCGGATGGTCTGCTGTCAGAGGTAATCTCTTGCCATGGTAGGGATACACCGCACAGCTCCTCTGCCCTTTTGAGAAGCCAACGGTCACCAACCACAACAGGTTGAGCATCAATGTTCCATCTGGCAAGACTTTTGACCACGATTTCCGGGCCAATGCCAGCCGGGTCTCCAATAGTGATGACTATTCTTGCTGGATTCATAAGGCCTTTCTCCTTGCGAAACGGACCAGCCTTTTTACTCCCTCTTCCACTTCCTGGCGGGTGCGACAGATGGAGATGCGCACAAAACCTTCTCCATTTTCTCCAAAGGTATCTCCCGGAGCCAAAGCTACCTTTTCTTCAGAGAGCAATTGCTTGCAGAAGTCAAGCGAGGGCATTCCATAGTCTTTTATATCCACCCATACGTAATAGCCACCCTGGGGTTGGAAGAATTTCATTTTTCCCTCTTCAAGCAAGTGGCAGGCAAGTTCCATATTGGAGAAGTAATAGTCCCTCATTTTTTGAATCTCTTCTTCAGGCAAATCCAAGGCGATTTCTGCTGCTTTTTGGGAGATGTGAGAGCTACAGGCGATAAGGTACTCTGCTACTTTGGCCAGGGCAGGGACGAGTTCTTGAGGGGCTATCATGCAGCCTATGCGCCATCCAGAAAGGGCGTAGGTTTTGGAAAAGGAAAAAAGACTGATCAAGCGCTGGGGATTCACGAAGCGGTGCATTCCAGTGTAGTTACCCTGGTAAACGAATTTTTCGTATGCTTCGTCAGCGATGACTACTAAATCCAATTCCTCAGCAAGTCGGGCTATCCCCTGCGCTGTGGACTCGTCGAAGGTTACACCAATGGGGTTGGACGGCGAGTTGACCAGGATCATCTTGGTCTTATTGGTGGCCATTTTCCGAATCGCTGTTAAATCGGGCAAAAAGCCATTTTTGGATAAAAGAGCGTATCTTTTTAGAGTTGCTCCACAGAGAACGGCCTGAGCAAAGTGGTTGGTAAACCCCGGGTCCGGGAGGAGGGCCTCTTCTCCAGGGCTCAACAGAGCTCGAAAAGCTGCCACCGTTCCAAAGAGTGATCCAGGAAGAACAATTACCTGCTCTTCTGAAAGGGACCAGTTTTTCTCCTTTGAAAACTTTTCGGCTATTTTTTTGCGCAAGGATGCAATACCTGTGGTAGGTGTGTATTTTATTTCACCTTTCCAGTAAAAGTCGGCGAGCTTTTCAAGCACCAGAGAAGGGGTTGGAAAGTGGGGTTCCCCGATTTCCAAGTGGATAGCGTCTTTGATTTGCAGAGCAAGCCCCATTAGTTCCCTGATTCCAGAGCGGGGAAGATTCTGAATTAACTTTGGTATCTTCAACTTTTATACCTCCTGACTTTGCAATTTCTGGTTTTGAAGCTCAAAAAGGCTTGTCGGGTACTTTTTCCCAATCCTCAAGGAAGCGCTTGATACCCAGGTCAGTGAGGGGGTGTTTGACCAGTTTGGAGATGACCGCATAGGGAATGGTGGCAATGTGTGCTCCCATTTTGGCGGCTTCTACAACGTGCATGGGGTTTCGCACGGAAGCCACGATTACTTCGGTGGTAAACCCGTAGTTTTTGAAAATCTGGACGATATCTGCTACAAGTTGCAGACCGTTACTGGAAATATCGTCAAGTCTTCCCACAAAAGGACTCACGTAGCGGGCTCCGGCTTTGGCTGCCATCAGGGCCTGAAGAGGCTGAAAAATGAGGGTGGTGTTTACCTTTATGCCTTCTTGAGAGAGAACTTTTATGGCCTTTAGGCCTTCTTCGGTAATGGGAATTTTTACCACGATGTTGGGCGCCCAGCTGGCGAGCTCCCGGGCTTCGCGGATCATGCCTTGGGCATCCAGGCTCACTACTTCTGCAGAGACCGGTCCGGGGACCAGACTGCAAATTTCGGTGATTACTTCTTTGAAACCTCTTCCCGTTTTAGCAACCAAAGTGGGGTTGGTGGTCACTCCATCCAGAATACCCAGCTCCAGTGCCTTTTTTATTTCATCTACCTGGGCTGTGTCGACGAAAAACTTCATCAGTGCTAACCCCCTTTTCCAGCAATTATCTTCCGCTTGAGTATTATATCCCTACTAAGCAAAGGTGAAAAACTGTTTAGTCTCAGTCCTGGCTACTCTTGATGTAACGTGTACTTTGCAAGCAACGGCAGGAGCTGTGTAAATTGGCACAAATGCCCCCCATTATTGAAAACATTCCCCAGAAAAGAGGTTTTTTTAGGATGTCAGTGGGATGAGGTTGACTTACTGGAAGCAAAGTCAGACCCCAGGCGGTGAAATAACAGCCCATGATTATGCAGGAGTGCCCAAAAACAGCTAACCAGCGCATGTTTTACCCCCCTTTGCTTAGCGGTAATTCATCAGGAAACGTATGCATTCATCCCAGTGGGTATCGCGTGCAAAGGCAAGGCTTTCGTATTTGGAGAGATACTGCTTATAGGGAAAGTAAATGCTGAGTCCGTAAGCGTTGGAAACACCCGCCCCTGAAGTTCGGGAATAGAAAACGGCATTTTCCACTAAGCTGTAAACCGCCAAAGCGGCGTTTTTTACGGTAGTGCTCATTATCCGGGGGTCTCCTGAGATAAGCAAAGCCAGGTGAGCAAGGTCCACATAGTCGTAGTCGTCGAAGTACTGGGCGGAATCTCCCAGGGCAAGGTATACCTGGGGTGAAGTTAGTGTATCACTGAGTATGGCTGAGGCAAGGTTGTCCACCGCTTGAGCAAGGGCGCTCACTCGGGTCAGGTCTACTGCAGAAAGAGTAATGCTCTGGATCCAGTAAGAGTTGATATAGGAATCGACTATGTAGTGGGCAAGCTCAAAAGCGCTCATTGAGGGGTTGTCGCTCAGAGCCTGCAGGAATAGGGGATAGTTCCATCCCTCGAGTGGTTCTGATTCCTGAGAAGTAACCAGCAGTTGGGCACAGTTGCGTATCTCGTAGGCTACTTCAATCAATGCCATAAGACAGGCGTCCATTCCCAGAAGGTCTATTTTACCTCCTGTATAATTTTTGGCCTGGCGCAGGGCATTACCCAGCTCGGGTATGGTCAGGGCGTCACCTCCAGAGGTTTCATCGAAGGAAATGTCTTTGCTGTTTCCCTTAAAACCGTAGCCGTGATCCCAGATAATCAGGGCGTAATGTTCGGCAGGGTAATTTTGGGCGCAGAAACGCACAAAGTCGACCAGAGCATCGCCATTACCCATGTTAACTTCCCCCAGGTTTTCAAGGAGCGTTGACCCACCCTGATTTACGAGATAGCGGGCGGTCCCCCCCCGGGCCTGATCAAATTGGACGATCACCTTTACCCGGTTGCTGGACCCAACGCTTTCCATAGAAGTAAGGTCTGCCCAAGCTGCTTGCTCGAGATCATTGTCACCGTTCAGAAAGACCATTACCGTCCACTGGGTGCTTTTCGATCCTCCTGGTCCAGGAATAACTCCCAGGCTAAGACAACCGCTTACAAGAGAAACCAAGCTTAGAAACGCTGCCAGAAATAGAAAGTTTTTCTTCATAATATTATTTCGCATCCTTCCTTTTAAGATTTCACCTCAACCTCTACCCTCAAAAGGTCCACTTCTCCACCTGATGCATCGGTACGGGAATAGGTAAAGAAGCGCTGCAGGCCTGGACGCATGGAGAAGTAACGGGACAAATTATCCACGATGTTACCTGCAGAGTCAGTAACCACTACCATAATGTCTATAATTTCCGGCTCACCAAGGTCTTCCAGGGGAACGGTTATTTGCACTGCATTGCCAGTTACATTTCCTCCGGTGAAGAACTGATCCACTCCTCCTGGTTCACACTGGTAAAAGTTGCTGTTTTCCATGCGAAAGATAAAATAATTTGCCCACTCGTCGGGGTCGCTGGATGGCCCGGTTAAAACGTTCTCATCGGCGTCAATGGCAAAGTAGTATATGTAGTCAGGCGGTGGAGAGGAAGCAAAGGTTGCCGATATAGTTAATTCCCCTTTTCCTTCTTCCCATGAGGGTTGTTCTCCTCGAGCACATCCCATAACTCCCAGGCTTATGCTGAACAAAAGGGCAAACAATAACAACCAGGTTTTTGGGGACATTTTACTCGCCTCCCAGGCTAAACTTGTACTCGGGAAAAGCTTTTATGGCGTATTCAATCCAGAACGTATCCTTTGATTGATCGTAAAACAGAGTAACCTCACGACAATGGAGGTCTCTGGTCAGACCTACTTGCACGCTCTCGATTTTGTGAGAGCTGAAATCATAGTTTCCTTGGCAGTCCAGTGCCCACTCTTTACCCAAAGGCCAGCTGATTTCAAAAACCAGCCCTTCCCATTCGTTGTTTTCAAAGTTATAACTTGCACGAAGCTCAGCGGAGTGGTTGGAATCCTCAGTATAGCTTATTTTGATGACTCCGTCCAGGAATTCTTTCTCCAAAAAATCGTAACCACTGCTGAAGCTCGCTTCCCAGGGATCTTTTTTGAAATGTAGACTCAAGTCCAGAAAGCTAGTCTTGCGGGTGGTATAGTCGAAGCGAAAGGGAGTTGCTCCGTCATATCCGCCAAAACCATAGCCCAGGCTTAGGGTGGTGTGTTCCCCAAAACTCTGCTCGAGATCGGTTTCAACGTCGTAAGTGTAGCGGGCGAAACCGTTACCGTAAAAATCCTGGGTGAAGAGAATTACTGGCTCGAGAGTGGTATTCTCTCCCAGTTCACTTTTTCCAGTGATTTTCAGGGAAAAACGAGCTCGTTCCTCTTTCACGCCGGTTGTTTGCTCAAAGTAACTGCCGATTGCAAGCGAAGGCTGGTAATAAAAATCAGACTGACCGATCTGTTCTTTTTTTCGGGAAATGTTCAACTCGGGTTCTTTGAGCACTCGGCTTCCAAAGTCACCGGTGTAGAGATCCTGATCCAGATCCGAAAACCCGGTATAGATAAGTTTATAAGAGTAAGGATCTTGGGAGTGAGATAAAACAAGCTCATAGTCCAGTTCCTGGTCGGTAAATTGCCCCCATTGATGGTCCTGAGAGTAATCCAGTTCGAGGTTTGCAATTAAATTCTCCTGAAGTTGATAAGAAGTGTTGAGGACTGCTCTGAGGTAATCCTCTTCGGAAGCCAGGTTCCAGTCGTAGTCCAGGTTTAACTTGGTAGAATAGTTTTCTTTTTCCTGGGCAAAGGAGAAAGTTCCTGAAAAGGTATCCTGATCACTGCCTTGGTAGTTGAGGTAGTCAAGCCCCACGGTAAGCGAAGAATCAGAACTTGGTTCCCGATAGTAATCCAGGCTACCCTGGAGATAATCCCTGGACCCTTCTGGCTTATCGCGATAGTATACGTAGCCTTCCAGTGTTTCTTTGGGTTCTTCGTGCTCTATAAAGTGGCGGACCCCCAAGCCCCAGCCGCTTTTTTCCCACCAGTCAAGGTATATAGTCCCAAAAGACCCTTCGCTGACAAAGTAGTTGTAGAATAAATTCAGGTAATAGCCACTGCTTGAGGAGTGTCCAAGAAGGGGTAAAAAGGGAAGCTGTTCTTTGCGGTCCAGAAAGATAACATAGTAGGGAAGGGTGAATAATTTTCTCCCAAAGTCCCAGTAAGAGAGTCGGAAAAGCTCCACTTTTTTATCGGGATAAATGATTATTTTCTGGGCTTCAAAGTGGTAATGGGGCTCTTCAAGCTCGCAACTCGTAAAAAAAGCGCCTTCGATTTTTGTTTCCTCGGAGGTGCGCTCTACTTCTTCCCCTCGAAAATAGACGGTTCCTTTAATTCCTTCTCCCCGAAGATCAGAGCGCACTCCATAGAGCATCCAACTGTCTTCTGCCCAATTGTAGGTAGCTTTTTCAGCCTGGTAACCTTCATCTTTGGTCTTTACCTGGACTTTTCCCTGTGCAAAAAGCTTTTTATCCTTCAGAAAGAGCCTGATGAAGTCAGCTTCTATGGTGTATTCTCCGTGTTTGATGGTTCCCTTTTTCACAATTGCTTCCTCTTTTTCGGAATGATAGATTAACCGCTCTCCGGTTAGCTCTATCCGGTCGGGTTCTTCCTGGGAAAGAGACATACTCACCATTCCCAGAAGATAAAGGACTATTAAAAAAGCCAAGTACAGAGATTTCCTGGTAGGCATTTTTGTTTTGTCTTGCTTACTCGATGACGAAAGTTGCTTTTATAACCCCTTCTGCTTCCAGCACTTCAGAGTCGAGATAATAAACAGCTTTTTCTACCTGGATTTCGCGCTCTTTTTCAGTGATCAGGACGTTTCCTTCAAGCACTATTCGTTCTTCTTGCTGTGTCGCTTCATCTTTGGGGTAATAAAAGACTTTGTCAGCCTTGAGGCTAATTTCTTTCCAGGTTATTTCTGCTCCGTTTTCGCTCCAGGCTTCTTCGGTTTCACCATTAAAGGAAAGCTGTGGGGCTTTCCATATGATGTAGGTGGTTTCTTCGTTGCTTCTTTCCTTTTTAAGCAACACTTCCCCGCTGAATAGGTAAAGCTCTTCGTCGAAGTTCCCTTCCATTCGGGAAGCCTGGATGACGGTTCTCTCTCTGGTTACCACTACCTGGCCGCTGAAAATTCCCTTGTTTTCCCGAAGGTTAAAGGCCAGCTCCTGGCAGGTAATCCGATTTTCTCCTTCCACCGCCACCACATTGCCCTGAGCCAGGAAGGTTTCTTTTTGAGAGTCGTATTGAATTTTATCAGCCTGCTCCAGGAGAACCTCTCTGGTTTTTTTGGCTTCTTCCTGTGCAAAAATTGCTGCTCCGGAGAAAGCAAAGAGTACTATCCAGATAATCAAAGAAACTACCAGCTTATTACTTAAATTGGTCATCTGAAACCTCTCCTTTGTCAAGCGGTGTGTTTTATTATATCATTCCTGGAGAGAGGAGGTTGAAACCGTGGTTGAGGACAAAGTGAGCTATATCTTAAATGCACTGGAAGGGGCTTTTCCTGATGCTCGATTATTGCTCAACTTTCGGAATCCTTTTGAACTTCTCGTAGCCACCATTCTCGCTGCCCAGGCTCCTGATGAGCGGGTGAACCAGATTACTCCTCATCTCTTTCGGCGCTTTCCAGATGCTTTTTCAATGGCAGAGGCTTCTACTGGAGAGATAGAAGAGTTAATAAAAACCATAAGTTATTTTCGCCAGAAAGCGCGGTTTCTCAAGGAAATGTCGAGGACTATGGTGGAGCAGTTTGAAGGTAAAGTACCTGCTTCACTTGAAGAGCTGGTGACTCTTCCTGGTGTGGGCAGGAAAACGGCCAACGTAGTTCTTGCCAATGCCTTTTCCGTCCCTGCTTTTCCGGTGGATACCCATGTGGCCCGGGTGGCCCAGCGCTTGGGACTTGCCAGGAGCAAGAGTGCTGATAAAATCGAGTTGGAACTCTGTGCCCGGATACCTCGAGAGCGCTGGATAAGAGCCTCTCATCTTTTAGGGTTTCTTGGTCGTCAAATATGCAAGGCCAAGAAACCACTTTGTGAGGAGTGTCCGGTTGCAAAATGGTGTGACTTTTTTCAACATAAATAGATCATTTAGATTGAGCAGGCTTCGATCTTTTTTACGAAAGTGAGTTCTGTTTCCAGGCTTACCTGGCCCCGGACGGTTTGTGCATCAATAGGTGGGTTGTCTTCTTCAATCTCTGCAAACTTTCCCTCCAGGAGCACCTCGATTTTGTAGTCTTTAAAGAGCCCTTCCCCAAAAAGGCAGAGCTTGCCCCAGTAAAAGGTGGTTATGGGCAAATCCAGGGAGTCGAGTTGATAGAAGGAAATCATTAATATCTTTTCTCGCAAATCAGTATTTGAAAAGAGCCTAAAATATCCCCCTTCCCGGTAACCAATCAGTTCTGCAAAGGGAGTTCCAAAGCCTATTTCCATCATCCCCCTTTTTGGGGGGTCAGGAGTGAATTTTTGCCACCAGGATTTTATTTCTTCCCAGGAAGGGCCTTTCAGGAGAACACCGGGAACTTCATTAAGAGGTCCCAGGAGGATGGTCTCTTCGTTAGGGAAATAGAGGTTGAATTCCAAATCCTGAAAGCCCTCTCTGACCAGAAATCGCGGAAGGAGCGTCGAGCCGTAGAAATTGAAATCCATTTCGATCTCCACGTTTTTCTGCAAAGCCTTAATGCTTTCAAGCAGTAGAGTTTTACCGCTTACTTTTTCTAATCTTTTGCTATTTACTTCCATGCGGGTGGAAACTATTGGTCCTTCCTGGTGTCCCTGTAGACTGACTAACCTTCTGGTTGGATAAAGGGGCACTCTGAAAGAGCGACGAGGAGTATGGGCCAGGATACCCTCAGGAGTGAGTGCTTCCAGATATAAGAGATAGCCTTCAAACTCTCTGAGCTTGCGGAGAAAGAAATTGCCCTTGTTTTTCTCGGCACGTATGACCCTGTAAAACCTGGAGCGGAAAGGGCGATAGTAAAGGTTAACTTTCTGGGCCCGTGGAACATAAAAAGAAATTTTCAGGGATTTCTCTTCAGGCAAGAACTGGACCTGATAGTTCTCAATGATCCCCAGAGGGTCGAGAGAACGGGCTAATTCTCGAAAAGAATCAAAAAGCCGCCTAACCTCAGGCAGTTCTTCCAGAGATTCTCCGCTGGAGATCGCTTTTTCTATTCTTTTGCTGAGGGCATAAGGTGCTTTCCTACTAACGGACTGTTGGCTTTTCCCCCACAGAAAGTTTTCAAGCCTTAGCAGTGCATCGGCTGTTTTAAAGCTGTCTACTATTCCCAGGTCTATTCTTTCTTCAGAGAGTGGCGGGATATAATCAACGAGCAGAAGCTTGCCTTTCCATCGAAGCTCAACAAGTAGGGGTTCTCCAGAGGGTACGCGCAGAAAAAATTCTCCATCTTCGTTGGTCGATCCCCTGCTTACTGTATCGCCTGAGGAAGGCAGTACTGCCTGAACTTCTGCAAAGGCCAGAGGGGTTTTCTCCGCGTCAAATTTATTTTCCAATCGGGAAAGGTAGCTGAGAGGATTTTCTCCCTTAAATAAAGATCCTTTGGGTAATACAGCCCGTCCCCGCAAGAAAGGCATTATCTTTTTCCTTCCCTTTTCATACTGTACATGGCACGATCAATTTCCTGCAGAAGCTGAGGCAATTCCTTCTGCCCGTCAAAAACGCAGACTCCGTAAGAAATGGAAAGAGGAAATGGCTCGCCCAGAATCTGGCTGCCCTGAAGCTTTTCTTTAATTCGTTTCATTACCGCCTGTGCATCCTGTAGGGAGGCGTGGGGTAAAACCACTATAAACTCATCACCTCCGTAACGTACTACCACATCGCTTGCTCTGATATTTCCTTTTATAGTATGAACGACCATACGCAGTACTTCATCGCCAAAGGTATGTCCGTAAAGGTCGTTAATTTCTTTAAAGCGGTCTACATCTATCATAGTTACGGAAAGGGGATATTTTTCTCTTTTGCAGCGGCTCAGTTCCTTTTGCATGTATTCTTCAAAGAAGTGTCGGTTATAAGCCCCGGTTAGCTGGTCTTTAAAGGCAAGCTCCAGAAGAGCTCTTTCGTATTCTTTACGTTCTCGAATGTCGTGCAGAGATAGAAAGTAGGAAGGGGAATCCAGGTTTTCAAGGATAGATATATTGGCTTCGAAAGGAAGAACCTTTTCAGATGAGGGCGCTGCAGTTATTTCGCATCCAAAAATCTGGTCTTCAGAAGCATGTGCTTGCAGGGTTTTCCAGGTTGCCGGGTCCAGAAGTGAAGTGATTGCGTGGCTTTCGGGTTTGTTTCTTGCTTGCGCAAGTAAGTTCCTGGCTTTTTGGTTGGTGAAAAGAATCTCTCCTTTGTGGTTTACAATAAATATGGCGTCTGGGCTGTGCTCCACCAGAGTGCGAAAGTGCTTTCTGGTACGCTCTCTTTCTTCCTCTTGGCGCAAAAGGCGAAGTATCAGGAACACGGTGCGCCTTAGTCTGGTAAAGTGGTCGCCTTTTTTCCGCAGAATTGCCAGGATTGCGTTTTTTTCCATTTTTAGGAGGATAACCTCGTTTTCTCCCCTGAGTAGCCTGCGATGCAGCGAGAATTCCGGGGGGTCCCCTAAAATTTTCTGGAGTTCCTGGAGTTCTTTTCTGTGCTCTGGACAGGAGCTGAAGAGAATTTTTCCTTGCGAGTTTTTCAAAGCTACTGCCTTGACATCCCAAAGCTTGCGAGCGAAGGAAAGCACCTTGTTCACGTTTTCTGAATAGTCGCCGTGTAGGGAGAGGAAAAGGTGAGTAAGGTTGTGAAGGGCACGTTCCAATTTTTCTTCCTGAGTTATGTCAAAGGCAATTTCAAGCTTCAGACGCTGACCATCAAACTCAAATCCCAAATCAATAAGACGGAAATAGGCTTTTAGTAAAGGATTATAGGTGTGCCAGAAGTAAGTTCTTGAGGGGTTATCTGGTGAAAATAGCAACTGGTTTTTGCAGGAAGGGCAGGGTTTTTCTCTTCCTCGCAACAGGCGATAGCAAAGCTCGCCTTCCAGTTTTTCCCCCAGCTTTTGTTTGAGATAAGAGTTGGCGTAGACGATCCGAAAAGTATCGACCTCTACTATAAAAGAAAAAGCTTCTATCTTCTCAAGAACATCTGTTAAAAGAATCTGATCTACAAACACCTTTTTGAGTCCAGGAAAAGGGGTGGTTTAACACCCCTTTTCCTCAAATTGTTTTGGTTTACTTAAAGAATTATAAGTATTCGCTGTATCCTTGCAAAGCTACCTCGCGGAGCTTCTACCTCAATTCGCAATGTGTTTTGACCGCTTTCAAACCACTTTTCCCTGAGAGTGAAGCCCTTGTAATCGTGGGGCTCCAGCATTCCTTTTTGAGTAGCGCTGCTTACTAAGTTGCCGTTCAAATATATTCGCACTCTTGCCCCTTCATCTGTCTGCAACCAGCAGAGAAGATAGGCTTTCTGAGGAACAAATTCTATGGGGAAGGAAAGCTCAAGATAATCTCGGTAATCCATTTCAAGGAGTTGAGTGCCGTTAAGCGTGTAGCCACTGATTATGTTGCCGGAGAAGCTAAGATCAAACACGTTATGCTGGGTTTCTCTCCCCGAGAAATCTACGTAGTACATTCCCATAGCTGGCGCTTCCGGGATTAAGACCTCGACTATTCCCGAGACGGTTGAGGAAGTGGGGTTCAGTCCTGGAGCTCCTCTGAATTGGGCAGTGATTTCAAAAGGAGTGCTTTCGTAGACCTGGGGGGCGGTGTAATAAACGGTAACCTTGCCCAGAGAATCGGTAATAACTGACGAAGTGCTCAAGGAACCGATGCTGGCACTCCAGTAGATGGTACGCCCATAAACGGGACGGCCATCGGGTCTTTTCAGGTAAGCGTCGATCTTTACTCGTTCTCCTGGCTCGAGAGTAAGAGAATCAGCTCTTATTTCCAGAATGGGAGTTATCTGAGCTTGGGCAACTTCTATTTCCACTGAAGAAGAAGCAGGGGCAAAGCCGTGCTCTCCACCGAAATTGGCACTTATGGTGATTACCTGTGGGGTGCGGGGTGCATAAAAGGTAACGCTGGTTACACCCCGAGAGTCAGTCACCGTCTGATAACTGCTTAGTGAGCCAGAACTCACTGACCAGCTGATCCTGCGCCCTGGAAGATGATTGCCAGAGACATCAGTAAGGTTGGCTCTTATGGAAATGGTTCCTCCAGGCGCTACGCTCAGTGTGGAGGGTTGCAAAGTGAGCACGGTTCCCCGGGTACGCATAGCTACGTTGAAATGGGTTCTGTTTACGGCATAGCGGGTGAGAATACGACTTACCTGGTGAGGGTTTTGAATAAAATCCTGCAGTTCTCTTTCGCTAACTGGTCGGGGAGTAAACAGAATAATTAACCTTTCCGTACCCGCTGGCCCGGAAACTGTTCCCCGGTAAATTTCTCCTCGGGCGGCAGGAAAATACTGATTGTGCACCAGGACATTGACATCGCCATTGGGCAAGTAATCGATCAAGTTAACGTAACCCTGACGATCCACTCTGTAGCGGATGATTATCGGGTCACCTGCGTAATAAGTAGCTCCTTCTCCACGATCCACGCTGATACTCACCGAAGGGCTGCGGGGAATGGTGATGTATATGTTGGGGTTAAGCTGAAACCTCATGTATACCCTGCCCTGGGCAGGCGCTACAGCCAGAAAGAGAAGCACCACTATTGCAAGTGTGAAAACCCACAATAAGCCTTTTCCCCTCATAGTTATCTCTCCTTTCGGATTCGTTAAGTCTATTATATCATTTTGTTTTCTGTTGAGCCTTTGCTTTCGGCGAGAACTGTCTTCTTGCGGGGCACAACCTTTTCATCCAGGTAATCGAGGAGCAAAGTCGGGTCCTTGAAAACCAGAGCACCTTTTTTGCGGAGTGCCTCCAGATATTGCCTGGCCTTACCGGCTGTAAAGTCAAATTTGGGATCAAAGCATTCTTCCAGAAGAAATACTTTTTTACCTTTTTCCTGAAGAGAGAGGGCCATCTCCAGGTTGGCAATATTACCTTCTCCCCAGAAGGTAGGGGCAATCAGCACGTAGTCTTTTTGCATGGCTATTTGTTCGGCTTTTTCAAGGTTTTCTCTCTGGACGGAGGAAAAAGGCTTTTCTACCACCACTTCAAGGCCCAGCTTGCGGGCCGCTTCTTCATCGGCATCGAGGTGGTTTATCACTCCCAGGCTAACTTCTATACCCTTTTGGAGGAGCAACCTCAGCAAAGGTTTTCCACTGCCTCCACCGCATATGAGGTGAACTTTAAGAGAATGTTTTTGCAGGGTGTTTATACTGAGGGGCATGAAAAAGGGTCGCAGGGTGTAGGGGTGAGTTTCTTCCAGAAATTCCACTCCGAACAGTTCACCGAGAATGGAGCTTTGCATGACTTCTTCGATTTTTCCAAAGGTAAATATTTTTCCTTCTTTCATGAAAAGTGCTTTGTTGCAAAACTGAGCTGCCAGATTGGGGTCGTGAAGAACGCATAGAATAGTAATACCCTGCTCTCTGAGCTGGGTCAATATGGCCATAATCTCCAGCTGGTAAAGTATGTCCAGGTGGCTGGTAGGTTCATCGAGCAGGAGGAGCTCTGGTTCCTGGGCCAGAGCCCTGGCAATCATAACTCGCTGTTTTTCTCCCCCTGAAAGCTGAGCAAAAGATTGTTCTGCTAAGTGAAGGGTTGTGGTTTGTTGCATTGCCCTCTTTACTGCCTGATAATCTTTAGGGGTTTCCTTTTGCCATCTTCGCCAGTGGGGAAAACGCCCCATCATTACTACTTCCTGGCAGGGTAACTCCAGCTCTTCGGGAAAGCTCTGGAAAACCATTCCAATTTTTCTCGCCCTTGCTTTCCGGGGTAATCTGAGCAGCTCTCTTCCCTCGAGGTACGCTTTTCCCTGGGCAGGCTCCAGTAAACCAGCGAGCAGGGATAACAGAGTACTCTTCCCAGAGCCGTTGGGACCGAGCACACCCACAAAGTCTCCTCGTTCCACTTCGAAACTAACCTTGCGAACTGCGGGTAAGGAACCGTAATAGAAAGAAAGCTCTTTTGCTTCGAGGTATTCACCCATGGAACTTTCTCCTTTTGCGGAGCAGATAAATAAAAAAGGGAGCTCCCAGCAAACTGGTGATAACTCCTACGGGAAGCTCCACGGGGTTCAGTATGCTCCTGGCAACAGTGTCAGCCCAGAGCAGTATCATCCCCCCACTCAGGAAAGAGAAAGGTAGAAGTAAGCGATGGTTCTGGCCAAATATCAGGCGCACCAGGTGGGGGACTATTAACCCCACAAACCCAATTACTCCACTTACTGCCACACAACTTGCCACTACCAGCGAGCAGGCAAAGACCAGCCATTTTTTCAGTCGCTCGATGTCCACTCCCATACTCTCAGCTGTTTTTTCCCCAAGCAGCATGATGTTCAGCTCTCGGTAGAAAGCAAGCATGGATGGTATCCCCACGCTCAAAAAAGGCAAAACCATTTTCACTTCCCTCCAGCTCCGGTTCCAGAAGCCTCCCATTAACCAAAAGACAATCTGGTGTAAATCGTGACCTGCAAAGAACATGGAAAGCGAAACCAGGGCCGAGAAGAAAAAACCCACAGCAACTCCGGAAAGCAGTAGAATCTCAAGGGGGGTTTTTCGGTTTACCTTCCCAAGTGAAAAAACCAGGAAGGTGGTTAGAAGCGCAAAAGAAAAAGCCGTAAAAGGCACCGTGTAAAAGCCAAAACTCCATTTTTTGAGAATAGCCAACACTGCTCCAAAGGAAGCTCCGGAACTGATTCCCAGAACGTAGGGGTCGACCAGTGGGTTACGGAAGAGTCCCTGTAACACTGCTCCAGATATGGAAAGTCCTCCTCCCACTAAAACAGCAAGGGTTGCTCTGGGCATTCTAATCTGAAAAAGAATGGTTTTCTGGAGAGGAGAGATATTTTGCCAATGGAGAATTGCCCAGAGATCGTCACTCTGGAAGCGGCCCCTTCCAAAGGAAAGGGCTAAAAGAAGGCTCAGAAGAAGGCCGCCTATCAAACACCCTTCCCAGAGGAAAATCCGTCGGACTGGCTTTTTAGCCCGGTTGTCCGATTCAGTTATTTTGAGTTGCTGTTTGAGGTTGGGTTTCGTAGTCTTCAAAGTGATACTCGCCGAATATCTCGGGATGGATTATTTTGGCAAATATTTCCAATGCTTGCACTATTCTCGGTCCGGGACGAGAGACAATGTCACTGTCTACCCGGAATATCCTTCCCTCTTTAATAGCTTTTATGCTCTTCAGGCGTTCGTCTTGCAGAAGGAACTGGTAGGGTAAATTTTGTGCACCTCCATGGTTCTCTACTACGGTTATGATGTCCGGATTGCGACGCAAGAGCTCTTCCAGTTCGATGCTCGAATAGCCTTCAAGGTCTGAGACGACGTTTTTTCCGCCCGCTTTTTTGATTAGCTCGTCAACGAAGGTACCCTTCCCCGCTGTCCAGATAGGTTGATGCCATAGCATGTGGAAGATCAGGGGTTTTTGATCCTCGGGTATTTTGGCAGTTACTTCCTCTATTTTTTTAAGGCGTTTTTGGAGATTATTGACCAGCATTCCCCCTTTTTCTTCCACTCCGCATATTCTAGCTATTCTATCTATGCTGGAGAGGACACCTTCGATATTTTTGGGATCAGCAACGTATACTGGAATGCCCAGTTCTTCCAATCTTTTCAGGAAGTCCGGGGGGTTCAAAGAGGAGGCTACTATTAGATCGGGCTGCAAAGAAAGTAGTTTTTCCAGTTCAACCTCGGTTATGGTGCCCACTTTTTCCTTGCTCAGGGCTTCTTCGGGAAAATTGCAATAAGTGGTTACGCCCACTATCTTTTGAGACAGAGAAAGCGCAAAGAGTATTTCGGTACAAGAAGGGGCGAGAGAGACAATTCTCTTTGGAAGCTGGGTAAGCTCAACTTGTCGTCCCCGATCATCAATTACGCTGAACCCGAATGCGGTATTTGGAAGAAGCAGAAGCAAAAGCGCCAAAAGGCTCATAAAAAATTTTAACCGTTTGTACACTGTTAAATCCCCCTTTCTCGTTTTTAGGAAAGGAGGAGGGGGGAGAGGGAGGGCTTTCATTAATTATCCCACCTCCTCTTTCCGCGAAGAGTGGTTGGGAACACTCTGGGCAGGTCTCCTGGCTTCCGGATCCTTGCTTTGCCGCACCTTCCCAACCCTGGCGGGCCAGTGGTTTTTGCGACAAGCTCCCCGGTTACAGTGGCGGGACCGCACCGGATTCGCACCGGTTTCCCTTTTAAGGCTCGAAACCACCCAGAGCTCTCAACGCGCGAAATAATTATAACACAAAAATCATTTAAAGATTTTTCAGGGAAGTGCAAACCAGATAATTCCCCAGATGAAAGGAGCCAGGACTGCTGGAATGAGCAGGCGATAAACTCTTTTGAAACTCGCTCCAAAGAAGCGACAGGAGAGAACAAAACAAAGATGCATGGGTGAGAGCAGGACTCCTCAAAGACCACTCAGGTAAAG
>CAZMZG010000005.1:0-48508 GCA_964570785.1 uncultured Atribacterota bacterium | reverse complement strand
CTGGCTGCTTTTCAAACTCAGGGTGCCTGGCTTACCCAGCAGTTGGCCAGCCTTTCTGCTCTTGCCCAATCAAGCAGCAACCAGAGAAGCTGAGGAAGGGGGTATTTGAATGAACGCATACCTTGTAGCCAGGGCTAAGGAATCTTATGAGGTGAGTGCGGTTAACACTGCTTCGCCACTCAAATTGATACTCATGCTTTATGATGGTAGCATCAAGTTTTTGAAGATGGCCAAACTTCTTTATGAAGAAGGAAAACCAGAAAAAGCGCACCAGATGATTGTCCGAACAGAAAAAATACTGCTTGAGCTCATGGCTTCTTTGAACTTGGAGCAGGGTGGAGAGATTGCCCGTAGCCTTCTTGGGCTCTATCAATTTATGTTAAGGGAGTGCGCTGAGATAAACGAGGAGAATTGCTCTGAGAAAATCAACGGCCTTTTAAAGCTTCTTTCTGGTTTGCAGGAAGCATGGATGGAAGTTGAGAAAAAACTTCCTTGCTGAAATTTTGGGTTATGGAGAATAAATTGCTTTTGCTTGAAAAAATGAGAGATCTTTCCCTTTCCATGCTCGAGGGCGTCAAAAAAGGCGATCTGGAGGGTCTGCATCTTTACCTCAGGGAAAGAGATAAACTTATAGAGATTGCGGGCAACCTTGCCTCTGATAGCTTAATTCTTGAGGATGCCTCAAAAGCCCTCGGTTTAATAAGGGAAATTTTGCGCATTGACGAAGAAATAAAAAGGCTTATTAAAGAGCGGATCCAGGCACTTGTTCAAGAGGTAGGGCAGATGAGGAAAGAGGTGGAAGCCCTTCGGAAATTCCGCTCTAACATGTCGGAAACGACCCTTCAACCCCGCTTTGTGGACCGCAAAAGTTAACCCCCCTTAATTTTTGCCTGTGATTGGGTATAATGCTAAATAGGTTATTATTCTGGTTGTTTTCTCTGGGGGGAGTTTTTTGCCTGTTTTTAGGGTTTTAGTGGTGGATGACGAAGAGTTTATGGTGGAGATGGTTTGTGAGATTTTACAGGAAGAGAAGCTTTTAACCGATGTAGCTCTGTCGGGCAAGGAAGCTCTGGGCAAGTTTGAAAGCGCCCAGTATGACCTGGTAATTCTCGATCTGCGCCTTCCTGACCTGGAAGGCCTTCGGGTTTTGCGGGAAATTCGCCAGAAGGATCAGGAGATTCCGGTTATCGTGATCACCGCTTATGGTAGTGTGGACAACGCGGTGGAAGCTCTGAAGATGGGAGCTTATGATTTTATCACCAAGCCCTTCAAAGTGGAGGAGTTGAAAAATGCTGTTTTAAGGGCCCTGGAAGTGGAGCGTATAAAGCGGGAGCGTTCTTTCTATCTTGAGGAAGTGCGGGAAAACTTCCACTTTGAGGGGGTCATCGGAGAGTCCCCCAAAATGAGGGAAGTCATGGAAGTTGTTTCTCTGGTAGCCCGTACTGATGCCACCGTCCTTATCTATGGGGAAAGCGGAACTGGCAAAGAACTGCTCGCCCGTTCCATTCATTTTCAGAGTGACCGGGCTGACCGCCCTTTCGTGGTTGTTAACTGTGGTGCCATTGCAGAGACCTTGCTGGAGAGTGAGCTTTTTGGACATGAAAAGGGAGCTTTTACTGGTGCCCATGCTCGTAAGCTGGGTAAGTTCGAGATTGCCGATGGGGGCACTCTCTTTCTGGATGAAATTGGCGAGATGAGTCCCACTATGCAGGTGAAGCTTTTGCGTGTTCTTCAGGAAAAAACCTTTGAGCGAGTGGGTGGAGTAAATCCTATTAACGTTGACGTAAGGATTATTGCCGCCACCAATCGCAACCTCAAAGAGATGGTTCAGGAGGGTACATTTCGAGAAGACCTTTATTACCGTTTAAACGTGGTGCCCATCAAGCTTCCCCCATTGAGAGAGCGGCGCGAAGACATCCCCCTTCTCTGTGATTTCCTCATTAAAAAGCATGCAGAAAAGCTTCATAAAAAAGTGAAGGGGATCACCCCTCAGGCACTGCGCATGCTCAAGCGTTATCACTGGCCGGGCAACGTTCGTGAACTTGATAACGTGATTGAAAGGGCAGTTATACTCACCAAGGACGAGATGATAAAAGCGGAAGATATCTGGATTTTTGATGCTCCCCGAGAAGTGAGGCTGAAAACTCTACGAGAGATGGAGGAAGAGTATATCCGAAAAGTTCTTGAGTACGTGGAGTTTGATAAAGAAAAAGCCGCCCTGGTGCTGGATATCTCGCAGGAAGAACTTGAGCAAAAGCTGCGCAAGTAGGTTCTAATGGTAAATTTGGCAATAAATTTTATACGAACACTTTCAGGGGTGGGCTAAGCTATGATAAAGAAAGTGATGCTTTATTTGTTGCCTTTGCTTTTCTTGGGGCTTATTCAGAGTGGTTGCTTAGGGGTGCGCTGGCAGGAAAAAGAGACCTATATCCTGGTTTATGAAATAGAGCCCTATTCAAGTTCTGGCTACGTTTTACCGGTGCCCCTGGCCCAGGTTGCTGTTTCTGGTAACGGTTATTCAAGCACCAAGTATACCGACAGTCAGGGTAAAACGATGTTTTTGCTTTCGCCAGGCACCTACACTGTACAGATTTCAAAAGACGGCTATGAAAGCGTGTCGGATACTATAACCATCTATACCCTGGAACTTACTCCAGGTTATTACCCGTTTTATCTGGTGCGCCAATGAAGAGGGAATTTCTTTCGCTACTTGGATGTTCAGTGATTTTTGCGTTGCTATTTTTCCTGGCTTCGGGGTGTTTTCTGGGCAATTTACCCCATTTCCCCAACCTGCATCCCCAGGTGGACCTTGGCGGAAAAGTAGTGGATGCTTTGAGCGGCGAAGGAATTTCTGGAGCAGAGGTTACCTTGAGAGATTTTCCTTCCCGAAGTGACGTTACTGCTTCTGATGGGACTTTCTTTTTGCCCCTGGTGCCTTCAGGAAGACAGGTTGTTCTGGTTTCAGTATTTGGGTATGCATCAAGGAGCGAGGTGATCGAAGTACCTGAGGAAGGGCCTTTCTGGGTTGAAATTGCGTTGCTACCTCTTCTGGGTAAGGTGGTGGGCTTTGTTTTCAATGAAAGCGGTCAACCCCTTTCTTCGGTAGAAGTTACTCTTGATGGCAAGCAGAGCACTCAGAGTAACGAAAATGGTGCTTTCTCCTTTGAAGAAGTGCCTGTAGGGGCACATGTTCTGGTATTTGAGAAGGAGGGCTATCTTCCTTCTGTAGAAGAGATAACAGTAGAAGAAAATTCAGTGGTGGTTCTGGAAGTTACCCTTTCTAAACCTGGTGGCAGCGTGAAGGCGAACAAAGATCAGTGAGAACTATGATTGAAGGAGGAAAGAAAAGTGGTGGACAACTTTGATGTGGAACACTATCTTGCTGTTTTTCTGGAGGAAGTTGAGGAACACTTGCAAAACCTGGAGGAAGGCTTGGTATCCCTGGAAAAAGATCCTCAGAATGAGGAATTGATTCAGGCTCTGTTTCGCTCCTTTCACACCATTAAAGGTTCTTCGGGGTCGATGGGTTTTACTCGCCTTTCTGGACTCGCCCACACTCTTGAGAATGTGCTGGATCGGGTGAGAAACAGGGAGCTCGAGATTACTCCTTCTCTGGTGGATTTGCTTTTGAAGGGAGTGGATATGATCCGGGCGTTTAAAGAGGGTATTGCTCAAACTTCTCAGGAGCCCGACCTGGATATTGGAGAAGTTGAAGCTCTTTTGAAACAATTTCTTGGCGATAATGCGAGTGGCCAACCCGTTTCACAGGGGAAGGCTAAAAGCTCTTCTTCGAATGAAGTAGCGGGTGAAAAGAAGAGGGTTTCGGAAGGAAAGCGATATCGGGTCAAAGTGTTCCTGCATAAAGACTGCTCTATGAAGGGAGTCAGGGCCTATCTGGTTTTAAACCGCCTGCAGGAGCTGGGTGCACAGATTCTTTTTGCCGAACCACCCATTGCTGAGCTTGAGAAGGAGAACTTCGGGGAGGGTTTCATTGTTGAGGTGCTTTTTCCCGGGGAAGCTGAGGAAATTCGCTCCGCTGTTCTGGGTGTAGCAGAAGTTGAAAAAGCAGAGCTTCAGGAAGTCGAGGCGGACCAGGAAAAGCAGGGTCAGATATCCCGGAGGGAAGCCGTGAAGTCTACGCAGGGTATTCGAAAGACGGTGCGCGTTGACGTGGAGCGCCTGGACAGCCTGATGAATCTGGTAGGGGAACTGGTCATTGATCGGGCGAGGCTGGAAAACAGCATTCAGCGACTGGGCATGGAAACAGACCTCAAGGCCCTCCGCGAGCAGCTTGTTGATACCTCTACTCATCTGGGTCGCATTACCAATGAATTGCAAACAGAGATAATGAAGGCTCGCATGTTGCCCCTTGCTGAAGTTTTTAACCGCTTTCCGAGAATGGTTCGGGATATTGCCCGCAACTCTGGCAAGGAAGTTGACTTTGTGATAGAGGGTGAAGAAACCGAGCTGGATCGCTCTCTTCTTGAAGAAATTACTGATCCCCTGATTCACCTTTTGCGCAACGCGATAGACCACGGCATAGAATCTCCTGAGGAACGTGCTTCTGCTGGAAAACCTGCCCGGGGGAGAGTCCTGCTCAAGGCCTATCAGGAAGAGAACTCAGTAGTGATAATGGTTCAGGACGACGGAAGAGGTATCTCGCTTGAGAAACTCAAGCGGAAAGCCCTTGAGAAAGGGTTGGTGAAAGCGGAAGACTTGGAAAAGCTCAGTGAGAAGGAAATAATCGACTTTATCTTTCACCCTGGTTTTTCCACAGCCGAAGAGGTGACCGATGTTTCAGGCCGTGGAGTGGGTATGGATGTGGTTAAAAGGAATATCGAAAAAGTTAACGGGCAGGTTTCTGTGGAAAGCCGTGAGGGGGAAGGCACCACTTTTTATTTGAGGTTACCCCTGACCCTGGCTATTGTCAGGGCTTTGCTGGTTAAAGTTAATGAATCTATTTTCGCCATACCTCTTTCTGACGTGGTAGAAATTGAGCGGGTAGAGCTTAAAAACACCTATTGGCTTAACCAGGTGCTCACCACGCTTTTTAGGGGCAAGACTTTGCCTCTGGTTTCTCTGGCAGGGCTATTGAGTGGTGAGGCCGAAGCAGTTTTTTCGAAGGAAGAAACAGTATCACCGGTATTTTATACTGTGGTGGTCAATGCAGCTCGTTCTAGGGCAGGTCTCGTGGTTGATGAAATTGTTGGTGAACAGGAAATAGTAATCAAATCTCTTGGCGAGTATATCGGTGATATCCGGGGTTTGGGAGGGGCTACCATTCTTGGGGATGGTACCGTTTCGTTAATTCTGGATGTTACCAGCTTGTTGACGAAATTTTCACAACTGAGGAGGTTTGTAGAAGATGCCAGGACGAATTTTGATTGTAGATGACGCTGCGTTTATGAGAATGATGCTGAAAGATATTTTGACCAAGAATGGCTACGAGGTAGTTGCCGAGGCGAGTAACGGTAAAGAAGCAATTTTAAAGTACGAAGAGAGCAAGCCAGACCTGGTTACTATGGATATTACCATGCCCGAGATGGACGGTATAACTGCAGTTAAAGAGATCATGAAAAGAGATCCCAAAGCCAGGATAATCATGTGCAGTGCCATGGGGCAGCAAGCGATGGTGGTTGACGCTATCCAGGCAGGGGCCAAGGATTTTGTAGTGAAGCCCTTTAGGCCAGACCGGGTTATCGAAGCCGTCAAGAAGGTTTTGGGTCAGTAGGTGGTCTAAACGAACGGGATGGGTTCTTTTCGCAGAGCTTTTTATTTATTGCGTCGTAGGCTGGGAGCCACTTTTCTGGTTCTCTTGAGGAAAACTGGAGAAAAATGGGCAATTGTTGCCTATTCCGGTTTACACTCTTTCCGGAAGCAACTTGCACTGTTGCTCGTAAGTTGTGAAAAGCGGCCGGGCGCTTTCTGGGAGGTTTTTCTTGGAGAAAAGCTTTTTGTGACTGGTAGCGTCTTCCTTTCCAGCAATTTAATGCTTATTTTGGGTTTTAATGGTCGGCACTCCTTACCTTCTGTTCTTCTTTCCCAGGCCGACAAGGACTTTCTCCTGGAGCTTGCGCAAAACTCTGAGGAGCTTTCTCTGTTGAAGCGTTTTCTCCATGCTTTTCCGGTGGGTTTTTTCATGGCCGACGAGGAAGGTGGTTTGTGGTTCTTCAACGCAGAGATGCTGGAGATCCTGGGCCTTAACGAAAAGGAAGTGTTGGGGAAGAAAACAGGCCAGATTTTCCAGGGAGTAGAAGAAATTGCTCCTTTTTTGAGAAAGCTTCGCTGGGAAGGCAAGGAGCTTTTTTTGAAAAATATCAGCTTTTGCGATCCTTCTGGAAAAAAGAAGTTGCTAAATTTTCGTTTCTTCCCGATGATGGAGGGGGAAAACTTTGTAGGGTTTGGGGGTATAGTTGAGGACGTTACCCAGAGAGCCCAACTTGGGGAAAACGTTCGCCAGATTGAAAGGCTTTCCAGCATCGGACGGCTGGTTTCAAGCATTGCTCACGAAATAAACAACCCTCTTGGGGTTATATACGGCTATGCCCAGATGTTGCGCAACAAGCTGGATAAAAGCTCTTTTGATTGTCCCACCTGCAAGAGCGTGCGTCGCGGGCTTGAAAACATTGAAAAAAGTGCCGAGCACTGCGGAGAAATTCTCCGCAACCTGATCGATTTTTCCAAACCCAACATCCTCAAAAGAGAAACAGTTGATTTGTGCTCTCTTCTTGAAGAAGTGTTAAGCATGGGGAAAATTTACTTTCGGGGTAACCAGCATTTGGAGTTTTCTTTTGAAGAGGGAATTCCTCCTTTACAGGTTGATAAATTGCGCATGAGGCAGGTTTTTCTTAACCTTACAAGAAACGCCGTGGAAGCAATGGATAAAGAAAAGGGCATCCTGAGGGTCGCCGTTAGGAAAATTAATCTCTCCGCAGAGCAGGTTCCTTTCTTGGACTCGAATTTCGAGTTGGACAAAAAGGCTTTTGTCTGCATTTCTTTTCAGGACAACGGTAGGGGGATACCGGCTGATAAGCTGGATAGAATATTCGAGCCCTTTTTTACCACCAAGCCTCAAGGTACGGGTCTGGGGCTTTCTATTTGTTACAGTATTGTTCGCGCTCACGGAGGTTGGATGGAGGTTTCTTCACAGGAAGGTCAAGGAAGTACTTTTTCCATTTTTTTACCCCTGGAGGTTGAGGAATGAAGGGGCCAGAACTTCGCCAGTCGTTTGCGATGCAGCAAAAACAGAAAATGGTACCCAAGATGATGCTGGCGGGAGAAATGATGATGCTTCCCCTGGAAGAGCTTGAGATGAAGCTCGAGAGGCTACTGGAGGAAAATCCTTTTCTGGAGTTTGAAGAGCGAGCATTTTGTTTTGCCTGCGGGCGACCTCTTGAAAAATATTTTGATTTCTGCCCTAACTGCGGGCGTATTTTAAGGAGCGATGCAGGCTACTATCTGGAAGACCCCGCTTCTTTCTCTGAAAAAAGAAGCTTCAAAGAGTTGCTTGAAGAGGAAATCCTTTCCTGCGTGGAGCTTGATGCGGAGGAACTTAAATTGCTGGAGATTATACTTGCCAACCTTGATGAAGAAGGGTTTTTACGTCTTGATCAGAGAAGGCTTGCTTTCCACTTGAGGGTTTCTGAAGACCGGCTTCGGGAAGTGATAGATAAAATCCGCGCTGAAGGATTTGTAGGTTTTGCTGCTAAGGATACCCTGGAATTTGTTCTTTTGCAGTGCATTAACAAAGGTCTCATCACCCCGGAAGAGAGTTTTTATCTTCGGAACAGTCCTGAAAAAGTGAAGTCTCTTCTGGGGAAGGGAGAGCAGTTTTTTATTTCTTTCCGGGAGTTTTTTGAGATGAGCCTTGACGAAAGAAGCCGGAAAGAACTGGATGATACAAGAAGAGTTTCCTATGATGCTGAGGTTGTGGCGTTAGGTGGCGGAGAATATGGAGTTTTGCTCTTCGATTCTCCCTATCTCAAGATAACACTTAACGAAGGCTTTATTTCTCTTTTTAAGAGTAAAAAATCTTCTCTGAGTTCCCGGGAAAGCTCTTTCCTGGAGGAGCGCTTGCACGAGGCGCGAGAAATCCTCTCCTGCTTGCGCTATCGCAATGGTCTCCTTTTGCGCGCCCTTGAATATATCGTCTCTCGAGAGAAAGAATATCTTTCTGGAGACGATTCTGCCTTTGTTCCCCTTCTCCAGAGGGAAGTCGCTCAGGCGCTTGGAGTCAGTATTGCTGCAGTGTGCCAGGTTCTTAAAGATAAACGAATACTTTTGCCCAGTGGAGTGGTCAAGGAAGTGAAGTTCTTTTTTGATCCTTCCTATCCTGCAAAGCAGGTGATCAAACAGCTTATTCAGAAGGAAGACCGCAAAAGCCCGCTTTCTGATGCTTCAATAGCTGCCTATCTTCGCAAAAGAGGTTTTGCGGTTTCCCGGCGCACAGTAACCCTCTACAGAAATCAGCTGGGAATTCTTCCCTCGCATCTCCGCAAAAAACTTTATGCCTCCATGACTTCTTAAGTTTCCTCTTTTGGCAACAAATTTTATCCTTCACCCTGTGGAGAGAGGGTGGAGGTGAAATAATGAGTGGTTTTGGCCTGGATCGAATTTTTGCTCTCCTGGAACGGGGATTAGACTTTGCAGCTCAAAGGCAGGAACTCCTTGCTTCCAATATAGCCAATGTGGAAACACCTGGCTATAAGCGTCGGGATCTCGATTTTGAAAGTCTGCTTAAAGGATTGGAGGAGCAAGATAACCGAATAGATCTCGCCAGAACTTCTCCTAAGCATCTTTCAGGTTCAGTCAAAAATGAGGAAGGTTTTCCTGTGAAGGAAGAAAGCATAACCATACGTGACGATGGTTCTTCAATAGATGTGGAAAGAGAGATGGTTACCCTTCTTGAAAACGGCCTCTATTATCAAACACTCAGTAAGCTGACTTCTGGTAAGTTTAATCTTTTGCATACGGTTTTAAAGGAGGTGCGCTAAGTGCGGATTTTCAATACTTTCCGGGTAAGCGCTTCAGCCTTGACAGCGGAGAGGTTTCGCATGGATGTTATTGCTTCTAATCTGGCCAACGCGGAGGTCACTCGTTCAGGTGACGGTGGTCCTTATCTGCGCAAAGAGGTAATCTTTGAACCCAGTGAGGACGGGGGTGTCCGGGTAAGCAAGATAATCGAAGATCGCAATACTCCCACCAGAAAAGTTTTCCAACCCGAACATCCCGACGCCGATGAGAATGGCTTTGTGGAATATCCCAATGTGGTGGTTGTCAACGAAATGGTGGACCTCATGGCAGCTTTGCGGGCCTATGAAGCCAATGTAACGGCTATCAACGTGAGCAAGGAAATGGCCAGGAGTGCCCTTAACATTGGCGGTTAACGGAGGTGCGTTGCGGTGGCTGTGGATAGAATTTCTGGTGTTTTTCAAAACATTGGGAATCGCGAGATTGTTCCTCTTAAGAAACCTGATAAAAATGGAAGGTCTTTTTCAGAGCTGGTGGGAGGGTTTCTCGAGGGAGTGAACTCTCTCCAGAGGGAAGCCGATCAGGCTATTCAGGATGTGGTCCTGGGCAAAGAAGAGAATCTCCACCGGGCAATGATTACTCTTGAGAAGGCTAATGTAGCGCTTGAGCTTACTGTTCAGGTGCGCAACAAGGTGGTTGAAGCTTATCAGGAAATAATGAGAATGCAGGTGTAAACCATGAGGAGCCTTCTTGCTGATCTGGGCGGTAACTTTAAAAGAGTTTGGGAAAGCATGAACCAGGGGCAAAGGGTGATTGCCCTTTTGCTTCTGGTAGTTCTGGTTGGAGGCTTAATCACTCTCTTTATGTATTCTTCAAAGCCCGATTATGTCTTACTTTATCGTAGCTTCTCTCCTGAAGAGTCAGGGGCGCTGGTGGATAAACTCGAGGAGCTGGGCATTCCTTACCGACTTTCGGACGGCGGTACCAGAATAGAAGTGCCCCGGGATAAAGTTTACCTGGCTCGGATGAAGCTTGCCCAGGAGGGTTTCCCTCAGAGCGGGGTTGGTTTTGAGCTTTTTGATAAAAACACCTTTGGTTTGACCAGTTTTTTACAGAAGGTTAACTATCAGAGAGCTTTACAGGGAGAGTTGGAGCGCACCATTGCTCAGCTCGAAGAAGTGGATGGTGCCCGGGTACATATTACCCTGCCCGAAGAGAGCCTTTTTGCAGAAGAAGAAAAACTTCCCACTGCCTCGGTAGTTTTAAAAGTTCGCCCGGGGACTCGCTTGAGAGAAAACCAGGTAGAAGCCATTGCTCGCCTGGTTGCAAACAGCGTGGAAGGGCTTGATGCGAGTCGGGTGACTATACTTGATGACCAGGGTAACATCCTGGCCAGTGGCAGTGGAGAGGAAAGCTGGGGAAGCATTGCCAGCCTTACTGCCAATCAACTGGAAATGAAAAAGGAACTCGAAAGTGTTATAACCCAGCGGGTACAGAGCATGCTGGAGGGGGTGCTGGGTCGCCGCAAAGCCGTGGTGCGAGCCAGTGTGGAGCTAAACCTTGAGCAAAAAGAGGGTGAGAAGGAAATTTATCAGCCCGTGGCCGGTAACGAGGGAGTCATCCGCAGCACTCAGGAAGAGGAGGAAAAGTATCAGGGAACTTCAGATACCGCAGGAGGAGTACCGGGGGTTGCTTCTAACATCCCGGTTTATGGTTCAGAAGAGGAGAGACAGGGTGGTAGCTATACCAGGAGAAACGTAACCACCAACTATGAAATTAACCGTGTTCTGGAAAAATATGCTGCCCTACCTGGTGATATCAAACGCCTTTCCGTTGCGGTTCTGGTTGATAGCGTCCTGGCCCCTGAAGAAGTGGAAAAAATCCGCAGGGTGGTGGAAGTTGCGGCGGGCATTAATCCTGAGCGGGGTGATGCGGTGGTAGTAGAAACCTTACCTTTCAACCAGGATTTCTGGCAGGAAGAAGAGAGGGCCCTCAAAGCACAGAGGTTTATGGAACTCATTGACCTGGTGGGGCGTTATGGAATTCCGGCTTTATTGATACTGGTTCTTTATTTCATCGGCAGAAAGGTGCTGGTGGCAGTAACTGCTCCTCAGGAAGTGGTCGCAGAGGTTTATGAAGAAGAGCCTCTTGAATATGAAGAAGCTACTGAAGTAACTCCTTTGCGTAGCACTGCTGAGCTGAGTCCTGAAGAGAAAATGCGCATGGAAATTCAAAAACGCATGGAAGAGGAAATCAAAAAGCTGGTGGAAGAAAAACCCGATGATGCGGTAAAACTAATCCGTAACTGGCTGAGTGAGGAGTGAGTGGTTGATGGCTATTGTACCTCGTAAGGGCTTAACTGGGAGGCAAAAGGCGGCAATTCTCCTGGTCAGCCTGGGTCCAGAGCTTTCAGCCTCAATACTGAAAAAACTGTCCGAGAACGAAATCGAGGATATTACCCTGGAAATTGCGGCTATGGAAAAAGTAGCTCCTGAGATTAGAGGGGAAGTGGTGAGCGAATTTTACCATATGGCAGTGGCTCAACTCTATATTGCTCAGGGAGGAGTGGAGTATGCTAAGCAGCTTCTCGAAAAAGCTCTTGGTCCCCATAAAGCGCAGGAGATAATTGGCAAGCTTTCCGCCAGCCTGGAGGTAACTCCTTTTGAGTCTTTACGCAGGGCAGATCCTCTGCAAATTCTCAACTTCATTCAGGGCGAACATCCCCAAACTATTGCTCTGGTACTTTCTTACCTCAAACCCGAGCAATCGGCCGTGATTTTGGGAAACCTTCCCGAGAGTGTGCGTGGAGAGGTGGCTATGCGCCTTGCTTTGATGGACCGAGCTTCTCCGGAAGTGGTTCGGGAGATAGAATCCATCCTGGAGCGAAAAATTTCCACTTTCCTGGGTCAGGACTTAACCCGGGTAGCTGGAAAGCAAAAGTTGATAGAGATTCTTAACAAAAGTGATAGAGGTACTGAAAAAAGCATTTTGGAAGCTATTGAGGAGAAGGACCCTGATCTTGCGGAGCAGATCAGGTCCGAAATGTTTGTTTTTGAAGATATTGTCCTGCTCGACGATCGAGCAATACAACTTGTTTTGCGCCAGGTAGACAACAAAGACCTGGCTCTTGCCCTGAAGGGCGCTTCAGAAGAGGTAAGGGAGAAAATCTTCAAGAATATGTCCCAGCGAGCAGCGCAGATGCTTAAAGAAGATATGGAATACATGGGTCCTGTACGTGCTCGTCTGGTGAACGAAGCTCAACAGAAGATAGTCAACGTAATTCGCAGGCTCGAGGAAGCTGGAGAAATCGTTATCGCCCGGGGTGGGGAGGAAGAGATCATTGTTTAATCTCTACAAGGCAATTGTGGTTGGCGATAAAAAAGTCGTGGTTGGTCCCGAAAGGGGAGGAAAAGTTTGGGACAACAACAGTTCCGGCGGGGGAGTTTCTGGAGAAGAGCCGACAGCCCCAAACAGGGAGTTAGAAGAACTGCTTGTTGAAGCAAAAAGAAAACGGGAAAACATTTTACGGGAAGCCCAACAGGAAAAGATGCGCATTCTGGAGGAAGCCCGAAAAGAGGCGCAGGCACTGAAGGAACGGGGTTTTGAGAATGGTTTTTCACAGGGTAGAGAGGAAGCAAAGAGGGAGGCGCGCGAAGTATTGCAGAAAAAAATCGCCATTTGGGAGAGTGTACTTCAAGAAATAAAGCGGGTTCGCGAAAAAAGCCTTTTTGAGCTTGAAGAACTAATTCTTGAACTTAGTTTGGCAATTGCAGAGCGCATTATTCGTAGAGAAGCCAAAAGGGAGCCTTTTCTTGCTGAACTTATTGAAGAGGCCCTTCAAAAGCTCAACCATCGCGAGAGAGTTATTTTAAGAGTTCACCCCCTGGATGTGGCTTTGTTGAAGGATATCAAAGAAGAATTGTGTAGCAGGCTGGATGGTCTGGAATATCTGGAGATTAGAGAAGACGCACGGTGTGCAAGGGGCGATTTTCTGGTAGAGACAGAGTTTGGAAGCATAGATGGTCGGGTAAGCACTCAGCTTCACTGGATTAAAAAGGAGTTACTGGAGGAGATACAGAGCAAAAATGTTTGAAATCGGGCGCTTGAAGGCAAGGCTGAACAGTATCGATACTTTGCGTTTGAACGGAAGAGTGCAGCGAGCGGTAGGCATAGTCATAGAATCCAAAGGACCTTCCTGCAAGGTTGGGGAATTGTGTCAGATCCGCTCTTTGGATATGCAAAGCGAGATACTTGCTGAGGTGGTTGGTTTCAGAGATGCTCAGACCTTGCTCATGCCCCTTGGTGAGCGCAACGGGATTGAGCCGGGCAGTGAAGTGGTGGCGTTAGGTAAAGAGTTGCGGGTGAGAGTTGGTGAAGGACTTCTGGGGAGGGTAATCGATGGTTTGGGCAATCCCCTTGATGATAGGGGTTACATTGAAAGCCAGGATGAGTATCCCCTGGACAACGAACCTCCCAATCCCTTGCAAAGGACAAGAATTAGCGAGGTCTTGCCCATGGGTGTGAAAGCAATAGACGCCCTCCTGACCTGTGGAAAAGGACAAAGAGTGGGTATTTTTGCTGGAAGTGGAGTGGGCAAAAGCACTCTTTTGGGAATGATAGCCCGTAACGCTCAGAGCGATGTTAACGTAATCGCCCTGATTGGCGAGCGAGGCAGAGAGGTGCGAGAATTTATTGAAAGAGATCTTAAGGAGGGTCTCAATAAAAGCTGTGTGGTTGTGGCCACTTCTGATAGACCACCTTTGCAAAGAATAAAAGCTGCTTTTACTGCCTGTGCCATAGCTGAGTATTTCCGGGATCAGGGCAAGGACGTGCTCTTTTTGATGGATTCGGTAACTCGTTTGGCCATGGCTCAGAGAGAACTGGGGCTGGCTGTTGGAGAGCCTCCTACCACCAGGGGTTATACGCCATCGGTTTTCGCTTTGTTACCCAGGTTTTTTGAGCGGATGGGGACCTCTCAAAAGGGTTCTATCACCGCTTTATGCACGGTGCTCGTTGAGGGAGATGATATGAATGATCCCATTGCCGATACTGTTCGAGGAATTCTGGATGGACACATTGTGCTCTCCAGAAAGCTTTCTTTTGAAGGGCATTATCCGGCAATTGACATCTTGCAAAGTATAAGCCGTATCATGCCTGATATAACCAGTAAAGAGCAGCAAAGGGCCGCCCAAAAGGTGAGAGAAATTCTTGCCACCTACCGGGAGGCGGAAGACCTGATTAATATCGGAGCCTATCAAAGAGGCAGCAATCCCCGTATTGATTACGCCCTGAAAAAGATAGAAGCGGTAAAAGCTTTTCTGCGCCAGGACGTTGAGGAAGTTTTTGCTTATGATGCAACGCTTGAGTTTTTATTTGGTCTGTTTGATGAGAAAGGCAGTGAGGTGGCCTGATGAGCTACAATTTTAAGTTTCAAAAAGTTCTTGATGTTAAGAAAGTTCGTGAAGAGCTAATCGAAGTGAAGCTTGCCGAGCTCGAAAAACTGGCTGAACGCCAACGGAAAGAGCTCATCGCTATGGAGGAAACCAGAAAAGAGTATATGGTCCGGAGAACTCAGGAAAGGAAAAAAGAGAAGTGCCTGGTTGAGGAGGCTTTTTTTGAGAAGATGCTAAACAACCTGGAACGCAAGATAGAGGAGCTGAAAAGCTATCTCCGGGAGCTGGAGCAGCAGATTGCACGAACCAAAGAAGAGCTGGTCTGCGCATCCTTAGAGCGTAAAGTGATGGAAAAGCTGCGCGATAGGGATTATCAGGAGTTTTCCCTGAACATTCAAAGAAGTGACCAGAAACTTCTTGATGAAGTGGCTATTCAAATGTATCTGAGGAGGGAAACGTGAAATGCAGCCAGCTTCCCTCTTGCGGGTTCTGGCCAGGGTCAATGAAATAGAGAACCTGCTTTCCCGGGTGAAAAGTTCTTCCGGTACCCCGCTTGCTTCTCGACGGGGTGCTCAGATCTCTCCAGGGAGTTCTGGAGAAAACGAATCTTTTGAGGAAATACTCAAGGAGTACGCTGATCAATATCGGATTGACGTGAACTTGCTGAGAAAGCTGGTCCAGGTTGAGTCAGGCGGAGATACCAAAGCTGTTTCGCCCAAGGGGGCTATGGGGCTTATGCAGCTTATGCCCCAGACCTGCAGAATGCTGGGTGTTAAAGATCCTTTTGATGTCCGGGAAAACATTGCTGCTGGTACCCGATACTTGAGGAGTTTAATCGACCGCTTTGGTAGCCTGGAGCTGGCTCTTGCTGCCTATAACGCGGGGCCTTCCAGAGTCGAAAAATACCAGGGAGTACCTCCTTTTGAAGAAACCCGGACCTTTCTCAAGAAAATCTTGGGGGGTTACTATTGATGGCTGTTGCGCAAAAAGAAGTGCAAAGAATGGCTCGAAAGGTGAAGTCGCAAAAAAGAAGCGCCAGAAAGGGCTCTAAAGGTAACAAGGTGGGTCAACCTCAGAAGACCAAAAAGAGTCGCAAGAAGTCGGGTTTTGTGGATACGGTTTTCCCTTTTTTAATTTTCATGGTAACCCTGGTTTTCTTTCTTAACTTTGCGGGGATTATAAATTTACCCTTTTTGAAACCAGTTATGCCCGTGAAGTCTGGAGAGATAAATTCTGTTGAGGCTGTAGAGGAAGATCCTGTTGCTTCTGAAAAAGTCCTGGATGGAGAAATATATCCTGGTCCAGACCTTCCCAGGGTTAACCAGGTTGAAGAAGGACAATCAGTGTCTCCTGCTTCAGAAGAACCCCTTCCCACTCCTTCTGGAGCAGGAGAGGAAGTCGTACCAAGTGCAGTAGAGAATTCTGCTTCTTCAAAGGAGGAGGAAAGCCTGTGGCGTTTAGCCAAGATTTATGCAGCTATGGAGCCGGAAGAAGCAGCCCGGCTCTTAGAGAAACTTTCTGATGAGGAGGTGATTCGAATATTTTCGGTGATGAAGGAAAGGAATGTAGCCGAGATTTTGAGTATTTTTCCCCCGGAGCGGGCAGCAACTCTGATCCGGAAGATGATGGAAGGGAGGTGAGCTGATGGAACTTGGGTTGTTTGCTCTGGCGACAGAGGAGAATATTTCCGCTGAGGGAAAAGGACTGTTTGCAAAACGCTCTCAAGGAAAGGAAAGCGAAGCTGAGAACTTTGAGGATGTAATGAGCGAGCTTGTAGCCGGATCAGACCTGGCTACCGAATACAGTAACATTTCCTTTTCCCAGCTTCCGGCTGTGAAGTGTTGTGGAAACGGAAGTCCAGGTGGATTTTCGGTGCAGGAAATAGCGCCAATTAAAAATTGCCCTTTACCAAGTAGCTCATGTGGTATCGCACAGAATAGTTTTCAAAGTGGTAGTGTTGGTAGCGTAGCATTGAATCCCCTTCTGGCGCTGGATTTTGAAAACGCTGTTTCGGAGTTTCTGGATGAGGTGCAGAACCTTAACTTCAGTATCGATATGGGTGAGCTGGGTAAGGTGGAGCTCAGTGGTGGAAAAAATGAAAGTGGCGAGTTTCAATTTCAGATATCGGGCAGCAAAGAAGCGCTTGCTCGTTTGCTGGGACGTGTTTTAGCAGCAGTGGCCAGCTTTGCCGGTGCTGCAAGTGCTTCTGCAGGTGCTGAAGAATGTGGTACTTCTGCTTGTGGGACTGCATGCCTTGATAACTCCTGCACCCAGGATGCTCTTTTCAATCTGCAGCTGGAAAATCCAGCAATTAGCGAAGACAATGCTGAGGAAGCTGTTGCAGGGGATGGCGTTGATCTTCAGCTGCAAGAAGCAGGAACAACTTTTTCTGAAGCAGATGCTGCGTTTCCCAAAGAGGATATTCAACTGGATCAGGTGGAAGGCGAATCTTTGGATGCTAAAATTGATGGCGATTTTAATGCAAGTTCTGAAGAGAGTATTGTTCCTGAGGATGGCGCAATTTCTGACCAGGCCCCTGAGGACGAGGTGCTGCTTACTATCCAAAAGAGCGATGCATCTGGAAACGACGAGACACTTAGCCACCGTGGGATGTCTGCAGGGGAGAAACCTGATGTAAGCAATCAGAAAAGGAACTTTACTGCAGGGGAAGGTTCCGCAGTTGTTCATACCGGTAATGTGAGATCTGGAGGAGTTTTTTCTGGAGAAAATCTCGAGATAAGCATGAACTCGGAAGCCGACATCGAAAAACTGTTCGATCGGGTTTTCCAGGTGCTGAGTGCAGGGAAAGGCGCAAAGCAGGTGACCATTCAGCTTGAGCCCAAAGAACTTGGCAAAATCGTGGTTTCTCTTACTGAGCACAACGACAAAATTTGCTGTGTCTGGCATGTGGAGCACCCAGAAACCAGAGAGCTCCTTGAGAGCAACCTGCCCTTACTTGAAGCCCGAGCTGCAAGTCAGGGCATGAACCTGGAGAGCTTTGTTAGCCAGCAGAATCATTACTCTGGTGACAAGGAGCAGTTTGCGGACTTTGCGACTTTTGGCTTGCAGCGAAACCCCAGTGAAGGAGATTACCAGAAGGATTTTTCGGTTTATTCCTGGCTGGAGGGAAAATTGAACCTGGTGGTATGAAAGGGGGTGCACTTGAGTGATACTCCCGGTAGAAAATGCCTATTATGCCGGAAGTGAACAGGGTCAAGAGGTTCAAGATAGAAGGGAGCTAACTCACCACGATTTTTTGCAGCTTCTGGTTTGTGAGTTGCGCTATCAAAACCCTCTGGACCCCATGCAGGGAAGCGAGTTTGGCGCCCAGCTGGCTCAATATTCCACCCTGGAAGAAATTCAAAACACCAATACTTCCTTGCGGCAACTTCTGTTTCTCGAGGGAGCAACCCTGATCGGAAAGAGGGTGCTGCTCGTTGGCGGCGAAGAGGGAGTGGTGGAAAGCGTGAGTCTGGGTGAGGATGCTTTGACGCTCAGCGTGGGAGGTAGCGAGTATCCGCTATCTGAAATCAGGGAGGTTCTTGAGTAAAGTGGTGCGCGAGGTAGGTTTTAAGGACCGCTGGTCAATAGAAGGTATCACCAGGAAGACACCGCTTTCTCATGCTAAGCACTCCCAGAAAGATGTCTCTGGCTTTGAGAACCTCCTTCGGGAAGAGGAAGTGCGTTTTTCCCTGCATGCTCGTCGTCGAATGGAGGAACGAGGGATAACCATGGACGGGAAAACCACTGAACGCCTGCAGGAAGGTATTTCCAGGGCTGCTGCCAAGGGTAGCAAGACCTCGCTGGTTATAGTGAACGGTGTAGGATTTGTAGTCAGGGTACCCGAAAAAACGGTTTTAACCTGTATGGATGCTTCTCGAGAGAAAGTATTTACCAATATTGATTCAGCAGTAATCATTTGAGTCGAGCTTGTAGGGGCTGGGCCGCTCAGTCGGAGGCCCCTTTGAGGGGAGGTTGATTATTTATGATGCGTTCTTTGTTTGCCGGGGTTTCTGGTTTGAAAAATCACCAGACCCGCATGGACGTGATAGGTAACAATATCGCCAACGTGAACACGGTGGCTTTCAAGGCCAGCCGGGTAACCTTTGAGGACATACTCAGTCAGACTATTGAAGGAGCGAGAAGTCCTGAAGCTGGGGGTTTGGGAGGCATAAACCCCAAGCAGGTGGGGCTGGGTACTGCCATAGGGAGCATAGACACCATATTCACAGCGGGTAGCTTGCAGACCACCGATAACCCTACTGATTTTGCCATCCAGGGCTCAGGCTTTTTCGTAGTCAGTGATGGCGAGCAAAATTACTACACACGTGATGGCGCCATGAAAACTTCAGCAGATGGAGCGTTGGTAAATAGCAGTGGTTACCGCCTTCAGGGCTGGATGGCTGATTCAAATGGTAACATCGATACCACCCAGGCTCTACAGGACATCATTATTCCGGTAGGTACCCAAATGAGCCCCAAGGCTACTGGCAATGTGGGTCTTGAGGGCAACCTGGATGCCAACACAGCAGCGGGAAATACCTATTTCACCAGCGTCCAGGTTTACGATTCCCTGGGCAACGTGCATAACCTGACCATTACCTTCCAGAAAACTGCTAATCCTAATGAGTGGACCTGGGAAGCCACTCTGGATGGCAGCGCTGCCAGCTCGGGCGGTTCAGGTACTCTGGTTTTTGATTCAGCAAGTGGTGAAATTAGCTCGGGAGGCACAGGCAGTGCAACTTTCACGATAACCGGAGCAGAGAACCTTAGCCTGAACCTGGATTTCTCAATTCTCACTCAGTTTGGGAGTGCTTCCACCGCTTACGTGGCTTCACAGGATGGTTATGAAGCCGGGTCGCTGGACATGGTTACCACCGATTCAAGTGGAGTGATTACCGGCATTTTCACCAACGGTCAGTCCAAACCTCTGGCCCAGATTGCTCTGGCCAATTTCTCTAACCCCGCAGGTCTTCTCCGGGTGGGAGGCAATCTTTTCCAGATTTCCAACAACTCCGGCTTGCCCAGCATCGGCCCTGCGGGAAGCGGTGGAAGAGGAAGCATTGCAGTGGGGGCACTGGAAATGTCCAACGTGGATCTGGCTCAGGAATTTACCAACATGATCGTTACTCAGAGGGGCTTTCAAGCTAACTCAAGAGTGATAACTACTTCTGATGAAATGCTCCAGGACCTGATAAACATCAAACGTTAACGATTTTTCTGGGCTCCTCCCGGGAGGAGCCCAGAAAAGGAGGCAGGGATGATTACAGTTACTCGCTTTAACGGATCAGTTTTCGTGGTGAATTCGGACTTGATTGAAACCATTGAGGCTACTCCAGACACGGTAATTACCCTGGTTACCGGAAAAAAATACGTGGTTCAGGAGAAAGTGGAGGAGGTTATAGAAAAAATTATTGAGTTTCGACGCAGAAGTGGCATAACCCGGGTACTGATTCAGGAAATTAGTTCTGAACGGGGGAAGGAGAATGGATAAGGCTACTCTTATTGGTCTTGCACTGGGAGTGGTTTTGCTTTTCTGGGGAATGGTTGGTTCAGCAAACCTGCAAGTTTTTATCAGTTTTTCTTCAGTTCTTATTACCGTTGGGGGAACTCTGGCAGCAACCATGATCAGTTTTCGCTTTGAACAGCTAATGAAAGCATTTCAGCTCTTTCAGATCGCTATGAAAGAAAAACTTCCTTCCTCACAGGAAGTTATTTCTGCTCTGGTCTCACTTGCTGAAAAAGCTCGTAAAGAAGGTCTGCTGGCGCTTGAAGAGGAGTCGGAGCGCTTTGAAGATCCTTTCTTTAAGAAAGGAATTCAGCTGGTAGTTGATGGAACCGATCCCCAGTTAGTCAAAAGTATTCTGGAAACCGAACTTCTATTTTTGGAAGAACGCCACAAGATGGGTCGTTCCATTTTTGAGACCATGGGCACCTTTTCCCCCGCTTTCGGCCTTATTGGAACCCTGATCGGTCTGGTGGCCATGCTGGTTAATCTTGATGACCCTAAAAAAGTTGGGCCCGGCATGGCGGTGGCTCTTTTGACCACCCTTTACGGGGCTATCATTGCCAACCTTTTCTGCCTTCCGGTGGCCAACAAGCTCAAGTTGCGAAGCCAGGAAGAAACTCTCCTTAAAGAGGTAATCATCGAGGGTATACTTTCCATCCAGGCCGGAGATAACCCACGCATCGTTGAGGAAAAGCTCAAGTCGTTCTTCGCTCCAGAAGTTAGAGAAGCTTTTGAGCGGGAACGAGAAACTGGAGAGCGAGTTATAACCTTACGAAGAGAAGCAGGAGGTTGATAGTGGAATGCCGAGACCCAGAAAGAGCGAAGAGGCACCTCCGGGTGCACCACTTTGGACTCAAACTTACGGTGATTTCATGTCACTTCTTCTTTGTTTTTTCGTGCTTCTTTTTGCACTTTCCACTATTGACGTGGCTCGTTTTAAGGAGGTTATTTCTTCTATTCAAGGTGCGCTGGGCGTTCTGGAGAGTGGTCCCAGGGTTTTACAACCCTCGGACATTCCAGTCCCTAAACCGCCCACTCAGATTAATCCTTCGGGCCTGGTGGAGTTGAAGCTGGCTGGTCTTAAGAGGGAAATTGAAAAAAAGCTCATAGAGGAGAAAGCAATTTCCCCTGAAAAGGTGAATGTTAAAATCGATGAACGAGGCCTGGTAATCACTTTTCTGGATAACGTTTTCTTTGATCTGGGTAGTGCTGACCTGAAGCCAGAAATGATTCCCGTACTGCATGCGGTTGCCGATATTTTAAAAAAAATCGATAATTCAGTGCGCATTGAGGGGCATACCTGTGATCTGCCCATACATACTCCTCGTTTTCCGTCTAACTGGGAGTTGTCTGCAGGGAGGGCAATTGCAGTTTTGCGGTACTTTGTTGAAAAAGAGGACATACCCCCTGAGCGCTTGATAGCGGTGGGGTATGGACAGTATCGTCCTCTGGTTCCTAATTTAGATGAAGAACACCGAAGGAAAAACCGCCGGGTGGAAATAGTAATTTTACGAGAAAAGGAGGCGTAACCACCATGCCAGAAGAAGTGGAATCTCAGGAAGCAGAAGAGGTTGTGGAGGAAGAAAAGAGTACTTCCCCGATGAGAAAAATAATGCTTTTTGCCACTCTGGGCCTGGTCGCCCTTATGGCCTTTTTTTACGTTAAGCAGAGTGGTCTGTTGCAAAAGTTTCTGGGGGAGAAAGAAGCCAAGCCCAAACCGCCCCTGGTCTATACTTTTGAGCAGCAATTTCTGGTTAACCTCGCCGACGAAGATGTTTTGCGCTATGTAAAGGTAGTGCTGGGTGTATCCACCTACGATCAAAAGGTTATCGATGAAATTAAAAAGCGCATGGTGGAAGTTAGGGACGCTATAATTCTGGTGATTAGCTCCAGAAAATCCGAGGAGCTTCTCAAGCCGGAAGGTAAGAAAAAATTAAAGAATGATATTGTGGAAACTCTCAATAACCTCTTGAGCAGTGGGAAGGTAGAACAGGTTTATTTTGTTGACTTTGTAATGCAGTAATCATGAGGACACGAAAACATGGGCAAGGAAATTTTATCTCAGGAAGAAATTGATGCGCTGCTTAAGACCCTTACTGAAGGGGAAGAAGCTGCCGAAACCGTTAAGCAAGAGATAGAGAAAGAAAAGGTTTCGGAAAGGCGGATTAAGGTCTACGATTTCAGGAGACCGGAGAGATTTTCCAAAGATCAAATCCGCACTTTCCACATGATATTTTCGGCCTTTTCACGCCTTGCTTCCAGCAGTCTGGCGGCTTTTTTGAGGAGTAGGGTGCAGATTAATCTCCTTTCCGTTGATCAACTAACTTACGATGAGTTTGTGCGTTCCGTTCCCAACCCCACTTATTTGTGTATTTTTTCCATGCTGCCGCTTGAGGGAAGATGTCTACTTCAGATTAGCTTGGACATAGTCTTTTTGATGTTAGACCGCCTGTTAGGAGGACCGGGAGATGTTCCGACAAATACCAGAGCCCTTACCGAGATTGAGAACCGGATCATGGGTGGCATTATGGAAAGGGTCATGATGGCCATGGCAGAAGCCTGGAGTAGCATTTACAGCATTGAACCTCGAATTGAAGCTATGGAATCTAACCTCGAGTTCGTGCAGATAGTTTCCGGTAACGATATGGTGATTCTCTTTAGCTTTGAGATTGAGATAGGAGACCGACAGGGGATGTTGACCATGTGCATACCTTATATCGTGGTTGAGCCCATTACCAGGAGCTTGAGTGCTTCTCTATGGTTTGCTTCCCGCAAAAGCAGTGATCCGGAGATCCAGAAAAATGTAGAGCGCCTGATAACCAGAGTAAAACTTCCCATCTCTGTAGAGCTGGGGAGAACCAATATTTCCCTCGGCGACTTTTTGAATCTTGAGGTGGGGGATGTGGTGGTGCTTGACCAGAGAATTGACCGGCCCCTTAATGTTCGGGTGGGCAAGAGAGTGAAAATGGTTGGTGTGCCTGGACGCGTAGGCAGTAGAATCGCGGTGCGAGTGGACCGCTTGAAGGAGGAAATAAACCATGAGTGAAGAGCTTCTGACCCCTCAAGAAAAAGATGTGTTAGGGGAAATATCCAATATTTCTATGGGTTCTGCGGCCACGGCTTTAAGTGGCCTTCTGGGAAAAAGGGTAGAGATCACTGTTCCCCAGGTTGAGGTGATTTCCTCGAAAGAAGTGGGTGCTTTTTTCCCGGGAGAACATATCCTGGTGAAGGTTCTTTATGCAGAAGGTCTGCGAGGAAGCAATATACTACTCATCAAAAGCGAAGACGCAAAAGCCATGGTAAGTCTTATGATGGGTGGAGATGGAAAGAGCGATCTTCCGCAGGAAATTGACGAGTTGGGAATCAGCGCTCTTGGCGAAGCTATGAATCAGATGATGGGCTCTGCTTCAACGGCGCTTTCTGACTTTTTGGGTCTTCGGGTGAGCATTTCTCCACCGGAGGTGATCTTTGAAGAAGTTACTGAAGCAGAAAGAAAATGGGTGGAAGAGCAGGGTGAAGAGCGCCTGGTGGCTATAACCTTTCGCCTGGTGGTGGAGGACGTCATCGATAGTTCCATGATTCAGTTAGTCCCCCTGAGCCTGGCCAGGAAGATCGTTAGTTCGCTTCTTCCTGGGGAAGAAGTTGCTTCGCCTGAAGGAGCGAGCGAAGAAGCCACAGCAGAGCTTAAAGGTGAAGGTGCTGAAGAGGCCAGAGAGGAGAAGCCCCTCCAGAAAGAAAGCAAGCCCACAGTTGAAGCTAAAAGGGTCGAGTTTGCTGAATTTAAAAAGAAGGAAGAGTCGGCCGAAAAGATTAACCTGGAATTACTCATGGATGTTAGCCTACCCGTGATAGTGGAATTGGGAAGAACTCGCCTGGCCATAAGTGAGATCCTGGATCTGGGCCCTGGATCCGTCGTCGAACTTGATAAATTGGCTGGTGAGCCAGCAGACCTCTACGTAAACGACGTCCTTTTTGCCCGTGGTGAGGTGGTAGTGATTGAAGAGAATTTTGGGGTAAGGATTACCGAAATCATCAAACCTGAAGAGCGCATTAAATCCTTGAAAGAAGCGAGGGTTCAGTAATCGTGCGATTGCTCTGGAGTGTTGGGTTATTTTCCTTTTTCGCAATTTTTGAAAGGGTGGTTTTTGCTCAGGAGGAGCTGGAGCTTCCTGAAGTATCTCCCCCCTCTTTCTCGGGAGGAGTTGATGTACTCAGAGTAGTTCTGGCCTTTCTGTTGCTGGTTTTGTGTTTATGGGGCCTTTATTATTTCCTGAGGCGTTTTGCAAGAGAAAAGCCTCGCCTTGCTTCCTCTCGCTACATGGTTTTACTGGATTTTTTTCCGGTTAGCCAAAAGTTATCGGTTTATCTTTTTCGTGTTGGGGAGCGAGTGATCATGCTGGCTCAAAGTGGAAGTACGGTTCGGGAAATTGCTGAGTTTCAAATGGAAGAACTCGAAGAACAGAAGCCCACTCCCTCGGGTTTCACTTCCTATCTGGATCTTATCCTGGGACGAAGGAAAAGCGATTAAAATGGAGAGCCGGTTTTTGCTCTTGAGGATGAAAAAGAGTTTTTATTGGTTGATTTTTCTTGCTTTCCTGGTGTTTTCGTCTGGCCTGGCTCAGGCTCAGGAAGCTCCCTTGTTTATTCCACGCATTACCATTGAGCCTCAAACTGCCGAGCAGCCCGAGCAGTTTGTGTTTGCTCTGCAAGTTCTGATTTTTCTGACTGTTTTGAGTTTGGCTCCGGCTATCTTGATCCTGCTCACTTCTTTCACAAGAATCGTGGTAGTGCTGGCTTTTGTACGCAATGCTCTGGGTTCTCCTCAGATACCTCCCACCCCAGTCTTGATAGGGCTGGCCCTTTTTTTAACTTATTTTGTTATGGCTCCAACCTTTTCTCAGCTCAATCAAGAGGTATTAACGCCTTTTATGGATGGTTCAATCACCCAGAGCGAGGCTTTTAGCAAGGGGGAAGCTATCCTGCGTGATTTCATGTTCCGCCAGACTCAGGAGAAAGACCTGGCACTCATGGTTTCTCTGGCCAAGATTCCCCGACCCAGAAACCGTGATGAAGTGCCCACCTATGTCCTTATCCCGGCCTTCGTTTTGAGTGAGCTGAAAATCGCTTTCACACTGGGTTTTATTATCTATGTTCCTTTTTTGCTTATTGACATGGTGGTAGCCAGCATCTTGATGTCCATGGGGATGATGATGCTCCCGCCGGTGATGATCTCCCTTCCTTTTAAAATACTACTTTTTGTCTTGGTGGATGGTTGGGAACTGATTACCCGGGGCTTGGTGCTCTCAGTTCGTTAATTGGGGTGAGGAAAGTTGCTGGAAAGTCTGGTAATGGAAATTGGGAGGGAAAGCCTGCTTGTGGTTATGAAAGTGGCGCTTCCCATACTGGGAGTGGCGCTTCTGGTGGGCATTCTGGTGAGTATTTTCCAGGCAGTTACCCAGATTCACGAACTAACCCTTACTTTCGTACCCAAGATCCTGGCGGTGTTCCTCATTCTGGCTTTGCTCGGTCCCTGGATGTTGAGAGTCTTCATGGACTTTGCGGCGGGTCTTTTCTGGAATCTGCCTTCCTTCATAAGGTGACATGAGCGAAATCCTGGGGGTTCTGGTTGGCAATCTCTTACCTTTTATCCTGGTCTGGATACGCTTTTTGGGTCTTTTTTTGATGGCCCCGGTTTTTAATTCCCGCTTTATCCCTCCTCTGGCCAAGATCGGCCTTGCTTTTCTGGTGGCGGTGATGGTTTTCCCGCTGGTCGATTTCGACCAGAACTGGGTCACTCTGGATGCTCGCTATTTGGTGGCTGTTTTCTCGGAGAGCCTTACTGGCTTTGTGCTGGGGTTGATTGTGTCTTTCGTGTTTGCCTGTATCCAGATTGCTGGCGAGATAGTCGACTTTGAGATGGGGTTCAGTTACGTTAACGTGGTAGACCCCCTCTCCAACCTGGGAGCTTCAGTGGTAGGGCAGTTTTACCTGATGCTGGCCACCCTTTATTATTTAGGTATCAATGGTCATCACCTTGCTTTGCGTGCCCTGGTTCGTTCTTTCCGTTTTCTCCCCCCAGGGGGCTTTCTGCTGGGAGAACACCTGCTCACTCCTTTCCTTGATCTCGTTCAGGGGGTTATGGTGATGGCTTTGCAAATTGCGGCTCCGGTCATGGCGGCTCTCTTTTTGACCAACCTGACCCTGGCGATTATTTCCCGGGCCATACCTCAGATGAATGTGTTCGTGGTAGGTTTGCCCCTCAATTTGGGGATAGGGATCTGGGTGATTCTTTCTGCTTTACCCTATTTTTTCCCCCTTCTGGGCCGGGTTACCGAGTTTTTTGTGGGGACACTCCTGCGTTTTCTGCTTCCTGCAGGCTGAGCAGATCGGAATTTGGCAATTAAATTTATCTAAAATTTGCAGGTGAGGACACATGCCGGCACAGGAGAAAACTGAAGCTCCAACGCCAAGACGTAGAGAAGAGCTCCGCAGAAAGGGGCAGGTTCCAAAGAGCGTAGATTTTAGCACCGCCTTCGGGTTTTTGGCTACCTTTTCTGTGGTAAGTTTTTTAGTCACTTCCTTAATGCAACAGTGGGAGGGTTTTACGAGTACTTTCTGGATGGACACTTTCCGACCTCAGGAAAGAGGAGTGGAGTGGGTACTGAGCCTTTCTAAAGCGGTTTTTCTTCTCTATGCCCGGATGGTGGCACCGGTGGCGCTAATTGCCGCGGGGATAGGCCTTTTCATGGGTTTTTTGCAAACTGGTTTCGTTGTTTCTTTTGAGAAATTGAAACCCCAGTTTCAGTATGTTAATCCCTTAAAGGGTGTGGAAAGACTTTTTTCGCTGCGCACTTTCATGGAGTTTTTAAAAGTGAGTCTGAAAGTGTTGCTCGGTATAGTCCTGGCCTATCTCATTCTCAAATCAGTGTTGCCAGATCTTTCCGCGCTCTCCTTTATGGAGCTTCGCTCTGCCCTTTCTCTGGTTGGTGGTGTGGCGAAGAGGCTGGGCTTTTCTTTAGGGGCTCTGTTTTTGGGCATTGGTTTTTTTGATTTTTTTTACCAGCGCTTTGAATATGAGCGCAATATCCGAATGACCAAAGAAGAACTCAAAGAAGAGCTCAAGAAGACCGAGGGTGATCCCTTGGTGCGCTCCCGGATACGCTCTAAGCAACGAGAGATAGCTCGTCTGCGCATGATGCAGGAAGTCCCTAAGGCACAGGTGGTGGTTACCAATCCTACTCATGTGGCATGTGCGCTGCGCTATGAACGCGGAACGATGAGGGCGCCAGTTCTGGTGGCTAAGGGTAAAAATTTTCTGGCCCAGCGCATCAAGCAAATTGCCAGAGAGAATAAGGTACCTATTGTTGAGAACAAAAAAGTGGCCTGGGACCTTTACAAGTCTTGCAAGATCGGGCAGGAGATACCCGGCTTTCTGTATCGAGCAGTTGCTGAAATCCTGGCCTTTGTTTATCGGCTTAAAAAGAACATGGTTTGAGGTGAGGTTATGGACAGTGTGAAGACCATGGTCAGGACCCTGGAGAGCAGTAAAAAGTACAGCGATTTTGTTTTTGCTTTTGTTTTTATATTGATCATTTTGATGATGGTTATACCGCTTCCGCCTTTTTTGATAGATTTTTTCCTGAGTTGCAACATCACCCTGGCTGTTTTGACCTTGCTCTCTACCAGTTACATTACCGATCCCCTGCAATTCTCGGTGTTCCCTTCGCTTTTGCTTTTTGCCACCCTCTTCCGATTGGCGCTGAATGTTTCCACAACCAGGTTGATTTTGCTCCAGGGCTATGCTGGAAAGCTCATCGAAGCTTTTGGGCACTTCGTGGTGGGAGGCAACTACATAGTGGGCTTCATCGTTTTCCTGATTCTGGTTATTATTCAGTTTGTGGTTATTACCAATGGAGCTAATCGCATTGCTGAGGTTGCTGCCAGGTTTACTCTGGACGCTATGCCTGGAAAACAGATGAGCATTGATGCTGACCTCAACGCCGGGCTTATTGACGAGAATGAAGCCAAGCGCCGCAGGCACGATATAGAGCGTCAGGCGGAATTTTACGGAGCGATGGATGGTGCCAGCAAGTTTGTGCGGGGAGATGCTATAGCTGGTCTTATCATCACCCTGATTAATTTTCTGGGTGGAGTGATAGTGGGGAGTATGCAACGGGGACTTTCTATGAACGAGGCTCTGCAAACCTACGCTCTTTTAACGGTAGGAGATGGTCTGGTTGCCCAGATTCCGGCTCTTTTAATTTCTACTGCCAGTGGATTGATCGTTACCCGGGCAGCAAGTGAAGACAATCTGGGCAAAGATTTAGCTCGGGAGATAACCCGCACTCCCCGGGTTTTGATGATTGCTGCTTTCCTGTTACTGATTCTGGGCCTTCTTCCGGGACTACCTAAGATCCCCTTTTTCTTGCTCTCTTCCGGGTTAGCTGGTTTTTCTTATTTGCGAAGCAAGGCCGAGACTCAGGAGACGACGGCTTCTACAGAAAAAGCGCCGGAGGAAGTTGAGGAACTTCCCAAAAGCGTAGAGGATATTGCCCGGTTAATTGAAGTGGATCCTATCGAGCTTGAGGTGGGTTATGGTTTAATACCGCTTGTGGATCCTCAGTCTGGTGGAGGGCTACTGCGCAGAATTACCCAGATGCGCGTAAACCTGGCCCGAGAAAAAGGCTTCGTTGTTCCACCAATAAGGGTGCGCGACAATTTGCACCTGCGGCCCAATGAGTACGTGATTAAGATAAGGGGTGTGGAGGTCTCTCGAGGGGAAGTTCTGCCCAATCATTACCTGGCCATCCACCCCGATAATAGAGAAGCCAAAATCGAGGGTATTCCCACCAGAGAACCAGCTTTCCAGCTCCCTGCTTACTGGGTTAACGAAGCCCAGAGGGAGAAAGCCGAAATTATGGGCTTCACGCTGGTTGACCCCGAATCAGTGCTGATTACTCACCTCTCTGAAATAATTAAAAAGCACGCTCACGAGCTGATCACCCGTCAGGATGTTCGCTTGCTCCTTGAGCAGGTTAAAAGGACCAACCAGGCGGTTGTTGAGGAGCTTATTCCTTCCCTGATGACGGTAGGAGATGTTCAGAAAGTATTGCAGTATCTTCTCATGGAGGGAGTTTCTATCAGGGATCTCCCCATGATTCTGGAGGCTTTAGCAGATTACGCATCGCAGAGCAAAAACATTGAGGACCTCACTGAAATGGTGCGCAGGCGTTTAGGCAGGATGATTGTAAGGCAGTACATTGCTGGGGATGGCAAATTGCACGCTCTGGCTCTCGATGCTTCTTTGGAGCAGAAGATTCTGGGGGTGATCGAGGGGAAGGAGACTATCGATCCTGAAATGTTTCGCAAAGTATTGCAAGAAATTTCTTCTGGCATAGAATACCTGCTAAGCGCTGGTTATTTTCCCTTGCTGGTAGTAACTGGTAAAATTAGGAGAGGTTTTCGAGACTTGATTTCTGGTTATCTTTCTCAGGTAGTGGTTCTTGCTTTTGAGGAGATACCCAGAGACGTGGAGATCAAGATTGAGCGCGTAGTTCGGAGTGAGTAGCCTTGGACGCGGAAAAGATTTTTCAGATTAACCGAAAAGCAAGCATAGGGGTTTTGTGGAAGGGGTCTCATGGTGAAAAAGTGTGGCGTTTTTATCCCAGCAGGATAGAAAGTATCAGAGAGAGTGAGGTCTGGTTTGCTGCTCCTCAGGAGCGGGGCACGCTGGTACCAGTTGGCAAAGGGGACCCGGTGCAGGTTTACATCGTGGGTGAAAACGAAATCTTCTTTTTTGAGGGTAAAGCAAAGGAGCGCCAGCGCAAGGGGAGTTTGGCTTACCTGATCATAAACCTTCCCCAGAAGGTGGTGCGCAAACAAAGGCGCAATTATGTTCGCCTGAGCATTGCTCTTCCGGTCTGTGTGCGCGATGAAGAATCCCTGGTGGAGGGTTTGACCAAGAACCTAAGCGGAGGTGGCATGCTGGTTTCCTTTGGAGACCATAAAAATCCCTTTTCCGCTGATGCTCAGGACCTGTTTTTCATGATTAGTCTTAACAACGGACACGATGTTTTTGGTAAGGCCCGGGTGGTGCGCAAAGAGGATCCTTCCACCTATGCTTTTGAATTTACCGATATCCAGGAGACGGATCGGGAGAAGATAGTTAAGTTTATTTTTCAGAAACAAATTGAAATGAAGAAGAAGGGACTGGTCTGAGGTGCAGAAGATAAAGGCAATGGTTGTTGATGATTCAGCATTTATGCGACGCATGATAGGAGATATTCTGGAGAGAGCAGGCATAGAAGTGATCGCAACAGCACGTGATGGTGTTGAAGCACTGGAGAAACTTAACGGAGTTACGCCGGATGTCATTCTTCTTGATGTTGAAATGCCCCGCATGAATGGTTTGACTTTTCTGGACGAAGCCATGCGCAAGGGGCCCTATCGAGTGGTCATGCTCAGCGCTTTGACTGGGGAAGGGAGCCAATATACCATTGAAGCGCTGGAACGAGGAGCTCTGGACTTTATTCAAAAGCCATCGGGAAGTATTTCTCTGGACATCGAAAAGAAGGCTGGAGAGATTGTGGAAAAAATAAAAGCTGTGGTCGATATTCCTCTGGAAAAACTGCGCGACTTGAAGGCCTTAAAACCTCCTTCCGGGGTTACTGGTAAAGTTGAGAAGGAAAAAAAGATCGCAGGAGGTGACGTGGTAGCGGAAAAACTGCTTTTCGTTGCTTCTTCCACGGGTGGACCTCGTGCTCTGAAGGCGCTTTTTGCGGGTCTTCAGGGCCTCAAAAAAAGCTGTGCAGTGATGGTGCAGCACATGCCAGCAGGTTTTACCGCTCGATTTGCCAAGCACCTTGATGATCTTTCTCCTTTTTCAGTGGTTGAGGCTTCTGGCGGCGAGAAAACGTGGGTTAACTGGGCCTTTTTAGCTCCGGGTGGGAAACACCTTTTTCTGAGAGAGGATAAAAGTCTGGTTTTGAATGACGATCCGCCAGTTGCTGAGCTTAAACCCTGTGCGGATTTAACCCTTCTTTCCGCTGTGAAAGCTTTCGGGAAAAATATTTTGGCAGTGGTGCTTACTGGTATGGGTAAAGATGCTCTGGAGGGCTGTCGTGCTGTAAAGAACGCTGGAGGAAAGGTCGTAGCGGAGAGTAAGGAATCAGCGCTCATTTTTGGCATGCCTGGGGCAGTGGTCAAGGAAGGCCTGGCCGACTGGGTACTTTCCCTGGATGAAATCCCCCGGGTAATTCTTGAATGGGACGAAGCTTGAAGGGGTGAGGGTTTTGTTTTCGAAGGAAGAGCTGGAGCGCTTGCGCCAGGTGGTCCTTGAAAAGACGGGCCTGGACCTTGGGTACTATAAAGAGAACCAACTCCAGCGGAGGTTAAAATTCATCATTCAGAGGGCGGGAGCAAAAGACATTGATGAATATATCAAACTTTTTTTAACTTCTCCTGAAGTGGTGGAGGAGTTTAGAAATCGCTTTACGATCAATGTTTCTGAGTTTTTCAGAAATCCCGAAAAGTTCGAAGAGCTGGGCGAGAAAATTTTGCCTGATATTCTTTCCAGGAAAAAGTCCTCGACCTTGCGAGTATGGAGTGCAGGTTGCTCTATTGGCAGCGAGTCCTACTCTCTGGCTATCCTTTTTGAAGAAAAGAAGTTGCCTGCTTATCAAATATTGGCTACTGATGTCGATTATGCCGCTCTGGAGCAGGCCAAAAGAGGGATGTATAGCAAAGAATACCTCAAAAATGTTCCTCCAGAGCTTCTTCAGAAATATTTCCTATCTGAAGGTGAGAACCAATTTTCGGTAAAACCATTGCTTAAAAAGCACATTACCTTTGAAAAGCATGATTTACTGAGAGATGAAGTTGGTAAGCGCTTTGATCTTGTGGTGTGCCGTAATGTGGTGATTTATTTTGAAGATAAGGCCAAGGGAATCGTGTTTAACAGGCTTGCTCAATCCCTGGATAGTGGAGGTTATCTGTGGATTGGAAGTACTGAGCGGATAAATAATGCCCAAAAATTTGGTTTGCGTTACGTTTCCCCCTTCTTCTATCAAAAGGAATAGGAGTTGTTGTGCAGTGGGACTTTCTTTTGATAATCTTAACGATTTACAACTTGATGCCTTGAGAGAAATAGGGAACATTGGGGCCGGTAATGCAGCTACAGCTCTTTCCAAGATGGTGGGTAAAAAGGTCACCATGGCTGTTCCCCGGGTTGCTTTGTTGCCCATCAAGGACGTTCCTGACTGGTTGGGAGGTCCCGAGAAAGAGGTCCTGGGGGTCTACCTTACCATTTCGGGAGCAATTTCAGGGCATATTCTATTCATAATGACAGTGGAAAATGCTCTGAAATTGATGCGCATGCTGCTCGGGGATCTTGCACCGCGTGGCGTAGAGGCAGTTTTTGAGCCCGATGAAATGTCGGCTTCCGCCATGAACGAAATCGGCAACATTCTTGCTTCCTCATATCTTGCGGCACTTGCCGATTTCACAGGTCTACACCTGGATCATTCCGTACCCTCTTTGGCCGTGGATATGGCTGGTGCGGTGGTAGATCTGGTTTTGATAGAGATTGCCAGGCAGGGCGATTATGCTCTTTTGATCGAAACCGAATTTGTGGAAGAAGAGGATCATGTAGAAGGCTACTTTATGTTGATTCCGGATACTGGTTCTCTGGAAATTATCTTGAAAGCACTGGGTGTAGTGTAGATGAAGAGAAGTTCCATAGGAATGGCGGAATACAGGGTTAGTAAAGACCCGGAAGAGGTCCTGTGCATTCTGGGGTTGGGTTCCTGTGTCGGGCTTTGTCTGTACGATCCGGTGCGAAAAATCGGGGGTATGGTGCATATTCTTCTTCCGGAAAAAATAGAGAAACAGGACAATCCCTTTAAGTTTGCCGAAACCGCTCCTCTGGCATTACTTGAGGAAATGAAAAAGGAAGGAGCCTCGAGAAAGGACATTTACGCAAAGATATCTGGTGGGGCTATGATGTTTTCGGGTTCCAATTCTCTTTTTGATATCGGGCAGAGGAATGTAGAGATGACTAAAAAGGTTCTTGCAGAGCTGGGTATACCGCTTAAAGCGGAAGAAGTGGGAGGCAAGAAGGGAAGGAGCATATTTTTTTACGTGAAAGATGGTAAATTGAAAGTAAAGATCATTGGGAGGGAAGTCATTACTCTTTGAAATGGAAGAACCAAAAAGGGTTGCTCGAATTTTTGCCTTCCTGGTTGCTTGGTGTACAGTTACGGTTTTTGTGATAGTGGGTTTGGTGCGGGGATTTTCTTTATTGGTCCTTGTCTTGCGGGTTTTACTTCTGGGAGTGGTGGTTTTTTACGTGGTCTATTTTTACTTGAGCTGGTTTTTAACTCCCAGAGAGGTTAATTCTCAAAAAGAGGAGTAGTTAAATGAAAGTGGCGACTGAAAAGGAGAAACTATGGGAGAGATACTTTAAAGACCGAGACCCTAAGACCAAAGAGGAACTGGTGGTTTCCTACCTTTATCTGGTGAAGATAGCCATAGGCAGGTTGCTTTATCTTTTACCCCCTCACGTCGATCGTGAAGATTTGGAAAGTTACGGAGTTTTGGGTCTTATTCAAGCTCTGGAGCGCTTTCGTCCCCAAAAAGGTCTGAAATTTGAAACTTATGCCCTTTCCCGCATAAGAGGTGCAGTTCTTGATTATCTGCGCTCCCTGGATCCTTTAACCCGCACCCAGAGAAAAAATTTGCGAGAAGTGATTCATGTCTGGAGAGAGTTTGAAAGCAAAGAGGGTAGAGAGCCTACCCTTGAAGAGTTGGCTGAGAGAGTTGGTCTTTCTATAGAAGAGCTTTCCTGGATGGTTGAACAGAGCAAGGGGAACTTTTTACTTTCGCTTGAAGAGGAAATTCCTGGCAGCGATAACTCACTCGGGGATACCATTCGCGAAAAAAGGGAACACGTCGATCCTGAAAAAGTGCTGGAAAAAAAAGAGCTTATGGAAACTCTCAGCGAAGCCATTGAAGAGCTTCCTGAGCGGGAAAGAGTATGTCTCACCCTTTACTATTATGAAGGTTTGACTTTGAAAGAAATAGGGAACATAATGGGGTTGGGAGAATCTCGTGTTTCGCAGCTCATTTCTCGAGCTCTTTTGAAAATTAGGGCGAAAATCCTCGCCTGGGAAGGGGTAAGAGATGGATGAGCAAAGAAGAAGGTTAGACACTCTCGAAGAAGAAGGGCGCATTCAGCTTATCATTTCTCAAGATCGGATGAAGGCAGAGCTGGTGGTCAAAAAGCCTCTTTCGGAAGAAGAGTCGAGCAGCTTTGAAGAGATAAGCGATTTTTTGCTCCGCAAAGGAATTGTTTCTGGCCTCAAGGAAGAGGCTCTTAAAGGCTCGCGTGACATTTTGGAAAAGCCTGGTTCCTACCTGGTTGCCCAGGGCAGGCCCCCCATCCGAGGTAAAGATGGATGGGTGAAAATCTTCTTTCAAGAGGAAGTAGTGAAAGAATTTCTTAGAGAAGAAGATAAGGTGGATCTTTTTGGAGTTACCCGGGTTCCTGAAGTAAAGCCGGGGGATTTGCTTGCTGAGGTTATGCCTCCTGAGGAAGGAGAGCCCGGGGAAGATATTTTTGGTAATCCTGTTCCGCCACTTAAGGGCAAAGAGGCGAGGGTAGTAGCGGGTAAGAATACCCGGCTTTCTGAAGACGGAAAACAGGTTTTCTCCACCATTGCAGGTCGGCCCCAGTTAATTGGCAACCGGATAGCCGTTCACCCAGTTTTTGAGATTAGGGGAGACGTAGATGCCACAACGGGGAACATCTCTTTTGTGGGTAGCGTGGTAGTGGGGGGAGATGTGCGTAGTGGATTTGCGGTAGAAGCGGAAGGAGATATCGAAGTCTGGGGAGTGGTGGAAGCGGCTTCTCTGAGCGCTGGAGGACATATTCATATCTGCAAAAGCTTTGTGGGTTCAGGCACTGGTGTTGCTCGAGCCTCTGGAAATGCAAAGGTGAGGATGCTTGAAAATGCTACCATCATTGCAGGGGGAAACGTTTTTGTCGAAGAAGCTGCTCTGCATAGCAATATTTCCTGTGGAGGTAACCTGATCGTTAGCGGAAAAAGGGGCCTGCTGGTTGGTGGTCAGGTAAGAGCGGGGGGGTGGCTCTGGGCTAAGATTATCGGTTCACCCATGGAAACCAAAACCCTGGTTGAGGTGGGTGCGTCGCCGGAGCTGCGGGAAGAGTATAACAGAACTAAGCAAGAATTTGAGAAAGTTAAGCGTGAACTATCTCAGACTGAAAAGGCTTTAACCCTCCTTTTGCGTAAAAAAACCCAAGGTGTGGGCTTGAGTGCAAAGTTTAAAGAGATGCTTACCAAGTTAAAAGCTACTTATGATCTTTTGGGTAAAAAGAGAGAGCTTTTGCAGAAACGTCTTTCTGAAATCGAGGAAGAGTTGGGCCAGCGTGAGGGTAAGGTCCTCGCTGAAGAAAAAGTCTATCCTCAGGTTAGGATCACCATAGGTAATTTGACTTACATTGTGCGGGAGGAAATTCCTTATGCTTCTTTTGAGGTAAAGGGAGGGGAGATAGTTTTGGGTAGTTTTGAGCGTCCTAAGGTGAAGTAATATGGTTGAACCGGTACACATGCAAAATGCAGTGGTTCGAGTGGGGGAAGTTGCTAAAATTCAAAATGTGCGCGAACACGCGCTTGAGCTTCAAGGAGCTGCTTTTTCTCAGGAATTAAAGAGACAGGCCGAGAGAACCACCGAAGAAGTTACCAGCTCTCCTAAGAAAGAGCGCTTGAAGCAAAGGGAGGGTAAAAATTCGCACCAGGAAGGAGGAAAATCCTCCACCAGTAAAGGAACCAGGAGTACCAAGAAGGATGCTGGTAGAGCTCCTTCCGGTGATGATCGGGGTCAAATCCTGGATATCAAAGTGTAGGTGTTTTAAATGATCAAAAACATTCTTGAAGATGAGTTGCGCAGGTTAATTCCCCAGATTTACAAACTTAAGCCCGAGCTTTGCCGTTGTGACCAGTGTACAGAGGATCTTCTGGCTCTGGCCTTGCAGAAGCTGCCGCCCAAATATGTTTCTCGTCCGGTGGGAGAGGTTTACGCTCGTTTGGAACTGGAGAATGTTCAAACCCAAGTTGATATGATAGAAGCGCTACTTCAGGCAGCGGACGTGGTCATTGCCAATCCTCGCTGTGGAAAGAAGGCGGGCTCCTGAATTACGCTGCTTTTGGTTCTATTTTGCACTGCTTAAACAGTTGAAAAAAATTGTAAAAATGATTATACTGTCAGGGCGAGGAGAGGTGGCCGAGTGGCTGAAGGCAATCGCCTGCTAAGCGATTAGGCGGGGTGAAACCTGCCTCGAGGGTTCGAATCCCTCCCTCTCCGCCAGTATCGTAAATACGGCCTGGGTGGTACCTGGAAATGGAGCAGATTTTTTTTCTCTCTTTACCGCTTGTTTCCTACCAGAAGGCTCGGGAACTCCAGCTCTACCTGGTGGAGAAAGTTTACAAAGAAAATCTTCCCGGTTTTTTGCTCTTACTGGAACACCATCCGGTGATCACTCTGGGACGTTCTGCTAATATGGCTAATCTGCGCTTGCCCTTGGAAGGATTGTGTGAAAAAGGCATTGAGGTTTTCTGGGTGGAGCGGGGAGGCGATGTAACTTACCACGGTCCGGGACAGATTGTAGGCTATCCCATCTTCAACCTGCGCTTTTTTGGAAAGGACGTTCACCGCTTTGTGCGCTTGCTTGAAGAAGTCCTGATTCGCTTTTTGCGGAATTATCAGATAGAGGCTTTCCGCTTCCCCCCTTACACCGGGGTGTGGGTTAACCCCAAAAAGCCAGAAAAAATCACTGCCATTGGTGTTGCGGTGCGGCGCTGGGTGACTTTCCATGGATTTGCCTTGAATGTTTCAACCGATCTCACTCCTTTCAGCTACATAATCCCCTGTGGCATTCGGGAGTTTGGAGTTACCTCCCTTGAAAAATGTACGGCAAGAAAGTATTCCCTCAAGGAGCGCAAGGCTATGTGCAGAGAGATTGGAAGACTCTTCGGGGAAGTGTTTTCCTTTCCCGTGAAAGAGTTCAGCACAAGCTCTCAGGAGGCACTGCTTAATTTTCTTGAAAAGAACGATAAGGAGAGTTTGTCACTTGCTTCCATCCTGGATTAAAAAACGTTTTCCCCCTCAAGAAGAACTGGAAACTATGCAGCTTCTTCTGCGCACTCTGCACCTGCACACGGTATGTGAGGAAGCACGCTGTCCCAACATTGGGGAGTGTTTCCGCAGAGGAACGGCCACTTTCATGATTTTGGGTGAGGTATGCACTCGCAACTGTCGCTTCTGCGCGGTTAAAAAAGGGATTCCTGCTCCTCTGGACCCTGAAGAACCCCGAAGAGTGGCTGAAGCAGCTCAGAAACTTAATTTAAGTCATGTAGTAATTACCTCGGTGACCCGGGATGACCTTAAAGATGGAGGAGCCTCGGTCTTTGTCCAAACAGTCCGGGAGATACGCGAGTTGCTTCCTAAAGCCACGGTGGAGATACTGACTCCGGATTTCAAGGGCGATGAGCGCGCCCTGCACCTTTTGGCCAAAAGTCCTCCCGATGTTTTCAATCACAACCTGGAAACAGTGCCCAGGCTTTATCCTCAGGTTCGTCCTCAAGCTTCCTATGAACGTTCCTTGAGGGTGCTCGAGCTTGCTAAACAGGCGATGTCTGGGGTATTCACCAAGTCAGGTCTGATGGTGGGATTGGGTGAGAGTCGAGAAGAAGTTATCTCAGTCCTTAAGGATTTGAGAAGCGTAAACTGTGACATTATAACCATAGGTCAGTATCTGCGTCCCACCATGCAGCACCTTCCTGTGGCCCGCTTTGTACCTCCTGAGGAGTTCGAGGAATACGAGAAAATTGCTTACTCCCTGGGTTTTCACTGGGTGGCCAGTGGCCCCTTTGTGCGCAGTTCTTATCTTGCCGACGCCTTTTTTGAGGCTTTGGAAAAAGGTACTCAGAAATGATCTGGTTTCTGGTAGTTTTGCTGTTCGGTAGCTTTCTTTTCATAGGCTGGCTTTTGCCAGTTTTTTTTGTGGGCATTCCCTGGCAACCCACCGACATGCAGAGAGTTAGGAAAATGCTCTCCATGAGTGAGGTTCGTCCAGGGGAAGTGGTTTACGATCTGGGTTGTGGGGATGGGCGCATTCTCATCTGTGCCGCCCGGGAATTTGGAGCCCGGGCGGTAGGTATCGAACTCAATCCCTGGTTGTATTTTCTGGCTCACCTCAAAGTTTTCCTTCTGGGTCTCTCCGGGCGGGTCAAAGTCTACTGGGGTAACATCCATAATTTCCCCCTCCACGAAGCTGACGTGGTCACCATCTTCCTGTTCCAGCACGTGAATGACCAGCTGGAAAAAAAGTTCGCTGCGGAACTCAAGCCGGGGGCAAGGATAGTTTCTTATGTGTGGGTTCTTAAAAATTGGAAGCCCATCATGGTGGATACCGTGGGACGCCTCTATCTTTACCGCAAGGAGTAGCTGTTTTTAAAGGAGGCCACTGGTTAGTCAGGTTTCCCAGTGGCCTCTTCTTTATCCGGCGACTTTCTTTTTAACGTAGTTCATCAGTCCGCCTTCCCGAACGATACTCTGAATGAAAGAAGGAAAGGGGGCGTTGGTCAATGCTTTCCCGGTGGTCAGGTTGACGATTTCCCCTTTTTCAAAATCGATTTCCACTTCATCACCTTCATTTATTGCTTTGGTAGTTTCAGGGTGTTCCACGATGGGCAGGCCAATGTTGATGGCGTTACGATAGAAAATGCGGGCGAAAGAGTCAGCGATGATAGCCTGAACACCGGAGGCTTTTATGGACAAAGGGGCATGCTCCCGGGAGGAGCCACAACCAAAGTTTTTCCCTGCTACCAGAATGGTCTGGGGAGTGACCCGTTCCCGGAAAGTGGGATCCAGATCCTCCATGCAGTGCTCTTTCAGGACCTGCGGGTCAGTTGTAGTAAGGTAACGGGCAGGAATTATCACGTCGGTATCCACGTTGTCTCCGTATTTGATAACTTTGCCTTTTATTTTCACCTTTAACCACCTCAAATTTTATCTGGAGCGGTTATGTAGCCAGCAACTGCTGAACTGGCAACAATATAGGGGTTGGCAAGGTAGACCTCGCTTTTCACGTGGCCCATCCTGCCCACAAAGTTGCGGTTGGTGGTGGAAACGCAACGCTCACCTTCAGCAAGCACTCCCAGGTGTCCGCCCAGACAGGGACCACAGGAAGGTGGTGCAATCGCCGCTCCCGCTTCCAGGAATATTTCGAGAAGCCCCTCTTTTTCCGCTTGAAGCAGAACTTTGGGACTTCCCGGGAAAATCAGGGTTCGCACCCGGGGGTGAGCTTTCCTGCCCTTGAGGACCGAAGCGGCCATGCGCAGGTCTTCTATCCTTCCATTAGTGCAGGAGCCAATCACTGCTTGTTGAATCTCTATCCGGGGCAGGGAATACACCGAACGGGCATTTTCGGGAAGGTGAGGTAATGCCACCTGAGGCTCTATGGAGCTTACTTCTATTTCCAGCACCTCTTTCCACTCTGCATTCGGGTCAGAGGAATATATCTGTGGCTCGCGCCTCACTCCGGTCTGGGCCACGTATTCAAGTGTTTTCTGATCCACTTCCATGATTCCGTTTTTGGCTCCAGCTTCAATAGCCATGTTGGTCATGGTGAAGCGCTCGTCCATGGAGAGGTCTGCAATCACTGGTCCGCAGAACTCCATGGCGCAGTAGCGGGCACCATCTACCCCAATTTTCCCAATGGTGAAGAGAATAAGATCTTTTCCGGTCACAAAGGGCTTTCTCTTCCCCTGGTAAACAAACTTAATCGAGGGGGGCACCTTTAACCAGGTGGTCCCGGTTATCCAGGCGGCTGCAAGGTCGGTGCTGCCCATGCCGGTTGAGAAGGCTCCCAGAGCGCCATAGGTGCAGGTGTGAGAGTCTGCTCCGACCACCAGATCACCGGGTATAACCAGGCCAAGTTCGGGAAGCAGCACGTGCTCTATGCCCACCCGGCCTCCTTCGAAAAAGTGGGGGATGCCAAACCTTTCGGCAAACTCCCGCATGAGCTTTACGTTTTGAGCTGAAGCGATGTCTTTGGCCGGTGTGTTGTGATCAGCTACCAGGACTATTTTTTGGGGATCTGCCACCTGCTCTATGCCGTGTTTTTGCATTTCCCGGATGCTCAAGGGGGCAGTGATGTCGTTGGCCAGAGCCAGGTCTACTTTGACTTCCACCAGGTCTCCTGGCTGAACCCTTTCCTTTTCGGCATGAGCAGCTATTATCTTTTCAGTTATGGTCATTGCCATGGCTATCAACTCTCCCGATAGTCTTTTTGGGGATTGAGTTTTTTCTCCTGGGCCATTTTGTTAATCGCCGAGAGATAGGCCATCACACTGGCTACCACTACGTCCTGGCTGGAGCCTCTCCCCACGTACACTTTTTCATCTCCAAAGATACGCACCAGCACTTCACCCAGAGCCTCAGTACCTCCGGATATGGACTGCAAGGTGAAGTTCACAAGATCTGGAGAGATGCCCAGCATTTTGCTTATCGCCTTGTAAGCAGCATCCACTGGTCCCACCCCTGTGGCTACTCCCTCCAGGGTTTTTCCGTCTGCAGTCTTTAACCTGACGGTTGCAGTAGGCAGTATGTTGTTTCCTGAGCAGACATGCACGAAATCAAGCTGGTATACTTCCTCCTGCTTGGTTATTTCCTCAGAGACGATGGTTTCCAGGTCTGCTTCGGTAATATGTTTTTTCTGGTCGGCAAGTTGCTTGAAGCGGACAAAAGCTTTGTTGAGTTCTTCTTCACTCAGGTGGTAGCCCAACTCTTCAAGTTTTTTGGCAAAGGCATGCCGACCGGAGTGCTTGCCCAGGACCAGTACCTTTTCCTGACGCCCGATGAGGCGAGCATCCATTATTTCGTAGGTGAGTCTTTCCTTGAGCACTCCATCCTGGTGAATACCGGACTCATGGGCGAAAGCGTTGTTACCCACCACTGCCTTGTTGGGCTGAACCAGCATTCCCGTGAGCTGGCTAACCAGGCGGCTGGTGCGGTAGATTTCCTGGTAGTTTATGTCAGTCTGGGCCTGGAAAAACTCTTTGCGCACGTGCAAGGCCATGACTATTTCTTCCAGTGCAGCATTGCCGGCCCTCTCTCCAATTCCGTTTACGGTGCATTCCACCTGGCTGGCCCCACCCTGAATGGCCAAAAGAGAATTGGCAACTGCCAGCCCCAGGTCGTTGTGGCAGTGGACTGAAATAGCTGCTTTTTCTATGCCTTTTACGTTCTGGAGCAGGTATTCGATGAGTTCTTTCATCTCCAGAGGCGTGATATAGCCCACTGTGTCGGGAACGTTAATGGTGGTTGCTCCTGCCTCAATCACCGCGGAGTAGATCTGAGCTAAATATTCCCAATCAGAGCGGGTAGCGTCTTCGGCTGAAAACTCCACATGGGGAGTGAGGCTTTTCGCTTTTTTGACTGCCCAGACTGCCTGCTCCAGGGCCTGTTCCCGGGTAAGGCGCAACTTGTGTTTTAAGTGAATGTCAGAAGTGGCGATGAAAGTATGGATGACGGGAGTTTCAGCATAGCGAATGGACTCCCAGGCCACTTCGATGTCTTTTTCCTTGGCCCGGGCCAGGGCACAAATGGCCGGACCCTTTATCTCCCGGGCTACAGCTTTAACAGCTTCCGCATCACCAGGTGAGGCAATGGGAAAGCCGGCTTCAATTATGTCCACCCTGAGGCGGGCGAGCTGCCGCGCTATTTCCAGTTTTTCGTGAACGTTCAGAGCCACCCCGGGAGACTGCTCTCCGTCTCTCAGGGTGGTGTCAAAGATCAGGATTTTTTTCAAGATGCTCACCCCCGCGTTATTTGGAAAGCCAGGGCATCATCCCGCGCAGTTTTTCACCGACTTTTTCAATTAAGTGCTGCTGGTCTTTTTCACGCAGGGCATGGTAGACGGGACGGTTAGCCTGGTTTTCCAGAACCCACTCCCGAGCAAAGCTTCCATCCTGAATTTCCTCCAGGATGCGCTTCATTTCCTCTCTCACTGCGCAGTTTATGATACGCGGTCCGCGGGTGAGGTCGCCATATTCTGCGGTGTCGCTGATCACGCTGCGCATGTGGGCTATACCGCCTTCATACACCAGGTCCACGATGAGTTTCATCTCATGCAGGCATTCAAAATAAGCCACTTCGGGCTGGTAGCCGGCTTCCACCAGCGTTTCGAATCCAGCCTTGATAAGCGCAGTCAGGCCTCCGCAGAGCACGGCCTGCTCGCCGAAAAGATCGGTTTCGGTTTCCTCAGCGAAAGTGGTTTCAATAACCCCGCAGCGGGTAGAGCCAATGCCTTTGGCATAGGCCAGGGCCAGGTCTTTGGCCTTTCCAGTTGCGTTCTGGTACACGGCGATGAGTGAGGGCACGCCTTTTCCTTCCTCATACATTCTGCGCACCAGGTCTCCAGGAGCTTTGGGTGCCACCATGATGACGTCCACGTCCTGAGGAGGCACAATTTGCTTGTAGTGAATGTTAAAGCCATGAGAAAACATCAGCGCTTTTCCGGAAGTGAGGTGTTTGGCGATGGATGCTTTGTAAATAGCTGGTTGGTACTGGTCAGGAGCGAGCATCTGAATGAGGTCTGCGCTTTGAGCAGCTTCTTCAGCGGATACCGGCTCAAAACCAGCTTTTTTGGCTTTTTCGTAACCGGGAGTTCCAGGTAACTCGGCTACAACGACTTCGAGGCCACTATCTCTCAGGTTCTGAGCCTGAGCGCTTCCCTGACTTCCAAAACCAATAATGGCAATTTTCTTGCCTTTCAGAACCTCAAGGTTTGCATCCTGGTCATAGTATATCTGGGCCATGCTTTTTAACCCCCTTTAGAGAGATTGATATCCTCGGGCAAGAGCAATCCTGCCCGTTCTTACCATTTCGATGATACCGTACTTTTTGAGAAGCTGTTCCAGAGCGTCTATCTTGTCTGGGGTTCCGGTAACTTCAATCATCAGACTTTTTTCAGCCACATCCACGACCCGGGCACGGAAGATCTCTGCAGTCTGCACGATTTCTCCCCGCAGAGCAGAGGGCGTATTTACTTTTATAAGCGCCAGTTCGCGGTCCACAAAGCTGGTGTTGGTGAAGTCGCCCACCTTGATGGTGTCAATTAGTTTATAAAGTTGCTTGCTTATCTGCTCCAGAATGTCTTCATCACCTTCGACAACCAGGGTTATACGCGATACGGTGGGATCCTGAGTAGGACCGACTGCCAAACTTTCTATGTTGTAGCCCCGCCGGGCGAAGAGAGAAGCAATACGCGCCAGCACCCGGGGTTTGTTTTCCACCAGAACTGATATAACGTGCTGCAAGATTAACCCTCCTTTCCCGGTTCCCAAAGGATCATCTCATCAAGAGACTTACCTGGGGGAACAAAAGGATACACATTTTCTTCTTCTTCGATATGGCAATCAACGAGTACCGGGCGATTTTCAATGCTCAGTGCTTTGCTAATGGCTTCTTCAAGCTCTGCTTCGTTTTTAACGCTTATACCCTCTGCACCGAAGGAGCAGGCAAGTTGAGCAAGGTCCGGGTTCTTAAGCTGGGTACAGGAATAACGCCCTTTGTAAAAACATCCCTGCCACTGACGCACCATTCCCAGGTAGGAGTTGTTGAGCACGAATATTTTGATGGGCAGACAGTAGTTGCAGGCAGTAACCAGCTCCTGAATCTTCATCATAATGCTGCCATCACCCGAGAAAAGCACTACCAATTTATCCGGATTTCCAACCTGAGCGCCAACCGCTGCCGGCAAGCCATAACCCATGGTGCCTAAGCCTCCAGAGCTTGCCCAGCAACGGGGCTCATCAAGGAGATAAATCTGGGCAGCCCACATCTGATGTTGTCCCACATCGGTAACCACAATGGCTTTGCCTTTGGTGAGCTCATACACCTTTTCAACCACCGAGTGGGGTAGTAATTTTTTGCTTTCCTTGCGGGGTGGCTGGTATTCCTTTCTCCACTCCTCTATTTCCTGAATCCACTCGGGGTGCTTTTTAGGTTTGACCCTCTTGAGTAGTTCTTCAAAGACCAGCTTGGCATCGCCCACGATAGGAATATGGGTTTTGACATTTTTACCAATTTCGGCAGGGTCGATGTCGATGTGAATTATGGTTTCTGCATTTCTGGCGAAGGTTTTTAAATTTCCGGTAACTCTATCATCGAAGCGTGCACCCACGGCGATGAGCAGGTCGCAGTTCATTATCGCTTTGTTGGCCCAGTAGGTACCGTGCATGCCCAGCATTCCCAGCGAGAGGCGATGGTGTTCTGGGAAGGCCCCTTTACCCATCAGGGTGTGGGTGACCGGAATTTCTGCTTTTTCGGCAAGCTCAAGGAGCACCCTTGAGGCACCCGAAGCAATCACTCCGCCGCCAATGTAAAGAAGCGGTTTCTGGGCTTTTTCAATGGCTTGGGCAGCAAAGTTTATCTGGTTGATGTGGCCCTGATAGGTTGGTTTATAGCCCGGGATTTCCACTGTTTCGGGAAAAGTAAATTCTGCTTCCTGCTGCTGTACGTCTTTGGGAAGGTCAATAAGCACTGGTCCGGGACGTCCGGTGGAGGCAATGTGGAATGCTTCTCTGACTATGATGGGCAATTCCTCAATACGAGTAACCAGGAAGTTGTGTTTAGTTATGGGCATGGTGATACCGGTAACGTCCGCTTCCTGAAAAGCATCCTTACCAACCAGTTTGGTGGGCACCTGGCCGGTTATGGCTACCACGGGAACCGAGTCCATGTAAGCAGTGGCTAAGCCGGTAGTCAGGTTGGTTGCTCCCGGTCCGGAAGTTGCGATGCAGACCCCGACCTTTCCAGTGGTCCTTGCATAACCATCGGCTGCATGGGCAGCTCCCTGTTCGTGGCGCACCAGAACATGCTTGATTTCAGGAGCGTCAAAGATCACGTCATAAATGTCGATTACTGCGCCTCCTGGGTAGCCGAAAATCACTTCCACGCCTTCTCGCTTGAGAAGCTCTATTAACATTTGTGCGCCTTTCATCTTCAAGACCAATCACCTCTTTCTAAGTCATGGAAGCTCCTTGATGGGTGGGTCGAGCAAGCTTTGCATAACGGGCAAGAAGCCCCCGAGTATGCCTGGGTGGGGGAGGAGTAAAGTTTTCCCTGCGCTTTTTGAGTTCCGCTTCTTCCACCAGGAGTTCTATTTTGCGCTGGGGTATGTTGATAAGGATTTCGTCACCATCTTTAACCAGAGCAATGGGTCCTCCCTCGAAGGCCTCAGGGCTTATATGGCCGATGCAGGGCCCCCGCGTTCCGCCTGAAAACCGTCCATCAGTGATGAGCGCCACGTCCCTGCTTAAGCCCATGCCCACGATGGCTGAGGTGGGGGCCAGCATTTCTCGCATGCCCGGACCACCTTTTGGCCCTTCATACCTGATGACGATGACGCTTCCTTTCTGGACTTTTCCGCTGGTGATAGCCTGCATGGCTTCTTCTTCGCTGTTAAAGCACATAGCCTTGCCTTTGAAAACATGCGTTTCAGGATCTACTGCTGACTGCTTGACCACAGAGCCTTCTGGGGCAAGGGAGCCGTAGAGGACGGCAATTCCTCCTTCTTCGGAGTGGGGGTTGTCCAGGCTGCGGATGACTTCCCGGTCTATGAACTTGACGCTTTGCTGTATCTCCCGGATGGATTTTCCGGATACCGTGGGATTATCCTCGACTAAGTCAGCGAGTGTTTTGAGGACTGCAGGAATGCCTCCTGCAAAGTGGAGGTCTTCCATGAATAGTTCACCGGCTGGGCGAAGCATCACCAGATGGGGGACTTTCCGGGAAAGTTCATCAAAAGTGTTGAGGTTGATTGCTTCTTCTCCCAGCTCTTTGGCCAGGGCCAGAAGGTGCAGCACGGTGTTGGTGGAGCCTCCCAGAGCAAGATCCATGGTGATGGCATTGCGCAGGGCAGAAGCGGTCATTATGCTTTTAGGGGTTATGTTTTTTCGGACTAACTCTACGATTCGCATTCCACTCTGGTAAGCGATTCTCCTTTTTTCAGCAAGTACTGCCGGAGCAGTGCCGCAAAGAGGAAGGCTCATTCCCATGGTTTCAGTGAGACAGGCCATGGTGTTGGCGGTGTATAAGCCCTGGCAGGAACCGGCTCCAGGACAGGCTTCCATCTCCAGTTCATGGAGCTCTTCCAGGGTTATCTCGCCTTTGTGGTAACGCCCGGCTGCTTCGAAAGTATCCCTTACAAAGGAAAGTCTCTTTTTCTGGTAATGTCCGGCGAGCATAGGGCCTGCAGTCACGAATATGGCCGGTATATTGAGCCTGGCTGCTGCCATGAGCATCCCGGGAGTAATTTTGTCGCAGTTGGTGAGGAATACGATTCCGTCCAGAGCGTGTCCCTGGGTTACTGCTTCAATACCGTCGGCGATTACATCTCTACTGGGTAGGGAAAAACGCATGCCCTCATGCCCCATGGCGATACCATCGCATATGGCTGGTACGCCAAATACAAAGGGTGTGCCACCCGCTGCTTCTATACCTCGTTCAATAAATCGCTCCAGATCGCGCATCCCTACATGTCCCGGTACCAGATCCGAAAAAGCGCTGGCAATGCCTATCAGAGGGCGTTTCAGGGATTCACGGCAGATGCCGGTTGCAAAAAACAGAGATCGGTGCGGCGCTCGATCTGGACCGACCTTTACTGCTTCGCTTTTCATTCTCACTCCTCCTTTCCGTGAAACGTGAATTTGCTAACCATTAACAAAATACCCCTCGTCCCTTGCAAGGGACGAGGGGTATTCCCCGCGGTACCACCCTTTTTATCTGCGAGTATCGCAGATCCCTTTCCTGCTTACTAACGGAAGCACCGGATCACCTACTGACCGTTCAGCTTCTCAGCTCCAGGGCGAGCTTCAGCTACCACTCGTGCCTGCTTCCAGCTCCTGCAGGCTCTCTGTGACTGAGCGAATAACCTACTGTTCCCCTTCTTCGCCTTTTCACTATGAATAAATGTGGGAATAACTGTAGCACAAAAGAGACATTTGCGCAACCCCGATTTTGGAAACCAGCTTAGAAACAACCTCTGGAGTCTTGACTTTTTCTTTCAAAAAGTATTATCCCTGTTTTTTTCTAATTCCTAACATCCTCAAAATTCACAATTTCCAGAATGTCTCCCCTAAAAACCATGGCGTAGAGCTTCCTTCTGGTGGACAACTTCACCGTTTCTTTTTTCATGCTCAAGCCAATATAAATACCCTGCAGAGCCACCACATAGACCACTTTTTATTTTTCACACAGAGCCAGAATGTCGATTTCTAAGCTCTTTCCCTCTTTGCGAACCAGTTTCTTTACGTCGATTATGTCTGGTAAAACACCAAAGTAGTTCTCTATAGCCTGGTCTATGGAAGGGACGAAGATGTCCTCAATTAGGGTGTGCCCAATCTCTTGGTCAGGTTTCCCCATTGCTGATTGAGGCTCTCGATGTTCTTCTTTGACCATTCCTTGAATTCCAGCATTTCCCGCTTGAACTCCTGAAGCTCTATTTCCGTTTTGCTGGGTGTAGACCAGGCGTATCAGTGCTTCTTCGAGCTTATTCACCCGTTCTTTAAGGACTGCTATGTATTACCACCTTATCTTTATTATATTAGAAAAGGTACTTTTCACCGTTGAATCCGGTGGTTAATAGAGATTTTGAGCTTCCTGCAAGTTGTGCAGAGTTAACTTCTCTGCATTTTGGCTTTTTCCCAGAACTCAGCAAAGAAAGCTACAAAGACGCCCAGGAAAAGCCCGGCTACCAGGCCCACGGCCAGGTGGAGCTTTAGGTCTCTTCCACTCCCTGAGTACTTGATTTCTCCTACTTCGACTTTTCCGTCGAAGGGATAAGCCCCGTCTTCGGCAAGTGGGGGTAGGGAAAGAAGGAGTGAGGATTTAACCTCTTTCCAGAAAACGTAGTCCCGCAGAAGCAGGTTGTAAGCATCGATAAGCTCATTCTGTCTCAGCTTTTCTTGCTCCAGAGCTCTCTTTTCCTGTTCAAGAACAGCCATCTCTTCTTGAAGAGAGCTTATCTTTCGCTCAAGCTCTGCAATTTTTTTGTCAATTCTATTTTTGATTTCCTCCTGCAGGTCTAACATTTCCTCTACAGGTGCGAAAGAAAGTTCTCGCAAGGCTTCAGGAGGAAGAGGAAAAGAAAGGAGGGGAGCATCTTGCTGACTTAAGAGTGTCTTTCTTCTTTCCAGCAGTTCCTTAAGCGATTGTTGTATTTCCTGTATTCTTTTATCATAAGGTTTTGTATCCGACGTTAAAGAGCCATTCTTTTCGAGAAAGGTGAAGAACTTATCCCTTGCTATTCTGTGGTTTTCCTCAGCGGTTTTTAAGAGTTCCTGGTAAAAGCTCAGTTTTGCGTTATGTACTTTCTGTAAAGCAGAAAGAAGCTCTTTTCTTATTTCTGGTGCGAGGGTTTCTGCTGTTTTCCTGCAGAGCTCTTCATCCTTTGCAGAAAGAACTACCGAGAATTCTTCATCTTTTTGGGGGTTAACGTTCACCGAAAGCGTGTTTCCTGCCCTTTCAAAGAGGGCTTCAAACCCTGCCTCTC